>RXJC01000209.1 GCA_003963435.1 Bradyrhizobiaceae bacterium | reverse complement strand
CGTCAAACCATTGCGCAGGGAAAGGCCGGGATGTCCGGGCTGCCCTGTATGCCGCTGTGCATCTGTTCTCGCGCAATTTGCGCACAGCGGACCGCGGGTGCCAGCCGGCGCCCGGCCTTCCCTGCGCCCTTTCCAAGGAAGGGCGTCAAGAGAGGCACAAGACTCGGGCGTTCTGCGTCGCGAGGTCGTGGAGGCGCGTCCTGCTGTTTGAAATCCTGGGCGTGCCGATCACTGCCACAACTCGCAGGTCGCCACGCGGTTGATGTCGGCGAGGCGGCGCGCGGCATCTCCCTGCAGATCAAGGCCTTCCACCAGCGTCAGCAGGCGACGATAAGCGCCCTCGGCGACCTCGACCGGCAGCGGAGCCTCGTCGAAGGCCTCGACATAGCTGCCGACGATGCCGCTGAGCAGGCGGCACAGCCCGCGCTGGGCGGGATCGCGCCGGCCGAGCGTCTCGAGCTTGTGCTGAAAGGTCTGGAAGGTGCGCAGGCCGTGGTGCTGCTCTGAAAGCCACGCGTGCAGGTCGTTCATGTGAGCTCCTTCGGGTGATGGAAGAAGCTACCGGTTTATACAGGGGGGATGTGGGGATGGCTAGGGAGGGGGAGAGAGATTGGGTGTTGAGACAGTCCGCCTTCGCCAAGGCTTCGGCGCGACAGCCTTCGCCGCTTCGCATGGATACAGTTGCGCCCGGCTTGCCGAGCCGTAGCTGCGAAGCAGCGAAGGCTGGTGCCCCTGGCCGGCAGTCACCTATTTCCTTAACTATCCGAATTTATGGCGATTTTAGTCACGGATTGCTGCCGATACCAGCAGAAATACCAGCAAGCTGAGACGCGCGGTACTCGCTGGCAAAAAATAAGCCAGCAGGCTCCCCGGCAGCAGGCGCGCCCCATGCCGTTCTGGTCTCCACAAGCGCCACGACCGGAATCGAACCCGGCTCCGACTCGAATCCCGATAGGATCGCCCAAACTTGATATCGCGAGGTCAAGGGAGCGCCTTGTCATGCGTAGTCTTTACACTTTGCCCCACGATGCCGAGCGAGATACGTACCTCGTGTTGAACGACTTCGGGGCGAGTCGGTTGCGCCTGGCCAGACCAACACTGAAAGCGCCGGCAGCGACCACTACGCCCGCGGCTTCCGCTCGATCGCCTCGACCCTGCTTAACGATGAGGGCACGTCGGCAACCGGAAAGCAGAAAGCCGCCGTGCGCCTCCGTTTGGCGTTTGCGTGATAGTGGTAATGAAATCATGACCGCAGGATCATGCCATGGCTGATGTGCCGAAGCTCGTCGAGGAATTGTGGAGCTTAACGCTGCTCGAAGCTATAGAACTCGCCGAGATTCTGAAGAAGAAGTGGCGACCGCCGGAGGTATCTCTAGCCGATATAAAGCGCTATCTTCCGCATTGGCCCGATGCAGTCATTGAACTGTGGCTGTTCTACCTCGCAAACCGCAGCGCTGGCGATACGGGTTGGCCGCCGCCGGAGCCGCTCGGCAATCACGCATGGGCAGCCATCCTTGGATACAGGCCCCTTTCATGGTGGCGAGAGGTTAGCTGGAAGCGCGAAACGACTGACTGTGGCTTTGCAAATCTCTGCCAGGGTACGAAGGTCATTGTGGCGCAGATATTGATGGAGAAAGCAAGCGGCACCATTGATGAGGAGACCGGGAGGCGATTCAAGAGGGGGGCCGATTACCTGATGAAGAATGGCGTCTTCGAAAAGCCGCTAGTTGCGATAAGGCTTCCCGATGGCTTGAGCATCCTCGACGGTAATCACCGGATAAGCGCATTCTGTGGCCTGCAAGAAACCCCCGCCGAATTACTGGAGCCGCGCGGTTTAAAGAAGCCGGCGCCCGAACAAGACCTATAGATTGGGACGCACAGCGGCGGCGAAGTGCCGCTGGATTATCTGCCTAGCCTTTAGGCCGCGCCGTCTACCGCTTTGATGCCGAGCTTGCCGAGTTCATCGCGGAGGAAATCGAGGTCGCAGCCGGGGCCGGGAAAAACCTCCGTGATCGTGCCATCTGTCATGGCCTTTCGATAATCAAAGCCGAGTTCGAGTCCGGGGGCAAATTCCATTTTCGTGCCATCGGCCAAGACAAAATGTCCCATGCCAATCGCCGAAAGCGAAATACGCAACTCGCGCTCATCAGCATAGCTCTTGTCCTTGACGTAGGTGTAGCGGATCGGATTGGGCATCCGATCGATATTTTCCCGCACCTCTTCCCACGACAAATAATCGACGATTCCGTAGTTTACGGAGAATATCTGCTTGCAGGCGTTTCCCCGGTACAGCAGTCCATTCCTGACGCTCATGATCTCATTGATGACGGCACGCAGCTTCGCGAAATCGAAAGCGATGCCGACTTTACCATGTGCGCTGCCGTTCCCGTACTCGTGCCAGATGTAGTCGGAGTTCTCCAGCGAGAAGCAGCACGCATAGGTCCGGTTTCGGCAGCGGTCATAATAGTCCGCCCCAGAGAAATCGGGTGCCCTTTCGAACTTGGCGGCCTCATTGGCGGCGCGATCTTGTTGCAACTGCTCACCGTCATGCCCGTCGGCATTCCGGAAGTCCTTGTAGCTATCGACCCGGTTGAAATAGAGGTATCCGCCGCTCACCGACCGGAGCAGGTTCTCAATCGTCATGATTTTGTAAAGCTGTTGCCCGTCCGGCGGTGCGGTCAGCGTTCCGGCGTGCGGTTCGATGGCCCCCAGCGCGGGGTCGAACGGAGCATTATCGGTGTTTTCGGTCATGGCAGCAGTGTGAGGACTTAGCGGCTGCGCAGATCGGCGGCCTAGCTTGCTCTCGTTTCGACCCTCGGCAGCGAAGCATGATATTCATCTATGCTGTTGAGATCAATCATGGTCTTGCCCCCCATCTTGTAGGCCCTGATCCTCTCGTGGGCGATCAGCTCATAAGCTTTAGTTCTTCCAAATTTGCCATAGCGGCAACCATCCTTGAACTCGACGAGCCGGCGCCGCTTGTTGTTATCACTCTCAACCATGAGTCCCTGCAAGCGCTTCGATGATCCCCCGATAAGATCAAAACCGCGCTGAGTGAGATGCGCATATCCATGGCGCGACGCTGTCGGTGCGGGCTCGCCAGAAGACCTACCGTTGTGGTGGCTGACGAGATTCCTGCTGACCCGTTTCGGCGCCATCTACGCGTAACCCAATTGCCATGCATCGATCTAAATTGTCTACGATGCCAAACAAAGGGTCCCCTGATGCCGCCCCCAAGTCCAGAGTGCTGTAGCGTGCAAATCGGATGGACGAGGAAGCGCGGCTCGCGGACGCTTGTATTGTCACCTAGTGCTTTTGACGTGAGAGGTTGCGCTGCATGCTGTGGAACAGGCCTGTGCTGCCAACTGCTCGAAGTTTGATATCGGGGACCTGCTCGCCGGAAATGGAAGGCTACAAGCGGTTGCGATCGAGACGCTTGCCTAACTCTCTCAAACTGGCATCGCGGTGAACTACGCGGAACCAGCCATCGGCTGTGTTTCCAAGAGGCTCCACCATGGCAGCGCCCAAGGTGCGCATGGGGCGTCCATCGACGTAGAGTTCGACACGGAGCATGCCCTGATCCGATGCCATTTGGGCTAACAATGTGATCTGGCCGGTCCGAGCGGTGATCCCTTCTCCGGAAGGATCGATTTCCTCGATTGTGAGGATCCCGTGATCGGCAGGACCGCGTACTACGAGGTGTATTCCCGATTGCATCTCTGAATGTCGTTTAGACGGCCGTCCCATTTCGCCGAACGTAAGGTGTGTCGTGACGGACCGAAGGTGAGGTTGCTGTTCCAACGCTTCACGCGCGCGATCGAATGTGTCGGTGGCCGCGTAGAGGTACCGCGCACTATGAACCGTTTGCTGATGATTGAGGAACAGGACCGCATCTTCATCAATATCGATCGGATTGCCGGACCTGAGGCCGTCTCTGTATCGGAACACTCGCTCCTTTTGATCTGCCTCGAGACTCGCTTGTTCAGCGAACTCATAGCGCTTCACAATTGTCGGGCAGTGCAAGGCAATCATAATCTCTGGTGAGATCGGCAGGACGACTAGTATGCCGTGCGAAGTAAGTCCGAGTTCCCCATAGGGAAAAGCATTCATCACTGCGGTGGGATGATCAGAGATTATGAACCGATGGTCCCCGTTTGCTCGGTATAAGGCGGGATACAGGCGCAGAAGCGCGACGACCTGCTCGCTGCGATCAAGGAATGTCCGTACTGCGCCGAGGCGCAGTGCTGCATCGGGGGGCGTCGCCATGGTCGGATTCTGATCCGGATCGTAGCCGAGCTGCCGTGTGATCTCCCGAAGACGATCAGCGAGGTGCGCCCGCGTGGTTCGACTGAAATGCGTGCGAAGCATCTGGGTGGCGAACAAGTCGGCCAAAGCAAGCCGATCATCCTCGGATAGCCAGGCTAGCGATTTGCGCGAGAGGATCTCCGCAATAAGCAAAGCCGACCGGGTGTCGACTTCCTGGAACAGATCTTCGAAGTTCCACTTGCTGGCGCCGAGACTGATGGTGTTGAAGTCGTTCTCTGAGCCAGCGTTGAGGATCGAAGTTCGGAATGATCGATCCGTTTGTTTGTCGAGCACATAGAGAAAACGGCGCTCCGCGTCCGCAGAGAAATTTCGAAGCTGCGCCTGTGGTACGAAGTGGTGCTTTTTAGAAGGCCGGTTCATTGTCTCTATGCGGTGTATTGACACAGAACATCCGAGTTCCTATCGACGCGAACGTTTCGTAGGTAGCAGCTCACTACACCGCTGCCGGGTAGCATCATCAACCGTGAACTCCTCCGGCGATTTACCACCTAATTCCCGCCTCCTGCCTCGCATCCATAAATTAGCTCGCTCGTCGTCGTAATACCGGGATTGGGCGAGCGCGGCGAGCTCCGCCACGGCTTTTGCCTTCCGCTCGCTTGCTCGATGCTGAACCTCAATCTCTCTTGCTCGGTAATGGAGCGCGCGGACCGCATCCTCGTGACCAGCTTCGCTATCCAAAGCGACCTCGATGGGAGGGCGTCCCCCAGTGTTAGAGTTTGTCGTCACGAGCCAGAGTTCCGCTTCTCTCCCGATCTGTCGAAGCGCGCGATGCTGCAGATCGGCGACGCGGGCAGCTTTATCTGCCTCGATTTTCGCTTGATTGGCGCGTTGACGTTCGGCTTCTTCTGCATGCTTGCGCTCAAGTGCGCGCGCCAGGGCGCCGTGGTAGGGAAGCCCAAAAAGGTCTAAGCGTTCTCGCGGCGAGAACCGGATTTGCGTCGCGATATTATCCAGGTCGTTCGTGAGCGATCGCCACTTCGTTTCATCGAAGTCGATCGCATCACGAGGTGAATGGCCGCGTTCCGGGAGCATTGAACTCCACCATTGTTCAAATACGAAAGCAGCGGTCTCATCCGCTGGAAGAGTGGCAATCAGCTCCTCAACTAATTGACGGAGCTCGCGCGTACGCTTGACCGGTCGCGCGCGGAGCTCGCGCGCCTTATCGATCCGTGCCTGTAGCGTATGTGAGGGCCGCCAAATCTCAGTCGGATCCGAATGAACGAAGCCAAGGCGCTCGAGTTGCGTTAGATATGCTTCGACGGCCTGGAAGGGGGAGTTGAACGGAATCCCGGCCGCTCGCACCCCACATACGATTTCGTCCGAAATGTCAGCAAACGATGAGTCGAGCCATCGTCTGCTTCGGAGTGCCGCGAGCCCATTTCGAGTTCGGAAAGGCGTTTTCGTTGGAGCGAGCAATGCTTCCAGAATAGCCGCTTGCCATTCCGCAACGGCCACTGTGAAGCAACCAGCCCCATATACCGGCAGATTGATGAGGTCGGCGAGGCCGTTTTTCCGGGCCGAAGATTCGCATGCCCCGCTTCCCGGGGATTCTGACGGTGAACGATGGCGATAGGAGCCGCGGTAATTTTCGATTTGCGTCCGCCTCTCCTCTGCTCGCTGTAGCGCTCTCACTTCGAGGCGTGCGCGCGCTTCACGTTCCCGCGGATTGTGCAGCCATGTTCGCGGCGCGTCGTAAAGTATCCGGTCTCCGATCTCGCTGAGCTTGTGGTCGCGGTACTGGGAGAGGTCGATCTCGATTGCGCCGACATCCATCGCTTGGATCCGGGCGATTTTTATTGAGTCGCACGGATGAGTGACCTTGAATTCTACGATGAGCCTGCGATCGCGTAAGAGCAGCACGACGTCGGGAACGATCTGCCCATCTTTGGTTTCTAGGATCGCTCGATCGAAAGTACGCTTCGCCGCCCGGACAACAACTTCGCGATCCTTCTGCTCCTCCACGACCTGCGCTGGCAAAGTAATTTCCAGGCGCTCATCCAAAATGAGTTTCGCAAACTTATGCAGGGCCGTCTCGCCGGCGGACGCGCATGACCGGCCATCTTGCTGAGCATTGTGCGCAAAATGGTGGGCCTGCACATCTCCCTTTTTCGCAACCATCCGCCTTCCGCAGCCGGGACAGACGCAGTTGCAGGCGAGCCCGGAGGGCACCTCGCCAATATGCAGGAGTCGACCATCGGCAGATTCGGCGACGAAAGCGCCGCCTTGCTCCGTACAGGCAAACAGTTCTCTCAGGCGTATAGACATCGTCCGGCTGCTCCCTGGCCGGTATCGCCAGGTGGAGTGTCAGCGCCACTCCATCCATCGTGCTACCCGTGATAGGTTTTCCAAGAATAGATCGAGGTATGCTTCACTGCCCAATGCGAACCCTGCTTTAAGCAGTTGTTGCCTGGTAGGAGTTGATTTCAGCTCGTGTTCTATTGAGCGTCGCCCCTCGCTTCGCCAGCCGATGCGACCGACAGACATCCTAGCCTTCCTGTCGCCGTTCTCCAGTTGATCCTTCAGTGCCCTTTCACTGTTCTCTTCAAGGTGGACCAACGCCCCCAGCGCCTCAAAACGATCGAACAGCAGAGCATTGTCTGTGGGGACGCCCAAAAACGCCGTGCCCCACTCGAAGGATACGTCGAATAGATGGTCGCTGAGTGGTGTTTTTCGGCGGTTGTTGCCTGTCGTGAAACCTTCAACGTTATTCCAGAGATTGTCGTCTGACCCCCTCCAGTCCCACAGGAAGAGCGAATTCACGAGACGTTTTGGGTCCCGCTCGTCCCTAGGCATCGAGAGAGAAAACAGGTCATGCAAGGTCTTCCAACGCTCTGCTCTCGCAAGTCCGAGCCCATATGCAGTCATGAGCAGAACGGCCGGATACGTCCTTAGATCAAGCCATATATTCAGGCCGCTGCCCACCTTGTTCGCCCTGGCAACGACGCCGCGGATCGTATCGGCAATGAGTGCAAGCTCGGCGTCATCCCCCCATCGTCCGAGAACACCAAAGGCTTTCGCGAGCGGCTCGGTAGTGGCCTCATAGAGTTTAAGGCGTCGGCGGAATTCCTCAACGGACCACACACCCTGCGGAGAGAGCTCCTTCGCGTCGAGGCGGTCGAAAAGCTTGTTAACTTCCTGTGTGATGACTTCATCGAGTCGAATGCGAAATTCCGGCCTCGCAACGTACCGCTTGATAGAGCCGACGAGGATATCAATCGTCAGCGGACTCTGCTTCCGAGTCTCGGCGAGTGTTTTCACCAGCTCGGCCAACTTCAGAAAAAAGCTATCGGCGTCGGCAACCGGAATGGTCACAGCCTTACGCTGACTGATGATGGGCTCTGCGCCGCTCCCAACTTTCCCCCGTATGCTCCAGAAAGTAGGGTAACGCCTGTTAGGAGCGCGCAACAATGCTGCCCGTAGCGCGTCATCCCACTCGCCTGACCAACCGCAAACTATAAGACCGTGCTCATCCAAAATGCGGTCGAGCAGCGCATCGTATTGCGGCGGATACACGCCTAACTCTTCGTCGGTATTCAGGATGCGTGCATCCTTGTAGTCACCATGAAGCTTCAGCACGTAGCACGGGCTATGTGTGAGCGGCTCGGCTCCTGACAAGCTGTCGACGGAGGTGACGACAGTTGGCTCAACGCCAACTTCTCGCAGTGCATTTTCTAATAGCCGATCGAAATTGGTCGTTAGTATCACTCGGACATACCCGTCGCGAACCAGGCCCGCGATTGCATGGTGCGCGGCTGTCGGAAGTTTCTTACCCTCTGCACGATCGTCTTCGTCAGGCTCGATGTACGAATGTAAGATGGATCGCCGTTCGGCAGGCGAGGCCGCCAGTCCTGCTAGAATCGCTGAATAATCGGGTTCCGCACCATACGTTTTGCGATACCACGTCGCCCAATCGGACTGATTCTTGACGCCTTGCGCGAGCGCGACTCGTCGAACTAGGTCCAAAGTGATTTCCCATCCAGTTGGAATCCCGGCTGCACGAGAGAGACCAGAGCCGAGAAGCAAAGCATAGACACCCTTGCTCTCGAACATCGAGAATGCGAGCTGAGTAATCGGATCGCTTGATAAAATGCTCATGGCAGGCGCGAATCACTAGGAGGGAAGGGTCCGAGCATAGCAAGATTGCGCAGCAATCAATCGCCGCTCGCGCCTGCTCGGGCGCGCCGCTTCTCGTCGTCGGGTACGAATCGGTCGGCGTACACGACGGACGTGCCGCGCTCGCCGTTGCGGACATTGCCGCCGAGCGCGAGCGCCTGGCGGAAGGTGGGCCCGCTCTGGCCCGAAAAGCCGTGCCGCGGCGCTCCAAAGGATCAGCACGTTGATCCCGGAATAATTCCGCCCGGTCGCGGCGTTTGGCAAGTGGCGCCTTCGCAGCCGCCGTCCTCCAAGGTTGGACCCAGGCACGCGCCCGGCCTCAAGTTCTGCGATGATATTGTCGGTAAGTTCATCGTATAGCTCGCCCGGTCCTGGCCAGCCCGAGCTTGTCAGGTCTTTCTGGACATCACCGATCTCCGCGACCGGCGCCGGGGCCCCTCTTTCAGCCCTCAACCCGTCACGGCGAAGCCGGTCCGCACTCTCACTCTGAAGGGGGCGTTGCGGGGGCTCCCCGCAAAAGGGGGCGGCTGAGACGAAGGCCGGCCGCAGGGGATGGCGTTCCCCTCAGAAGCGCAAAGCCGGGTTTCAGCTTCTCAGGATTGGCATCTTTCCGCCTTTCAGGACATCACTCGTCCGGCGGATACTCACGCGGATCGAGCTCGGAAAAGTCGGTCAGCGTGTCGCATCGGATGCAATAGTACATCTGCGAGGCTTCCTGAAAATGCATGCCGCATAGACATCCGCAGAACGGGCAGCATTCGTCGATTTCCAGATCGGCCCATTCCCACACGCCGAGGTATTCGGGAATGGCGTCGCGATCATAACCGACGATCTGGAAAGCATCGGCGTTCTTGGCGACAAATCCAGCGCGGCCGGCGCGCTTGAGAATGGCCAGGATGTCACCCGGCTCGATGTCGAACCATTCTCCACGCACATGGGTCGATCCAAAATGCTTGTGCAGCTCTCGTTCAAGCTGGAAGGCGTCGGTCGCTTCGATCCACCCGAGCAGTCGCAGCTCCAAAGGATTCCCCGTGTGGAGGTTGCGCTGGCGCGCCTCGATGTTCTTCGCCACGCCGATCTTGATCGGGGAGCATCCGTTTTCATCTTCGCCAATGAAATAGACCGGCACGTCGCGCTCCCCGCAGCGTCAACGGAGCCGGTCGAGCAGGGCCTCGACCATTTCCTGATTTGAGTACGCGATGATGTCGAGCGGCCGGCCCTCCTGCCTCATCAGCGTGATCAAAAGGCAGGCCGTGAAGGGCCAGAAGGACGAGCCGGGCGGCAGATTGTAGCCTCCGATCATCGCCGTCAGCCGCTCGGCGATCGGTGGATACTGCCGATTGCCCCAATGCGCGTGGGTCGGCGTCATCGCATGGATGATCACGGCGGCGAGCGCTATTCCCATCGCGCGCTTCTGCTGGACTTGAGCGTAGTTGTCCTATGCTCCTTCGCATAGGCGGCGAGGCCGCTGGTCATGAACTCGCGGGCCCAGTTATCGCAGCCGATTTCCTCCTCGGGCAGTGTCGACGGTGCGCTCTTGTCGGCGCAATACATGACGTGCCGGAATTCGTGCAGCAGCGCGAAGGCCAGGGCAAACGCGACGAGGTCGAACATCGTCTTGTGCTGGACATCTCCCAAGCTGTCGCGGTCAGCGGTCGGCTCGGGGATGTCCGCAGGCCAGGAAATCTGTGCGGTCTGTTCGGCCGCGATGAGCGATTGAGCGGTGCTGACGCGCTGCTTGTAATCGAATTCGTATTGCCCCCGTTCGGCATCGATCTTGAGGGCCTGATCAAGCGGCATTCCGGTCCATGTCGCCACCAGCAGGGCCGGCGAATACACCTCGATGGCACGCCATGCGCTGAAGCCGAGCAGCCAGAAAAAGTCGATCGTCTTGGTGTCGAACTGGATGCGCTTGTCATCGGCCTTCATCGTCACGCCCTTGGTGCTCGGCGCGACTTCCACACCATGACCATACTGGCTCCATAGGCCGCTGATCTCGTCGGCGCGCTCGGGTACAGCCCCGCGCAGGAGATGGAGGACGATGGTCCGGTCGGATGGTTCCGTTTCCATGTTCAACGATGCTCCTTTGATGGGCGAGGACGGCGACGCATGCATGGCGGGCAGATCATGGCCGCTCGCTTTCGCCTTGCGCGCCGGCCATGCGCAGATGAGTGATCGATGAAATGACCGAGTTCGCCCACATGGTGTTGCACTCGACGTCGCCGCCGCGCTCGAACCAATGGGTCGCGCCGGGTATGAGATCGAAGGGAATGGGGTGCGTCGCCTGTGGGTTGTGAAAGACCTCCAGTTCCTGACACCAGGCTTCGCCCCAAGGCCAGAGCGCTTGGTATTCGGCGCTGTCGACCGACAGATCGAAATCAATGGGCTCCAGCGCGCCCGGCGTTCGGTCGAAGAGAATGCCGCGGCGGGTCATCGTGAGGCCCGGCGGCCGCCATCCAGCGAGAAAGCCCATGCGGTTGAATTTGGCGAGCGTCGCCGCGTTGCTGAAGATGACGGCAGAGAGGTGAGCGAAGTCGGGATCGCGGAATAGCCCGGCCGGAATGCCGTGCCTGCCCGTAAGATTGTTGATCGGCGTGCCGATCGCACGTCGCCCGGCGCCTTCGCCTTCGACATCTGCCCGCAGGCCGTAGAGATAGGTCGGCAAAGCCTCGCGGCTCCAAACCATCGAGCCGGATTCATAGAAGTCAGCGATCGCCAGAGCGAAGGGTATCCCCTTTACATGATCCAGCTCATGATAGTTGCGCTGAAGCTTGCCGCGCAGCGTCTTGGCGAAGCGCTCAGCTGGCGCGCCGGTTAAGCGTTCATTTCGATCGACCGGAGCATGCACCCAGTCCCCGATCCCGCCGGAGCGGGGCGTCTCGGAATTCGCGGTCACGGCTTCGATCCAGCAGGCGGCGCCATCGTTCTCGATCAGGAAGTCCGGTGAGACATGCTTCTGCCGGACGATCAGGCCTTGCTCGCGGAAGCAGGCAAGAAGATAGAGTTCGAAGAGGCGGGACGCGAAATTGCTGGTCTGCAGATCGGGGACGAAATTGGCATCCGGATTGGGAAGCGCGAGGTAGCATTCGCCGACCGCCATCAGCGCCGGGAAATGGCTGATCGTGCTCGTCAGCAGGTCGAACTCCGGCGATGTGCCTCGCGATCCGGTCTTCAGCAGAAGCGGCCGTCGCCGTGCGCCCGGCGGCAATGGCTCGGGCGGCTCGCCAGCGCGCATGCTGATGGTGAGCTGATCCAGCGCGGCTTCGGGAGTGGGATAGGGGCCGCCTTCATCGACGCGGACCCAGCGATGATCGACACGCCTGCGCAAGGCCAGGGCGGTGAAGGTCCCGCGCTCCGGATCGAGGAGGATGCAGCCGCTCGCGCTGCCGTGTCCGGCTTGATAGCTCCCGAAGATCTGCGCGGGATCAAAATTGGGCCCACGTTCGAGCGACAGCGCATAGAGCTCAAACTGCCGCTGGCTGATCGGCGTGATCAGTCGCTGCTCATCGCCGACGGCCATGATCAACCTCACGGAACGGAAGGCGCCAGACGCGGGCACTCGGGCGCATCGTCATGATGCCTCCGCTGCGGCTTGCGCCAGAATGTCGTTGGCCTCCCACTCGTCGCCGCGCGGCGTGATGACGAACTCGCGATCCCAGACGCCCCAGCTTGTCGCCAGCGGAACCTGCGCCAAGGGGTTGTGGACATAGGTCAGCGGGCGGCTTCGACGCGAGAGGTTGCCGAGGCCAACGCGCGACCAGATCACACCTGAGATGTCAGCGAAACGCTCGTCGAGAAACGCCGTGCGCGGGATCGGATTGCGTTCGCGGTCGATGAAGGGGGCCGGGTGAAATCCTTCGTCAACGACGTTGCCGGTCTCGCGATCGATGGTGATGTAGGCATCTCCGATCGGAAATAACGTGGTCATGATCAGCGGCAACGGCTGGTCGGCGACATAGACGCCGAAGCGGCTCGCACTGATCGCGATGATCCTCGTGTCTTCCGGGCCGATCACACCCTGTTCGAGATAGCGCGCGATCCTCTGCGCCTTGGTCCAGAACGCCCCGGACGTGCGCAACTGCGCCTGACGGATCGGTGCGGCGAAGAGGCCGCCGCCCTCGTTGAGGGGGACCGGACGCACGATCTGGTCAGGACCCGGTGCGCCTTCATCTGGGGTAATGGCCTCGATCCAGATTCGGCGGCCATCTTCCAGGACGCAGAGGTCCGGCTGACCGCCTTCGCGCTGGCGCTCGACGACGGGAAGCAGGGTGCGGCCCGCCTCGAGCAGCGTGCAGCCCAGATACATCTCCCAAAATCGGCCATCGACATCGCGTGCGAAACCCTGCCGAAAGTCGGGGTCGGCATAAGGCTCGTAACGCCCCCACATCTCTTGCAGCATGGCGTGAAGCTGCTGCTCGATCGGAAGCTCGGCGGCTTTCAGGTTTTCAAACCCGCGATCGAGATTGGCGCCGTCGACATCGAATAGATCAGTCATCATCTGCTCGTCTCATGCCCGGCGCAGCATCCGCTCGATGCGAACACGGTGGAAGCCGTGCGAATGGACCTGCTGACGAAGCTGCTTGATGTCGTTGACGCCGAACGCCACCGCCGCTTTTAGCGGGCTGGCGAAGGTAGCGTAGAAGGTCCAGCGCGCGCCGTTCGGCAGCGTCGGATTTTGCCGGCGATCGGTGATAACGACGTCGCGCGGATCACTGCTGTTGCGGAAGGCGTGAAAGGTGAACCAGTCAGGCCGGCGATAGCGTGCCGCCTTGCTGAAGGGCACCGACTGAACTTTCACATCGGTCTGGTCGAGCACCCAATCTCGCTGCTCCAGGATCTGCCGCACCATATGGCCGACCATCTGCTTCACGCGGTCGGCCAAGACCTCCTCGCGGAATTCCGCCAGGAGCTGCTCCTCGATGCCTTCGACCGCGGGCTTGCCGAGTTCGGACGCGGTCTCCAGGCGGGCGACGTTTTCGGGCCGCGTGAGAAAGGCCCAGATGCGCTGGCCAAGTTCGGAGGCGTAGAGCGACGCAAATTTTTCGGGGCTATAGGTAAACATGACAGGCCTTCCTTTACCGGGCAAATATGGCCGGTTATAAGCTCCTGTCAATGGTGCGCGCTGCGCGTCCGCAGATATCGCGGGGAGGCTGGATTGGATTTCGAGGATCTCGTGACGGCGCTCGAGCCGCCGCCGAACCGCGCCGGAAAATCGGACGGCGCCCACGAACATCATCTGTATGAGGGCGCGGTGATGGTCGCCTACGCGATGCACTTGCTCCGCACGCAGGGCGCACGGGACGTCCGTGTCCATCCCGACGGCGAGCACGGAAAGCAGTTCGATTTCGCGGGCTGGCTGGGGCGGCGAGCGTTCACCAAGGTCTCCGGCGTCGGTAGCACCGCCTATGGCGGAGTCTATCGAAATCCGGCGGGCCAGACGATCACCGTCAACCCGAAGTCCGGGCTCGGTGATGTCGTCGCGAATATCGGCGACCACGTCATCTCGGCCGAATGCAAGGGCGGCATTATCAACGCGCGGCATCCAGGCCAGTTGTCGCGGCTCTACCGGGGTCTTTGCGAGACCGTAGGCCTGCTGATGGCCACGCCATCGCAGGGGCGTCAGGTGGCCGTGGTTCCGCTGACGGACGGCACCTTGCGCCTGGCCGAGCGGCTCGCGCCGCGGTGCGCCTTGGCCGGCATCGAGATCGCGCTCGTCGGCAGCCGCGGCGAGGTTTTGGAAGTGAAAGCTAGAGAGGCGGCCAAGCAGGCGGCGGAAAGGAACGACACGTGAAACGGGTGCTGACTGTCGGGCTGACTTACACCGGCGACAAGATCGATGGCGTGGAGATCGAAAATCTCGGGCTCTGCCAGCCCGATGTCGATCGAGAGCGGGCGGCCTATCCGCTCTACGAATACGACACGATCATCATCAATCCGGAGAGCTACACGCATTTTCTGTTCGGTAAGGCCGGAGAGTTTTCGAACGAACTTTACGAGCTGGGCAAGCTGAAGGGGCAGAATGACCGCTACGACCTCGACTCCGCCTTCGATGGCGAGGACCGACGCAAGGAGATGGAGGCCGCGATTGCGGGTGGCGCGACGGTCGTTTGGTGCCTGTCCGAGCCGAAGCGGGTGAACTTCTTCGGCTATCGCGAAACCCATCTTGGATATGTGGCGCCGAAAGTGGCGAGTTTCGTAAAGCGTTCGGAGCTTCTCATTAAGAAGGGGCGCAGGATGGGGCCGGTCGATCTCGACAGCCCCTTCGCGCGCTATTTCGAGGTTCTGTCGCGGACCGGCGGCTGGACGCTGTGCCTATCCGATCCCGGCGAAGGCTATGGGTCGATCGCCGCGACGCCGGAGGGCTACAGCCTCGGCGGTCAGCTGATGCTCGGCACCCCGACGGGCTGGCTGCTGACGCCGCCGACGTCGCAGGAAGCCCAGAACCAGCTCGTTCGCGACAGCCTCGCGTTGGAGAAGGCCGATCCGGCGCATGAGAAGTATCACGGCATCTTCCTGAGCCATACTGGCGTCGACAAACCCTTCGTGCGCCAGCTTCGCAAGGATCTGCTCGCTCATGGCGTAGAGCATGTGTGGCTGGACGAGGCCGAAATCGACATCGGGGACTCGCTGATCGCCAAGATCGAAGAGGGGATGAAGCTCAGCCGCTACATCGCCGTCGTCCTGTCGAAAAAGTCGATCGGCGCTCCTTGGGTGAAGAAGGAGCTCGACGTGGCGATGAACCGCGAGATCGCGAGCGGCGAGGTGGTCGTGCTGCCGCTGCTCTACGAGGAATGTGAGCTGCCAGAGTTCTTGAAAGGCAAGCTCTACGCCGATTTCTCCAAGCCCGAGGAGTACGAGGCGGTCCTCGGCAAGCTTTTGCGGCGGCTCCGGATCTCCTGATGAGCGAGACGGGTCCGAGAATGGCGATGCTGATGGCGATGACGGACCTGTGGCGCATACGACCGCCCGGGCCCGACAATATTCTTGCGCACCCGGCCTTCATGCGGCTGCGTGAGATCTGCCGCGACGACTACCCAAACGCCGGCAAGAAGGGGCCGAACTTCGCGCTCTCGACGGCATTGCGGGCGTTGGGCCTTCCATGTCACCTGCAGAAGGACACGGCCCATCTTGCCATGCCTGTGGAGGAAGCGGCGAAGGGATTGGACGCGGCGCTGCGCGCTACCCGGGCCAGGCGCATTCACCTTGCGCCGCTCGATCTTGCCGCCGACCTGCCGCCGCACGCATTCGGTCCGGCCAGGGTGTGCCGGTTGAGCGCCGACGAGCTGCGCGGCGTGATCGATGCGCGCCGGCTGAGGCGGCTTTATCCGCGTCAGGACTTCGATGCCGAGCGCTTCGCCGAATTCCACTGGCTGATCGTTGAGGAGGTCGTGGTGCTCGAGCAGGAGCCGGAGGAACGCGCGGTCCCGGTCCTGTTCATGGACCTGAGCCTAGATCTGGGGCGGGTCGAACCGCATCAAGGGCGGTTCCCGACTGCCTTGGAAGAAGCGCTGTTCTTCCTCCTGCTGGCCCCCTGGGAGAGCTGGTCGACCATGCAGGAAGTCGATTGGCGGGGCTTCCGTGTGCCATGGGTCTACACGATCGACAGCGACATCTTCGTTCGTCCCAGTTCGCCGCCGTCCCCCGACACGTTGAGCTGGGAGGACCGGGTCTACGACGATGGCTATGGCGGGACATACGAGGAAGAGCGCCCGGTCGAGCTGCACCTAGAAGAGGATGCAAAGACCGAGCTGACGGTGTGGGACCAGAGCCGATGGACGACCGTCGAGCAGGCGAAGCAATCGGTTTTGTTTGAGACGCCGATCCCTCACTTCCTCGTCCGCGCGTTCCTGGCCGAGGGCGTGGATGAATTCCTTGCGCACATCACGACGATCGAGGCGGCGCTCGGCTTGCGCGCGGACTATCAGAAGAATTTTCGCATCGCGCCTGACCGCCACAAAGGGATGCGCGCCACGAATAGAATTCGGGGACGGGTGGCCGGCCTGCTGGGCGATCGACGCTTCGCCGATCAGTATGAGCAGCTCTTCAACGTGCGAAGCGCATTCCTGCACGGCCGAGCCATGACCGCCATCTCGACGAAAGAGCGGGTGATGGCGCGGTCGTTGGCCCGCCAGATCGTCGAGGCGTTGATCCTTGCGACGCTCGCGGGGCCGATCAGCTCGCGGGAGGATTTCCTGGATGGTCTACTCGACAGGGGTTCGCCCTTGATCTAGCCGAAATAGACGGCTCCCCAGCAAGTCCGCTGGCTTGAAAACTGTCAGAAAACCGCGTATATTTCTGACAGGAGAACGGCCATGCAACGGTTAACCGAACAGATTCTCGCGCATGCCGAAGGGTTGCCGGAAGGTACGCCCGTGGCGGCTAAGAGCTTGCTTCACCTCGGTAATCGCGCCGCGGTGGATCAGGCTTTGTCGCGTCTGACTGAGCGGGGCCAACTGATCCGGGCCGGTCGCGGCGTCTATCTCCGTCCCATCACGAGCCGGTTCGGAACGAGGGCCCCCTCCGTCCAGCAAGCGGTCGAGGCGCTCGCCAACCAGCGCGGCGAAGTCATCGTCCCGAGCGGGGCGGCGGCGGCCAACACTCTCGGCCTGACGACCCAGGTGCCGGTTCGGTCGGTCTATCTAACCTCCGGCCGCAGCCGAACGATGAATCTCGGCAAACAGGTTGTCGAACTTCGTCATGCTCCGCGCTGGCAACTCGCCCTGGCTCATAAGCCGGCTGGCGAGGCGGTGCGGGCGTTGGCCTGGCTTGGGCCGGAGAAAGCGGAAGCCGCCTTGAAAACGTTGAAGCGGAAGCTCTCGCCGTCCACTTTCAGCGAACTGGTCGCGGCAGCGCCGCAGCTTCCGACCTGGCTCGCGCGCAGCGTAGGAAAGGCGGCGCATGGCTGACGCCTTTCTCCACCTTCCGGTCGCTGACCGCCGCGAGGCGCTAAGCGTCGCGGCCGATCAGTCGGGACGACCGGCGCACCTTCTCGAGAAGGATGTGTGGGTGGTTTGGGCGCTCGCCACGCTCTACGGGTCGGCGCTCGGCGAGCATCTGGTGTTCAAGGGCGGCACGTCACTGTCGAAGGCCTATGGGGTCATCCGGCGGTTTTCCGAGGACGTCGACCTGACCTACGACATCCGGGCGATCGCGCCCGACCTGGTGGACGGCAACGGCGAGGCGTTGCCGAAAACACGTAGCGAGGAGAAGCGCTGGTCGAGCGAGGTGCGCAAGCGCTTGCCGGATTGGGTGGCGGGCACCGCGCAGCCGGTCGTCGCGGACGCGTTGGCTGCCGCGACGTTGGCGGCTGCCGTCCGCGTGGAAGGCGAGAAGCTGTTTGTCGACTACGAGGCGACCACCGCTGGCTCGGGCTACGTCGCACCGAGTGTGATGCTGGAGTTCGGGGCGCGATCAACGGGCGAGCCGGCGAGCCTCCGCGACATCAAATGCGATGCATCCGGCCTGGTTGAAGGCGTAACGTTCCCAACAGCGCGGCCGCGCGTGATGCACGCCGAGCGGACCTTCTGGGAGAAGGCGACGGCTGTCCACGTCTTCTGCCTCCAGCAGCGGCTGCGCGGTGATCGCTTCGCACGCCACTGGCATGACATAGCGCGTCTGGATGACGCCGGCCTGGCGGATGCGGCTTTCGCCGATAGGGAGCTGGCGAACGCGGTCGCGCGCCACAAGGGCATGTTCTTCGTTGAGAGGGCGGCCGATCGAAGTCCGATCGATTATGCGGCTGCCGTGAATGGCGGTTTGCAGCTCGTGCCTGGCGGTGATGCCGCGAAGGCGCTGGAAGAAGATTATGGTCGCATGGTCGAGGACGGTCTGCTGTTGGAAGATGCTGAAACCTTCGAGGTCCTCATGGCGCGGAGTGCAGATGTCGCGCGCCGGGCAAACGAGGCGGCGAAATAGAGATTTGGGGGGAATGCGGTGGCGGATGCAGACAAGACGGAGCCATCGAAGCTCACATTCAAGTTTATTCGCGGCGTCGAGGGTGAGAAGGCTGATTATGATTGGCCTGATGGGGCGGATATTGTCAGAAAGGCGTTGGCTGAGTCACTGAATGCCAAAAATGTGGCGTTCCTCCTGGGAGCTGGCTGTTCTTCGTCGTGGGCTAATGACAAGGAGGTCGGCATCCCAACGATGGCGCCCCTCGCGAAGGAATTCACGGCGGCACCGAAGGAAGGGGATCAATCGTTCCCGACAGCCGACGAACGTGATGCTCTGTTGAAGCAGTTTGGAATCGACCTCGGTGCCGCGGAGTATGCGCGCAACCTAGAGCGGCTGATGGAGCTTCTTTTCAGCCTGCGCTTCGTCTTAGTGCGCAGTTCGCTGAGTGATGCCGCCACAAGACTCAAGACTGTCGAATCGATCATCAAGAAGGTTCAAACATTTCTTTGGGCCAAATGCACGAACGGCGCCTTCGCGAATGGCGACCATACCGTCGTTGGCCTTTATGAATCCTTCTATCGCAAGCTTGTGCTGCGCGACCGATCTCTTCCGCGTCCTTGGGTGTTCACCACGAACTACGATCTCTTCAACGAGACCGCAATGGATAGGCTCGGCCTGCCATACACGAACGGCTTCTCCGGCGTTGTCGAACGGCGGTTCAATCCAGCGACGTTTCGGTACGCCCTCGCTGAACAGCTCGATGTCACCAGCCGCAAGTGGTCTGCGGTCGATGGCTTTGTCTATCTGTGTAAGATTCATGGGTCCATTAGTTGGACAGAGGACGATCACGGACTTTTCCCGATCCGAGAAACGGCCGTCTCCAAAGAACCGGGCAAGGTGATGATCTATCCGACGCCTGCCAAGCAGAATTCGAGCCTTGGGTCTCCCTATGCCGATCTGTTTCGGGAATTCCAGTCACGCATTGTTCGCGAACAGAGCGTGCTATTTACGATGGGGTATGCCTTCGGCGACGAGCACATCAACAATATCATCTATCAGGCCCTGACGATTCCCACGTTCCGGCTCGTGATCTTTGTAGATCCAGATTTGGACGGGGAGATTGCGAAGCTTCGCGCGCTAAATGATCCACGAATTTGGATCATTGGGGGTGCCGGACGCAGCGCCGGACGCAAAGCCCATTACTTCGACACCATTATCGAAGAGTTCATGCCGCAACGCCCGAGCGAGCGCATTGATGACGCCGTTCGGAAGGTGATCGAGGCGATGGCCCCGAAGAAGGAGGCCGCGGCTCCCCAGAAGGGGGAGGATGACGATGAGTCGTGACGATCGGAAGCGCGCAATCGGCAAGGTGGTCTCGGTCGCGGCCGACCGTTTCGTGATCGAGATGCATGCGGGCACCGACAACTTCACCGTCGTCGGATTCGACGACGTTCACTATGTCGCCAGGCTCGGATCGTTCCTGATGGTCGCGGTGCAAACCGAGTACGTGGTTGTCGAGGTCGTCGGCCTGCGTGAGCGCGACGTTGGTCATGTTAGTCGCAGTGAAGGGGAGCTGGATAAGGCTTCTTCGGCGAAGTACCTCGATGTCGTTCCCGTCGGGATGCTGCCTCAAGATCGGCGCGAAAGGTTTCGCTTCGGCGTCTCCGTGTTCCCGTCACTCTACGGCGACGCACTGTATGCGCTGGACGCTGAACTGGATCGAGTCTTCGAAACCGATCATCCTTCGGAGCCTACACCCCCGATCGACAATGTTCCACCCACGCCACCTGATGCCACCCGCTATCGCGCATTGACGATCGGCCGGTCCGTCATATTCGAGGGTTACGACGTTAAGGTCAGGATCGATGATTTCTTCGGCGGACACACTGCCGTCCTGGGAAACACAGGGAGCGGGAAGTCCTGCACGGTCGCATCGGTCCTCCAATCCTTGTTCGAAAAGGCGGAAGAACACCATGCTCGCGGTGCCACGTTCGTCGTATTCGACGTCAATGGAGAATATGCGAAGGCGCTGTCGCCGCTCGCAAAGCGCAAGCAGATCGGCGTGGACCATGTCATTCTGGACGGCACCGCACGCACGGAGCGTTTTCGTCTGCCCCATTGGTTTCTGGAGCAGTCAGAGTGGGAGCTGCTTCTGCAGGCCAGCGAGCGCACCCAACTACCGATACTGCGCATGGCGCTCGGGCTGGCAACATTGTTCTCAGCGGGCAGCGCGGCGGAGCTGAAGGGGATCAAGAACCACATTCTGGCAACCTGCCTGAGCCAAATTCTTCGTGACGACACAGGCAGTCCGTCAAAACACGATCGCATGGTCGGTCTGCTGCAAAGATTCAACACGCCGGAGATCAACAATCAAAAGATCGCGCCATTCATCAAAATCGGCTTCGGCCAGATGGCCAACCCTGCCGGTTTAACAACCTATTTGTTGGGAAACGCCAATGGCGGCGGATTTATCATCGAAGGTTTGAAATTCCCGGCATATGCCAACCTTCCCTTTGAGTTTTCCGCGTTGGGAGAGGCGCTCGATCTGGCGATCCTATACGAGGAGGCTCACGGTAACCGTCAGATCCGAGATTACTGCTCGCAGATGCTGACGCGTTTTAAGTCGCTCGAGGAGCGACCTGAATATGCGTTCCTGCGCTACGACCTTCAAGGAAGCCAAGCTGGGCCGTCGCTCGAAAACTTCCTTGAGCAGCTCCTCGGTTTGGCACGCGACGGAGCGGGTTGGGTCAAACGCAACCAGATCGTCATCATCGACATGAATGCGGTGGAGGATGAGGTTGTCGAGCTCGTAGCGTCAGTGCTCGCTAGAATGGCCTTTCGGCTGCTCCGACAAGCAGATCCACGCAATCGGTTTCCGATCCATCTGCTTCTTGAGGAAGCGCATCGATACATCGCGGAGAAGCCATCCCGCTATGCCATAGACGCCAGCAGAGTTTACGAGCGGATTGCCAAGGAAGGGCGAAAGTACGGGCTGTTCATTCTCGCCGCTTCGCAGAGGCCCAGTGAACTCTCGAAGACCATTCTTTCGCAGTGCTCGAATTTCGTCATCCATCGAATCCAGAATCCCGACGACCTTGCTCATATACGGCAGATGACCCCGTTCATCTCCGAGGCGGTCCTGAAGCGGCTCCCGTCGCTTCCGAAGCAGCATGCGCTGGTCTTCGGCACCTCCGTGAACCTTCCCACGACCTTTCGCGTGCGCGACGCAAATCCTTTGCCTGCAAGCGATGACGCGAGAATTAGAGATTTGTGGTTCCATGAGGAGGGGCGAGCGGCTCAGGTTCGCATTACGCCGGCAACTTTCGAACATGGCGATGATAGCGTCGCGGCTGAGGGGAAATGAGTCGACGATCGATAGTTGTCGAAGGGCCGCTTGCATTCCGTACAGCGCGGATCGCTGCCGCACAGCGAGCGGATTCTGGGCTGCAGATTTTCACACTTCCACTGCTTGCTGCACGTCTCGCCGGAGGCTTTAACCGACCGGCGCGATCCCAGGACCTCGACCCAGCCATTCGCGCTGCACTCGCCGCCGGCGGCTTGACGGAGCTCGAAGGTATCCGTCAGCTTCCGGGCACGACACGGTCAATCGCCCGCACGCTCGCAAAGGTTTGGCAAGCCGACCTCGATCTTGAGGGGCTCGCTAGCCACAATGCTCGGCTTGCCGAGCTTGCGGAGGTCGAGCGCCGCGTTCGCGCCAACCTCCCAGCAGGGGTTCTGACACCGCGCGACTTGCGCGATGCCGCAATTGCGCACGCGGCCCATGCGGCTGCAGCGCTCGGGTCAATCGATATCGATCAGCTCAGTGAGATTGCATCGGTCTGGCGTCCGCTTCTTGCGACGCTCGCGAAGACGGTCCCACTCGCTTGGCGCAATCCTGGAACCTCCGATGCGAACTGGTTTCCGGGCCAGTTAATTACCAGCGACCGCGAGATGGCTGCGGACATATCCTTAGTTTCCTGCGCGAACCCGCGCGCCGAAGCAGTCGAAGCGCTACGTTGGATGCGTGAACTCATTGCCTCTGGCCGCGCGCGACCCGATGAGATCGCGATCTGTGCCACGGCCACCGAGGACTGGGACGAGCACTTCCTGGTTCTCGTCGCGGACGCGGATCTCCCACTCCATTTCTCGCACGGCGTGCCGGTCCTCGCATCGCGCGAGGGACAAGCGTGCGCCGCACTTGCCGACGTCCTGCTCAACGGGCTTGGCCAGGATCGCCTCCGGCGACTGTTCGGCCATGCCGCGGGTCGAAGCCGTGCCTTGGCCGACTTGCCTGCGGACTGGTCGCTCGGCCTCCAGCCTGGTGCGGCGCTGTTCGAGATTGATCAGTGGCAGCGCGCGCTTGACGAGGCGACCGGCCGCCGCGCCGACGCAGGCGATCCAAGACCGGTCGTGATGCCCATTCTGCGGCTGCTTGCGAGTGGCCCCGAGGCGGCTGCGCAGGCCGGCGCGATGCTATTGGGCACAGCGGCCCGTGCGCTCTGGACCGAGGCGCTTCGACGCGCGCCGGCCGAAGGGCTCGAATTCTCACTAGAGGACTTGCGGCTGCCCGATGGACGCGATCCAGGCGCGAGCGCTGTCTGGTGCCCGGCGAGCCACCTTGCAGGTGCGCCGCGTCCCTGGGTGCGCCTGCTCGGCATGACATCGCGCTCTTGGCCGCGCCGCACGGCCGAGGACCCACTGATACCGGCCCACATCCTGCCGCGCTCTGTGCTTGACCCTGATCCCGTCGCCGAGCAAGATCGACGCGCCTTTGCCGTCATCACCAGTCAGGCGGCGCGCGGCTGCGTTCTCTCGCGAAGCCGGCGTAACGCTCAAGGTGGGCAGTTGTCCGCCAGCCCGCTGATCCCGCAGAGCGCATCTTTGCAGATCCTGAAGCGGGCGCGCATTCCGCAGCATGCATTCAGCGAGGCCGATCGTCTTCTTGCACGGCCGGACGAAGCGGCGACATCGCCGGCGCTCACCGCAGCCAATCTCTGCTGGCGCAACTGGCGGCGCCCGATCGTCACCGCCCACGATGGCCAGGTTCGCGCAGACCATCCCCAAATCGTCCGCGCAATCGGTGATGTCCAGTCCGCCACCTCCTTGCGGCTGATGTTGCGCGATCCGCTCGCCTTCGTCTGGCGCTACGCGCTGGGCTGGCGCGCGGTCCCAGAAGACGATCAGCCCCTCACGCTGGACGCACGCTCTTATGGTGAGCTGGTCCATGAGTTGCTGAAGCGCACGGTTGATGCGCTCGAACCTGTGCCGGGCTATGCGCGTGCGTCCCGGGAGGAAATCGAAGCTGCGCTCGCGACCTCGACGGAGACGGTCCGCACGCATTGGCCACTCAAGCGATCGGCGCCGCCCGCGTTGCTCTGGAAACACACGCTCGCTGCCGCAGCTCAGCTCGCCCTCAAGGCACTGACGCTTGACGAGACGTTCCAACCCGGTACGCGAAGCTGGACGGAGCTTGCTTTCAGTCAAGCTGGCGATGGTGCGATGGCACACGATCTACCCTGGCGCCCCGATTCCCTTGTTACGATTCCCGGTACCCAGGTGCGCATCCGAGGCAATATCGATCGGCTCGATCTCACCGGCGACCGTCGCGGCGTGCGCGTGTCGGACTATAAGACCGGCGTAGAACCGCGCCGAGCGGAGGAGATCGTGCTTGGCCGCGGTGCGGAGCTTCAGCGCGTCATCTATTCGGTCGCGGCCAGTCAGTTGCTCCCCGACAATCCGCGCGTGATCGCGCGCCTCGTCTTTCTCGGCAACAAAGAGCCGAGGCCCTATCGCCTACCGGACGTCGACCAGGCGATCGCCGAACTCGGCGGGCATGTCACGGCGGCCATCACCCTCCTGCGCGGTGGCCATGCCCTGCCTGGCCCCGACGCTCAGGAAGAGCACAATGACTTCCGCATAGCCCTGCCGTCGTCGCCAGCAGCCTATCTTCAGCTCAAGAACGGCGCGTTCATGCGCGCTTTCGGAGGGTTTGCACGAGTGTGGGGCTGCCGATGACACTCGCCGACGATCCCGCACGGCTTCGCATCCTGACTGATCTCGACGCCACGTTGCTCGTCGAGGCCGCCGCCGGCACCGGCAAAACGGCGCTAATGGCCGGACGCCTGACCATGCTGCTCGCGCGTGGCACCGAGCCCGGCGCGATCGCCGCGATCACTTTCACAGAGCTTGCCGCGAGCGGGCTGGCGACGCGCGTGCAACGCTATGTCGAGGAGCTGCTTGCGGGACGTGTGCCTCAACCTTTGCGGCTTGCTCTGCCCAACGGACTAAACGTGGACCAACGACGCGCACTTTCCGGTGCAGCGGCGAAGCTCGACGAACTGACAACCGCCACCATTCACGCATTTTGCCAGACGATCATCTCCAGCTATGCGGTTGAGGCCGACATTGATCCGGGCGCGCGCATTCTTGACGCCGTTCAGGCGGCGGCGGCCTTCGATTCCGTCTTCGAGCAGTGGCTGAAACGGCGATTGAATGCGCCCGAGCGGCCAGGCGATGCCATCGCGACACTCTCGCGCGATGATCCGCGTCGCATCGTCGATACTCTTCAGGAACTCGCACGCTTCCGTCTCAGATATCGCGGCGCACGCGCTCTGCCCGCCGAGCTCGGCGGTCGGCCCGACATCGACCTGGTCGACGCCGTCGCGGACTTCCGACGCTGGATTTCGTCGCAGCCGGTCGAGCCCAAGACCCTAGAATTGGTCGGAGAGCTTGAGACGCTCGCCAACTTCTACGCCGGTAGTTTCGACCCTCCACCGGATTTTGCCACGCTCTGGCGTCTCGCCCATCCGCCACAGCTCGCGTGCATGCGCCGACACAGTTTCGATCTTCTCACGCCGAGACGGAAATCAGCTTGGGAGCGTGTCGCGGGCAAAGAGCGAGGCGCGCTCCTCAATGAAGAGGCGACCGCATGCTTTGAGCGGGTCAATCGCTGCTACCGGACCGTTCTTGGTCGGTTCGCGACCGCGCTTGTCGCCCAGCTTGCGGCCGAGCTCGACGAAGTACTCGATGACTACGCCGCCTTCAAACGGGCCGCTGCAGTCTTGGACTTCGACGACTTGCTCGAGAAGGCGCGTGCGCTGGTGCGCCAGCATGACGACGTGCGCCGCGCGCTTGGAGAACGCTATCGCCACATCTTCGTCGACGAATTTCAGGACACCGACCCTGTTCAGACAGAGATCCTCTTCGGGATCGCGGGGAAGGATCGCGCCGGACGCTGGCAGGACAGCGTGCTGCGTGCCGGGGCTTTATTCATGGTCGGTGACCCGAAGCAGGCAATCTATCGCTTCCGAGGCGCCGATATCGGCTCATACTCGCAGGCGCGCGCCGCTGTTGAGCGGCAATTGCCGGAAAATATCGTTCAGGTCACCGCCAATTTTCGTTCGCGTCCCGACATCCTTAGGCACATCAACCGCTGCTTCGCGCGCCCGTTGTCGGGAGAAGGCCAGCCCGGTTACGTGCCGCTCACGTCGACGCTCGGCGACCCCGATCATGATCTGCCCTGCGCGGCGCGAATCACAGTGGATGTGCCGCCTGATTCTCGGCCCGCTCAAATCCGCGACGCGGAGGCCGAAGCCGTTGCCGATCTCTGCACCCGCCTTATCGGCAATCTCCCTATCCGCGACGAGGACGGCGCAATCGTACCGCTCACTGCCGGCGGCATCGCCCTGCTTGCGCCAACTGGCGCCGAGCTTTGGCGTTATGAGCGCGCGCTCGAGCAGCGCGGGCTGCCGATCGCCTCGCAGGCCGGCAAGAGTTTGTTCCGCCGGCAAGAAGTGCAGGACCTGCTCGCGCTAGCTCGCGTACTCGCCGACGCTGGCGACACATTGGCCTTCGGCGCGCTGCTGCGTGGCCCACTGGTCGGGCTTACTGAGGAGGAGCTACTCGACATCACCGTGGGTCTTCCGCCGCATCTCGATCGCGCCGAAGCGCCCCAGCGCTTCTCGGTGCTGACCGATGTCGATCATGTCGCCCATCCTCTGGCACGTCGCACGCTCGCGATCCTACAAGACCTCAGAAAACGCGTGCGGGCGACCACGCCTGCGCTGCTCTTGGCCGAAGCGATCGAACGCCTCGCGGTCCGTGCAACCCTCGCCGCGCGCGAGGGTGATCGTAGTGCGCGCGCGGCCGCCAATCTCGAAGCGTTCCTGGAACGTGCGCGGCCTTACGGTGTGCGAGGCCTCAGGAAGTTCGTTCGGGATCTCGCCCGGGAATGGCGCGACGGCGTGCCCCACAATGAGGGACGAGTTGATGCGGAAGGCGATGCGATCGAAATCATCACGATCCACAGCGCTAAGGGTCTCGAATGGCCGGTGGTAATTCCGATCAACACCGGCACCTTGCTGCGCTCGCGCGAGGCATTCGTCTACCGCGCCGACGACGAAACACTGCATTGGCTGATTGGCGACGTGGTTCCGCCGGAACTGCTTCGCGCACTCGAGTCTGAAGACGATAGCTTGGCCCGCGAGCGGGAGCGCCTCTGGTATGTCGCCTGCACGCGCGCCCGCGAACTTCTGATCGTTCCGGAATTGCCTCAGGCTGAGCAGCGGTCCTGGGCACGGATCGTTGATCTTGCGCATCGGGACTTGCCGCAGCTTGTCCTGTCGCACTTGACGCCGGTCGCCCGCGTGACCGACGTCGCGCCTCCGAATACGCAGACGCCGGAGCTGTTCGGGGCAGAGCGTGCCGCGATCGCCGCCGCGGCGATGCCGCTCCAGTGGCTGCGGCCAAGCGATCACGATCCTGATCGAGCGCCAAGAGGTGAGGCGATCGCGATGGAGCCTGGCGAAGCCCCAGAAACCGAATTGCCGGTCGGCGCCGGCCGCGTGCGGGGCCTTATTCTCCACAAGCTGATGGAGGAGATGCTTACCGGCGAACTGGCCGAGGAGATGCCGGTCGTCGCTGCACGTGCGCGAGTGCTGATGACGCAGCTTATAATTGATGCTGACAACGGAGCGAAGCTTCCGGACCCAGAGGAAATAGCGGTGACCGTCGCGCGCACCCTTGCACTGCCCGAAATCGCCGCACTCAGGCCAAGCCTCGCTCCGGAGTGGCCAATTTATGCGATGCTCTCGGCTTCACCCGCGGCGACTGCGCTGGCTGGGCGGATAGATGCCATCGCTGTTCAAGATGGTCAGCCTGCCGTTGTCCTGGATTGGAAGAGCGATGTCGCGCCCAGCGAGCAGGATAGGCGCGATCATGCCGCTCAGCTGAGCGACTATCTTCGTGCCACAGGAGCACCTCGGGGCGCCGTGGTTTACATGACGGATGGCGTCATTCGGTGGGTCACGACTAGAACGCCACGGTAAAATTCGTGAGGCGGTCTTTTGGACGCTCCCGATCGGGGCTGCCCACCCGGCTAAGCACTGCAAACGGGTTGCGTTATGACGGCGTGGCTTTCACGACGGCAGATTTTTGGGGGTCATACCGATCTTCGTCGTAGTCTGTAGGAAAATCGGCGAGCTCGGTCTGCTTTGTATTTATCAGGCGTTTTGGCTGCGCCTGATGATAGATGGCGAAAGGTTCTCTTTCCACCTTGAACAAAGAACTCAGCAATTTCAGCGCAATTGGCGCGCAGCGCGTTGACAATTTGGACGCAGCCCAAAATACGTGTCAGATACTAATCGTCGAGTTGACTCTCGAACTTCATTAGGAGGAACTCGGCTATGCCAGGCCCTTCCAAATGGAGGCCGATCTCGTCGAGAGGATTATCCGGTGAACCCGACTGAGAGCCCCAATTCATCGTGCTCACCACGACGTGATCTCTGTCCCACAAAAGAAACTTTGCATGGACTTGCGGATCCTCCACGGCGATCAGATCGACTACACCATGTAGCCGTTCGCGGTGGGCCTTGACGTGCCGCCGTTTGATCGGCCCGGTCTGGCGCGAGTAGTAAACACGGACGTCGTCGAGTCGGCGTCCTGCGATTTCGGCGGGGTTAAAGATCGCCGGCACCATGGGAGCTCCGACCTTGTTGGTACAGCAGACAAATCGCTCTTCGGCTTCGTGAGCAACCCTCCGAATCAATCGCTCATGATCGTCAGCCTGGAGAATGCTCATCCGAACTGGAATACTCCCTCCAGCATCGGCGCTAGATGTTAAGGCGCTCCGCGAGCGCCTTAAATCCGATGCTATGAATTGGAGCGTCTCAATCGAACGGCTGGCGCTTGAAAGAGGTGACACGATAGAACGCAAAAGATCCAGGCCCGCCGCGGCCGCGCGGTTCTCTGTCAGCTCGACAGACACCTCCAAGGCAGAAAAGGGCGACGACAGCCAATTGGAGGAGCCGAGCACGACGACAGCGCCGCCGTGGCCGTCATCCGCGGCAAGGCATTTCACATGGCTTCGAACAGAATCGCGCTGCGTGAACACAAAGCCACGCGCGCGACGGACCGACGAGAGCCGCATATTGAGCTCCTGCATCGCGATCGCGTTCTTTCTGTCGGTGTCTAGCGCAGTACCGTAGAACAAGTGGCAGCGCACGCCACGCTGCGCAGCCTGTTCAAGAGCTTTTCGAATGCGTTCATGTTGCTCCGTGTATTTTTCGCCGTGAGGCGTCACAAAAGTCGAAAGTACGAAAACGTCTTCCTCGGCCTGACCCACGATGCGTTCGAAGCATTCGAGATGCTGTTCGCCGCCGACGATCAATTGATCGGTGCCAATCATCGTATCGACGGTCACTGACCGGCTTGGCTGCGGATCGCTAGCTTCCGGCAGAATACCAGTCCTGATTGTTGCTTGAAGAGCGCCGATCAAGTCCTGGCTGGCCCCCTCAGGGAGCAATCCGTTCTTGACGTCGTTCAGTTCGATCGCGAGATATTTTCTTTCGAGAACGGAGTTGATCGTTTGAACGCCGCGCAGCCATTCGCCGGGACGGAGCATGCCGGCGACGAGCTGCGTTACGCGGACCGCCATTGTGTCATCGGTCTCATCTGGGCCCGGAGGAAAGTTGACCTTGTGATCTGTATGGGTCATCCGATAGAGTGGAGCGGTCTCGACGTCGCGGTTGCGAAAGACCGAGTGTCCGACCTTCTCCAGCACTAGACTGATGTGAATCTCCCGATCTTCAGTTCGCTCCGGCAAGGCGCCACCCAACCGGATGAAGTCTTGACCGACGCCGCTTGTCGCCAATTGAGGGACAGGAGCCAGGCGAAGCTCGACCAGGCCGAACTGCATCAACCGCGCGATGGTCGAGCCCGCGACCTGGCTTGGAATCCCGAGCGACGTTGCCACCTCTTCGATCGTTTCTGGGGTGCGATCGAGCGCGAGCAGGATCATTTCTTCGATTGGACTCCATCCCCATGTGCGTTGAACGATGGCGCGCGCGCGATAGTGCCAAGCGGGAAGGTAGATTTTCACGCCGGAAGCCTCCCGTTCTCGTCGATCGCGACGATGGATGCGCCTTTCACCTTAATGCTAGGAGCATCCTTCCTGACGAGCTCGTAATCGGTCCCGGCGAGGGTCGCGAGCTCCTTCAGCATCTTTCGTAGGAATTCAAGATCGTCCTTTTTTGCATCCGGATCGATTCCTTCGACCACTTCGCGAATGAAGCGCTGGCTTGTGGCAAGAATCAGCTTTTGCTTGGCGCGGCTGAGCAGCACATTCATGCGCTGTGGGCTTTTGACGAATCCGAGCGCGCGCGATCCCACCATGACATTGTTGCGCGTAAGGCTGGCGGCCACGACATCGGCTTCGCCACCTTGGAAGCTATCGCTGGTAAAGACGAACTCACCATTACTGCGCGGGCTCGCGAAGCCGAACAAGGTCTTGTCTTTCCTGACTTGGCCGCGCAGTAAGCGCTTGAACCATCTCACCTGCGCCGCGTAGGGCGAGATGATCACGAGGGTCGGTCGGCGGCCGTCCGCGCCAACTATCGGCCGCAACCCTTTCAAGGCCGCTATCAAGGCCTGCGCCTCAAGCTCGTTGCGGAATGATCGCTCCACTTTGTGTTCGAAATGTCGCCGTTTTGACATGCTGAGGGGCGGAAAATCGAGAAGAACGATTGGAGAGGTGAGGTACGCGACCGTGGACGTGACCGTTAGCGTGCGACGCTTGACGCGGTCGGAGGGAGCGAGCTTTCTGTCATAAAAAGTATTCGAGACGAGATCGCCGATGGCGGGGTGCATGCGGCTCTGTTCCAGCAGCGTGTTGACGATCGTGCTCGGACGCCCCGTGTCCTTTTCGCGCTCAATTTCGCGCTCAGCTATTGATCGAAACGGTTCTTCAAGACGCGCCGCTGTTGCGAGAGCCTCCCTCATCAGATGTTCGCTCGACTTAACTGTATCAAGCGCCTCAGTAACTTCCGGCGGTAGATCGGAGATGGTTTCAAGCCGCTCCTTCGCGTCCCGCAGCAGATCAACTGCGCGCTCGGGATCGTAGAATTGTTGCCGCTGGGCGGCATCGAATGGAGAGAGTTGGTTGTGATCGCCAACCATGATTCTTCTGTTGCCCAGCAATAGCGCGCCGATCAGTTCCGCACCGTTGGCGCGGGCCGCTTCTTCGACGATGACCCAGTCGAATTGATCGCCATCGGCAATCATCTCCTCGATGATGTGCGACGATGTCGTGGCAAGCGTGACATCGGAAGAGCGCAGCAGCAGATTGTCGGTATCGCGAAATACGCGTTCCGCAACCGTCGCTTCCGACGCATCAACGGGCCGGAGCGCCTGCTTGATTTGATAGCGTTGGTTGACCATCATGCTTTCAGCGGCGTGGTCGACCGTCGAAACGGACCTAAGAAGATCAACGGAGCTCGCACGCAAGGAGCTGACTTCATCGGTCGATCGTGTCCGCTCGACACGAACGACGATCTTCGTGCCGCTCGCCAGTGTCGCCTTGAGTTCGTCCTCCATTTGAATCAAGGTCTCGTGGTTTTGCGCCGACACTAGAAGCCTTGCGTCCGGTGTTTTGTCCAGAATGCTTTTGACAAGATTCGAAATTAGGAACGTCTTGCCGACGCCAGGAGGGCCAACAACGACATTGATGGACTTGCCTGATACGATTGCGTCCCATGCCACCTTTTTCGAACCGTCCATCTCGTCCGGCGGCACCGCATTCGGGGTCGCAATATCACGTAATACTTCGTCCAGCGCGACCTGCGCCGGATCGTCAATCGCTCTCAAGAGTTCAATATTCGTCCGGGCCGCCACAATATTTTGAAGGCGGCGGCGAATTGCGCGTTCAAATCCACCATCTCTTCGAGGACGAAGAAAAAGAAGCTGCCCCGGTACAACAGCTTCGCTTGTCGCGAACGTGAACGGTAGGCGGCCGTCGACGACACCGCCCGTTCCCTCATAACTGAGTTCCGGAAATCGCTCCCGATCGCCGGCGAGCGCGTCGCTGCGTGAAAGAGTCCAATTTGGTTTGCCGTCGTCGTACTTCAATTCGCGCGCCAAGGCGTCGTATGCCGGGCGCAGTCCCATCAGCTTGCGTCGCATGTCCCGGTCGGGATCTTCGCGGGAGGCGATCCAGGCCAAATCTGAATCCCCGCCGGACGGCGGGTGAAGCACTTCGACGGGATAGATTCGGAATTGCTCCCGCAGCCAAGTAAAGGCTTCGAGAAGAATGAGGGCGTACCAAGTGGGAATCTCTTCGACTGATCGGCTCACTCCTGTTGTGACACTCGCGTCAATCCACGGTTTGGCGCCAGGGCCAAGCCTGCGTACTCGCTCTTCGGCGCTTCTCCGAGTTCGCGCAAGATGAATCCGGTGGCGAACCTCGACGGCATCATAGATGTAGTCGTCAGGCCGCCTCTTGTTGGCGTTCTCGATCATGCCGACATAGTCATCGATGACTTTCACGCCATACGCGGCAAGGTCGGTGACGATACGCACGAAGGCCTCATCTACGACAACAGTGCGTACCGTTGGTCCGCTGAGATCCTCTTCGACAAAACGGAGGACCGCATCCCTATCGTCAGCCGGGATGGTGCCCGATGTAAGCGATGCAAGGTCGCTTTGGGTAACCTGGGTGGAAGGGTAGAGAATTAGCTCGCCTTCGCCGCTTGACCCCGACCGGTCAAGATCGGCCACGACCTCGGCGATCTCGTTTAGCACGATACTTCCGTCGAAAAGCTGGTAGCGTGGCGGATCGGCAAGACGATTAAGCATGCGTCGCTCGATCGACAGCAGGGAAGGACCGCCGCCGTCCTCGGTCAGGCCGAGGATCCGCGACGCTGCCTGCCCAAGATCACTCCAGTCCCGGCGAAACGAGACGGTGCCGGAGGGCCGCAGCAGATGTCCCGCGCCGCCCACATCGCCGTCGGCAATGTGTACGCACGCTTCGTAGCCGCCGAGTCGGAAATCCTCTTTTTCATCGCTATGCGAAAAGATCGTATGTTCGCTGACAGCGCCGTGCACGATGCCCGCATCATGACAAAGTGCAAGTCCTTCAGCTACGCGCAAGATATTGCGCCAAAACATCTTGCGGCCGGTCGTCGTAAGCAGCCGGCCTTCTCGCGCTCGAACCCTGTGCAATGACCCGCAGATCGGACTGCCAGGATCAACCATTAAGATACCGATCTCTTCCTGGTCCTCGACGATCTCAAGAACCTCGACCAATAACTGGCGCGCACGGCGTGACGACAGAACACGCCGGACACGCCTGAGGCCGTGCGTGATGAGCCGCTTCAGGTCCTCGTCCAGCGGGGTTCCGGTCTTCTTGAACAGACGAAGAAGATAGTCCTCGCCGTCGGCGATGCCGGTGGCAAAACGAAGTTGAGAATTCCAACCTTCGGTGCCGCTCGAAAACGCGGTATCAGCAAACTTGAATCGTGCGTCGAGCGTCGCTTTGCCTTGCATGGTAGCTCGCGCCATAGCGCCGTAATCCATCCTTGAAACAGTACAAATGCGGTGATTCGTATATGATAGCGCAGTATATGCTTTGGGTCAGAGTTATCGACTGCAAAGCGATATTTTGCGCGTTTTCCCAAGCATGCTCTGTGTAAATTGGGGGAGTGGATGGCACCTATTGCAAGCAGCAACGAGATGCGGTTGGACCCGCCAAATCAAGCCAGCATGAGTGGCAATTGATCATCATCGAGCCCTGACCCAACAAACCCCCGAAACAGAGATACCGATTAACCGGATCGGCCTCTTTGGCGGCATAAGTTGCGCTAATAGTTCAAGAGCCAGGCTAGAGAGATCGTCCGCGGTGTCGTTCATGCGTACGGACGTGCTGCGAGTGATCAGCTCGAAATCTGAAAAGGATCGCCGTTTGGCCTCGCGCGCCCGTCGCCTCGCAGTGTTGCCGGACCTTGTCGACCAGTGGGCGCAGTTCGATGGTCAGCGCTTCGTGGTCTGCCAAGTCCCGCGAAACGTGCTTTCGGCGCCGACGGACCTTCGGATTCGGTTGGCACGGACAGGACGCTCGTCAATCCCCCGCGAGATCCAGTAATAATACGCCCCAGCTTTCCCAAAATTGGCGTTCATGAACTCGAGCGACTGATTGCGCATATTCATGCCGGTGAAGATGCCAAGGCCATGCATCTTCGCACTGGTCGCCGGTCCGATTCAATGGAATTTGCCGACTGGGAGATCCTGAACGAAGCTCGGCCTCATCTTTGGCGTGATCACGAACTGTCCGTTGGGCTTCCGTTGGTCGGACGCAAGTTTTGCCAGGAACTTATTGTAAGAGATGCCGGCAGACGCGGTCAGGCCTGTCTCGCTCAGGATCTTGACTCTAATCAAGGTCGCGATCTCTGTCGCGATTGGGAGGCCTTGGATGTTCTCGGTGACATCTAGGTAGGCCTCATCTAACGACAGGGGCTCAATGACGTCAGAATGCTCCGCGAAGATTGTCCGGACGTGTCGAGAGACCTCCTTGTAGACTTCGAAGCGCGGCGGCTTTACGAAAATTAGCTCTTTGCATTGCCGTTTGGCTGTCACTGACGGCAATGCCGACCTAACTCCAAACTTTCGCGCCTCATAGCTCGCTGCAGCTACGACACCGCGCTCTTTCGATCCCGCCCACAGCGACTGGCTTGCCACGCAAGTCCGGATTGTCCCGCTGCTCCACTGATGCGTAGAAGATGTCTATATCGACAGAATGATCTTGCGCTGATGCGGTGCTGGCCCCGTTTGGTAGTCGGTCTCGTCCGTCACGTCGTCGGCCCTATTGGGTCTTCCTTGACGCCGCGAGCGACGACCCGGAGGCTTCCGTCCGGAAGCGGCCTTTGCAATTTCAGTACTTCGTCCGCAGGGGCCGTCATCCAGGTCTCGACTTCATCTGGCGTTGTCAGGATCACCGGCATCGCCTTGGGGTGGATGGCGCCGACCTCGGCGTTGGGCTCCGTCGTGAGGAACGCGTAGAGGTCGTTGGTCGTCTCGCCTTCCTTGACCTTCCGGACGGACGTCCAGTTGGTCCAGATACCGGCGAAGCAGGCGAGGGGACGTGTCTCATCGAGCGCGAACCAGATATCACCGCCCTCGGCCTTGTTGAACTCGCTGAACGAGTTGAACGGCACCACGCAGCGATTTTCAGTCCCCAGCCATCGCGTCCAGTGCTTGCTCTTCACATTGCGGATGTTGGTCGTGCCGCCGTCCGGCTCCATTCGCAGCAATTCCTTGAAATCCACTGCCTTGCCCTTGGCCTGCAGCTTCTCGGCTCGCTTCTTCGTGGCGTCCATCAGCGCCTTTGATGACGACGGCATTCCCCATCGCGCCGTAGCGAGCTCGCGGCCCTCCACTCCGTTGCGCACGATCGGTGCCTTGTAGTCGGGAAAATCCCCCGGCATCGGCGCCAGATTTCCAACGTATCGGTTGACAACGCGGAACAGCGCGTTGATCGCGGCTTGATTGGTCGTGATCGAATAAAGATTGCACATCGGTCAGGATTCGGCTCGAGGGTGGCGCGGCTGCCAGGTCAACTGTAGCAGAGTCGCGGATGGACGCCGGCCGGCCTTGGCACATTTGCGACAGCGCAGCCGGCTGGCGAGATCGTGCACGAAGGTGGTCGGCGGGTGCTTCATCGCGGCCAGGTCGACATCGCTCGGCGTCTTGCAGCGCGCGCACCTGATCTCCAGCCAGGGGAAGCCTCCATTTACGGCCTGATCGATGGTCGGCGACGGATCGATCGGTTCGCCGTCACTCCACATCCGCTCGTTCCAGCTTTCGCAAAGCAGCCTGTCGGCTTGCTGGATCATCGCCCCGCCTTTGGCCCGCATCTCCGCCGATTGGGTCGCCAGCATGCTGGCCATCGCGCGTGCCTTGCCGAGCTCTTTCGCCAGAGCCTTGCGATCGCCGCCCGACAAGGGCGTAGGGTGATACTTCGGGGCCATCCAGACATCCAGGCGCAAAGAGATCGGATCGGCAAATCCAGAGCGGCTACGGCGTCTCGAACGCTGGCCAGCACCCGTCTTCTTCATGCCTGCCGGTGCGCTGCCGGCAGGTATTGTCGAGCAGCCGCTGCGCGACGTCCTTCCAGAGCGCGTTGGCGCCATACAGTCGAACGGCATCAGCGGTCTGGATTTCCACGGTCCGCTCGCAGCGGCGGCAGGAGACGCGCAGCACGTGACGCTGAATCTCGGAAAGACGTCGCTGCCGCATCTGAGCCCCGGTCGTGCCGGCGCGTGCGTCTTTCAGGACCGATTCCCAATATTCGGCCGGGAGGGGGGCATCTGGACCCGCAGCGGGCGGCGCTCGTCTGCGGTCGGCTTCAGCGGCCAATTTTTCCATCTGTTTCGGGGTCGGCATGCGCCAGCTCGCGGGTCGGTCGGTCATGCCCGAATTAGAACATAACAAGAACAAATGTCGAGTCCGGCCAGGCAGGCCGATGAGAAAAATCCCGCTGTGGGGCGGGTCGCGATGTCGGAACCAAGCCCGGTCGTTCGTCTTTAATCCGGCATCAGTAATGGAGTTCCCCGCGATGGCCCCCCGCGCCAACTGGAAAGGCTTCCTGCGTCTTTCCCTCGTCACCTGTCCGGTTGCGCTCTATCCGGCCACGTCGGAATCCGAAAAGGTCTCGTTCAACCAGCTGAATCGAAAGACCGGCCATCGGATCAAGTACGCTAAGGTGGATGCCGATACCGGCGAGGAGGTCGACAACGAGGACATCGTCAAAGGCTACAAGGTCGACACGGACACCTTCATCGAGGTGACGAAGGAGGAGCTAGAGAACGTCGCACTGGAATCAACGCGAACGATCGAAATCGACGAGTTCGTCGACCGCAGCGAGATCGATCCGCGATATCTCATTCGCCCCTACTATCTGCGTCCCGACGGTAAAGTCGGGCACGATGCTTTCGCCGTTATTCGGGAAACCATCCGCGAGATGAACAAGGTCGCGATCGGCCGTGTGGTGCTGACCAATCGCGAGCACATCATCGCGCTGGAGCCGTTGGACAAGGGCCTGATGGGAACGCTACTGCGCTATCCTTACGAAGTCCGTTCAGCTGATGAGTATTTCGACGACATTCAGGATGTCAAAGTCACCAAGGACATGCTTGATCTCGCCAAGCACATCGTCAATCAGAAGGCGGGCCATTTCGAGCCGGACAAGTTCGAAGACCAATACGAAACCGCCCTCATCGAACTGATCAATCAGAAGCGCGCCGGCAAACCCATCACCGCGAAAGCGCGTCCCCGCGGCGAGAACGTGGTGGACCTGATCGACGCGCTGCGAAAGAGCATCGGAAGAGAGGGCGCCTCAGCGACAGAGGCACCCAAGAAATCAGGAAAAAAGCCGCGCAAGGCGGCGGCCGGGCAGAAGGAAATGCTGATGCCGATCGCAGGCAAGAAGCCGGCGAAGGAGGCCGCGGCGAAAAAGCCGGCGGCCAAGCCGCAGCGGAAGTCGGCTTAGGTGTCGTGAAGCATCCGGTGACGCCGGACGGCACTCCTTCGTCGTCCGTGGCAGGCTCTGGCGAATGGCAAATCCGTCTCAACGAGGTCACGCGAGATCATCTCGTCGCCGTCTAATGGCGACCCGGCGGGTAGGTGCGTGCGCCAGGAAGGCGGCCGAGCGCGAGGCCGAAGTAACGGTGCATAGGACCGCGGACGAAGCTAAGCAGGCGCTTGGCGAACGCGGTCCCGTATGGCGGGACGACGGCTCGCCGGCTCTCGATTGCTCTGCAAAGTAGGAGCCATATGGCTGCGGTGAAAAAGACTTCCAGGAGATCGACCTTGAGCGCGGGCATTCTCGCATACCGCAAGGGAGGAGCTCGGGGGCTCGAGGTTCTGCTCGTTCATCCCGGCGGTCCGTTCTGGCGTGAGAAGGATGATGGCGCCTGGTCCATTCCAAAGGGCGAAATCGATGCCAATGATGTTCCGGAGAACGTTGCTCAACGAGAATTTGCCGAAGAACTCGGCCCGAGCGCTTCGATTGGTCCACTCCAGGCGCTGGGGGAGGTCCGACAGCGAGGAGGCAAGCGCGTCATCGCATTCGGCGGCGAGGGACACTTTGATCCGGCAGCACTGACCAGCAATACCTTCGATGTCGAATGGCCGCCTCGAAGCGGTCGACGGCAGAGCTTTCCCGAAGTCGACCGCGCGGAATGGTTTGATATCGAGTTAGCGCGGACCAAGATGCTGTCCGCTCAGGTAGAGTTTCTCGATCGTCTTTTGGCGATCTCGGCTGAGAGCGTCGGGAAATGATGTTCAGGATTGGAGTCATTTCGGACACGCACGGCCTGTTGAGGTCCGAGGCGGAGCGAGGCCTGACGGGCGTCGATCACATCATTCATGCCGGCGACATGGGACGCCCCGAGATCGTCGACGCGCTTCGCCGGATCGCACCCGTCACGGCCGTTCGTGGAAACGTGGACAGTGGCAAGTGGGCTCGCGACTACCCCGACACGAAACTCGTCCGTCTGGCAGGTAAGTCGATCTACGTTCTGCACGACCTGAAGACGCTGAAGACCGATCTCGGCGCCGGCTTCGACGTCATCGTCTCCGGGCATTCCCACGTACCGAAGATCGACACGGTCGGTGGCATTCTCTACCTGAATCCCGGCAGCGCGGGACCTCGGCGTTTCAAGCTGCCGATCACGTTTGCGACGCTCGAACTCACGCCTGACGGCATGCGACCGGAAATCCACGACCTTGGAGGCGAGTGAGTGTCGGCGGAGAGTGCATCAATCCTTTTTGCCGGCTTTCGCCGAAGGGAAGCTACTTGCGCGGACGTTCTCGCTCACGCACGACATCCTTCGCCCGCTTGTCGGACCTGAGCCCGAGGTAGACGGGCTGGCGCAGTTCGCCCTTGCTCGTCCACTGCGCAAATTTGACCTCGGCGACCAACGAGGGCTTGACCCAGGTCGTGGCGGCCTCGTCCTTCACTTTGGCAGGGAAGGGTGATTTCGGGATCGTCAGCTTCACGAGCTTGGCGTGGAGGTCTTCCAGGACCTTGTGGCTGAAGCCAGTGCCAACATGTCCGATATAGCGCCATGTGTCGTCTTCCCGCACGGCGAGGACCAGGGCGCCGAAGTATGGTCTTGTACGCCTCGGCGCCGTGAAGCCCGCGATCACCACTTCCTGCCGCTTTGCTGTCTTGATCTTCAGCCAATCCGCCGTCCGGCTTCCGGACGCATACGCGCTGTCGGCGCGCTTCGCCATGACGCCTTCCAGACCCTTCCGCTCGGCCTCGGCGAAGAATTTCATGCCGTTCGCTTTGCGGTGATGGCTGAAGGCGATCAACTTGTCGCGCGGCAGTATTGCCTTCAACCGCTTCTTCCGCTCGAGGAGGGGGTGGTTGCGCAAGTCCGCTGCGTTCTCAAACATGAGATCGAAGGCGCAGTACAGCAGCTTCGCCTCATGGCGCAGCGCGTTTTGAAGCAACTGGAAATGTGAGACGCCATCCTTACCGATCGCGACAAGCTCACCATCGATCACGGCGTCGCCCTTCACGCCCTCCAGCGCTTTGGCGACCTCAATATAGCTGCGGCTGATTATCTTGCCGTTGCGGCTGTAGAGCGCAACTTTGCCCCGCCGGATTTCCGCGATCATCCGGAAGCCGTCGTACTTGTCCTCGAAAACCCAGCTGGGGTCGTCGAACGGCGCCTCGGTAAGCGTAGCAAGCATCGGCTGCAGGCGCTTGGGCAGGGTCGACATCCGGCTCATTCAAGGCCAATCCTTAAGAGCGCGTTGCGAAATGCATGGACGTCCTTCAAGGATTGGGGAACGCTTCGGGGCCGCGTCGTGTTCCGCAGGCATGGTGGCGTGCGAGACGTTGACGATCGACGAGGGCGGATCAGACCGATGGCCAGAAAACTGAAGACCTATCAGACCTCGCTGGGCTTCTTCGATCTGGCGATCGCCGCTCCCTCCATGAAAGCGGCCCTCGAAGCCTGGGGCGCTGACAGCAATCTCTTCCACCAGGGCGCGGCGAAGGAAAGCGACGATCCGGACGTCATCGAGGCGACTATGGCTGCGCCGGGCATCGTTCTGAAGAGACCCGTCGGCTCCAACGGGCCATTCAGGGAGCATGCCGAGCTACCTACCGACCTTGCCAGCGGCAGCTCAAAGAAGACAGGCCGCCGTCAACCGCGGAAGCCTTCTAAGCGGGCCCACGACGATGCGGCCGACCGGAAGGCTGCACTTGCTTTAGAGAAGGAGCAGATGCAACGGGAGCGCGAACGTGCCAAGGAGGAGGCCGTCCGGCAGAAGGAGCGTGAGCGACGGCAGCACGCCGTCGACAAGGCGCAAAGTGCCTTGGACGCGGCCCGTCGCAAGCACGAAGAAAAGGCCGCTGACATTCAACAACAGCTCGAAGTTCTTGAGGAAAGCGCGCGGGACGAGGAAGCGCGTTGGGAAAAGGAGAAGGCCCGGTTGGAAGTCGCGTTACGACGCGCGCGAGGCTAGGTCTCAAAGTGCGACCATCTCGTGTCTTAGCGTTGACGCCTGATTTGCCGCCGAGACCGGAAATTGCCAGACTCTAAACTGCCAAGTCGCGAGCCTTAGCAGTTGCGCTCTTCCCGCAAGATGCGCTCCAGATCATCCTCGAAGATATTTTGCGTTGCTTCAAAGAGAGCCAGGAGCTTCAGAGCTTCTGCGATGTTTGCGCCACCCTTGCGGACCATCCGTTGCTGCCTTTCGACGATCTGACGTCCTTTGGCAACATGGTGACGGGCAAGGATGACACGTTCGGAATAATGAGACATTGGTGGCTCCTGCTGCAGGCGGGAGCGCGATTGGTCTCTCAGTCACCGGTGCCCGCGGGCAGAGTGCCTTTGCCGGTGATGACCAGATCATACTCCGTTTCGCGAATTCGGACACTGTCCAATTCAAGCAGGTCAATCTTGAATGGTGGGTCTCGAGCGGGCGCGCTCAGACTGGGCGCTCGCTGGTAACTATCGGTCGGAAACCGCCCGCCCTGCGGCCTCATTGACCTTTGCGCGGTCCCGCCTGTCCTCCGGAGACAGCTCCATAACCGCTCGATGGAGCTCCGCAGGGATCGTCAGCGGACTATCGAGCGGCTTTTCCGCCCACTCCCAGAAGCGGTCAAAGGCATCCATTACAGATCCTCCCGAAGCCCCCTGAAGAAGGGATGACGGACTTTTCCCTCCGCTGATTTTGCACGGTACTCTATCTCGGCCAGCAGCTTGGGCTCGACCCAGATTCCTTTGTGCGCAATCCGCTTTGCATAAGGCTGCGTCTTGCGGATCAGCGGCTTCAGACGCTTCTGAAGGTCGGCGGCTGATGCCTTGTCGAATCCATGGTCCACCTTCCCGGCGTATATTAGATCGTCGCCCTTACGCCGGCCGACGTAGATGCCGTCCCACTTCGTTCCATCGAGCGCGAAACCCGCAATAGTCAGGGTCTCACGCTGCACGCAGGTCTTCTTGACCCAGTCATTCGTGCGTCCGGCCGGATAGGCGCCGTCCCGGACCTTCGAGACGACACCTTCGAGGCCAAGCTTGCAGGCGTGCGCAAACATCTCGCGGCCGTCTATCGCGAAGCTTTCGCTGAACTGGATGTCGGTGCCGGTCAGGATCTTCTTGAGTTCGGCCTTGCGCTGAAAAAGCGGTAGCTTCCGGATATCTCGGCCGTTCAGATAGAGCAGATCGAACGCCACGAGCACGATGCTCCTCGACTTACCCTTGAGCTCGTTCTGCAGGACCGAGAAGTCGGTCGTGCCATCGGCAGCTGGCACCACGATCTCGCCGTCCACCACCGCAGAGTTCGCCTTGATCCGCCAGGCGTCATGAGCGACCTTCTTGAAGCGGTGCGTCCAATCGTGGCCGCGCCGGGTGGAGATCTTCGCCGTCTCGTTGGCCAGATGGACCTGAACACGGTAGCCGTCGAACTTGATTTCGTGGATCCAGCGCTCTCCCGACGGCACTTTCTCTGTCGAGGATGCCAGGGCCGGTTCGATGAAGGCGGGGAAAGGCGCCTTGACGCCGATAGCCGCCGGCTTGTTACGCTGAAACGCCACTGAAGAACTCCACGCTACAGCCGATTCAAATTGGCACAGTTCGAATCGTTCCGGAACCTGCGAATCCCTGTCGCGTTGCTTCGATGTCCCAACAGGAGGCACCGATGGCGGCAGCGAAGAAGAGCAAAACGGCGCGCGGACGAAAGCAGGACCGGGCGCGGGTGGCAGGCGGGCAGGACTACGAAGTGCAGTACGAGGCGAAGAAGACCGGAAAGTCGGCGCCGGCGGTGAAAAAGGCCGTCAAAAAGGTCGGCAACGCGCGCAAGCGGGTGGAGAAACGGCTAGGCCGCTGAGTAGCAGACGGGTCGGCGTCGGTGCTTAGCGCGGGTCCTCCTCGTCAGGGGGGCATTCTGGGCAGGTATCGCCAATCGAGTCGAGCACGTCGTGAAGCGCGGCCTCCGCGGCTTGACGGGAGACGTCTGCTGGCGGGTCTCGACGGGCAATATCGAAGGCTCGCTCTCGTGCATGCGGATCGGCGCGGTCCTGCATCCAACCATGCTCTTCGCATTCGCGGATGGCGCCCGCTTCCTGGAGCACGTGGATCGCCCAACCCTGCAGTGTCCGTATCGCCGGCCTTCGCTCACTGGTCATCAGCATTGAATAACTCCGAATACACGAATCTAGTGGTCCGCCGTTTGTTCCGGCTGCTAACACAAGGCTGGGATTCTCAGTCAGCAGAGGACAAGGTTTTCGCCCGTTCTGAGACCACTGTGAAATTGCCAGGCTGTTCTCGCAGGATTGCCAGCATCACTTTCGCTCAAGTCTTTTAGTGGTTGTGCGCGTGCGGCCAGGGCCGCACCGGGCTCTCGTGAACCGAGCCGCGCCGCGTCTCGGCCTGCGGCTTCGATCCCTCGCGCCAGAGCTTTGGTGCTCCTCGCCGGGGGCACTCGGAAAAGGGGCTCGCCTGCGGCGATCGTTATCACTGCCCCGTTCCCGGGTGCCCTTTTAACCGGTCTCGTCGCTGCACTCGGTCCCGCGTGCCGCCTTCGGCGTCGCTATGCTCACGCTCCTGCGGGTGCCATTTCTCTTGGGGCGATGCGCCCCTGGCGCACGCCGGATCAGGCCTGCGGCCTAAGGCAAGAAGCTGAGAGTAAGAGTGCAGGCTGGTTTTCCGTGACGGGTTACAATCTGCGAGAGAGGCTCGCGGTGCCCGTCGCGGAGACCCGCGATGTCAAACCCTAATGCTTGCGCGCGCGCCGGCCAGGACCGGGCGAACCTCTACAACGAAATCACCGACAAGATCATCGCCGAGCTTGAGGCCGGACGCGTCCCCTGGGTTCAGCCCTGGGGTACTGCCGCGGCGAAAGCGCCGCTGGCCATGCCGAAAAATGCGTCGACCAACCGGCAATACAGTGGTGTGAACATCCTCATCCTCTGGGGAGTCGTGATCGAACGCGGATTTACCGGTCAAAGTTGGCTCACTTTCCGCCAGGCACTCTCTCTTGGCGGCCACGTTCGCAAGGGAGAGCGCGGGACTACCGTCGTCTACGCGGATCGTTTCGTGCCGAATGATGAAAAGCGCCGCGCCGCCGAGACCGGCGAAGACGCGCAGGCGATCCCGTTCCTCAAGCGATTTACCGTTTTCAACACCGATCAGTGCGAGCAACTGCCCGACGACATTGCCACCGCTGCGCCGCCGCCGCCGGCCGGCCTCATCGAACCGACGGTCGATGCCCTGATCACGGCCAGCGGAATTCCATTTCGGATCGGTGGAGATCGCGCATTCTATGCAACAGCCGAAGACTATGTTCAGGTCCCGCCGCCGCAGGCCTATTTCGAACCCATCAACTGGCACCGTACGGCCTTGCATGAACTCGGTCATGCGACTGGGCACCCGTCGCGTCTCAATCGCGACCAGAGCGGATCCTACGGTACCAAGAAATATGCCTTCGAAGAGCTGGTCGCCGAATTGAGTTCCGCGTTCAGCTGCGCGTCGCTAGGGATCGTCCCCACCGTGCGCCATGCCGACTATATCGGCTCCTGGCTCGAAGTCCTGCGTGAAGACAATCGCGCCATCGTGCGGGCCGCCTCGCAGGCGAGCAAGGCCGCGGACTATTTGCTCGGTTTCGTTCCCGGGTCCATTGAGCCCGCATCGCTGGATTCGGCTGTCGCCGATCACGAGACGGCGTGATGCCTGGCCTCGCGCGAGAGTGAGAGGAGGGGAGGCTGTTCGCGACGGGTTGGAAGCCGAGAGAGAGTCTCACGGCCACCCGTCGTGGAGAGCCAAAATGACGAAAGCCGTACAAAAGATCACGCTGTCCCCTTCTCGGGACATTCCCTTCAACAAGCTCGTGCTCGGCCAGTCGAACGTTCGCCGCGTCAAGGCCGGTGTCTCGATCGAGCAGCTAGCCGAGAGCATCGCGCAGCGTACGCTTCTGCAAGGTCTGAGTGTCCGGGCCGTCGTCGATGCAGATGGCAACGAGACCGGCATGTTCGAGGTGCCAGCGGGCGGCAGGCGCTATCGCGCTCTCGAGCTCCTGGTAAAACAGAAGCGGATGTCAAAGACGCAGGCGGTGCCGTGCGTTGTGCGTGAAGGGGGCATCGCCGAGGACGATTCGGTGGCGGAGAACGATGAGCGGGTCGGCCTGCATCCGCTTGATCAGTTTAGGGCCTTCCAGACACTCCGCGATCTCGGCATGAGCGAGGAAGACATTGCCGCGCGTCATTTCGTGAACCCTGCAATCGTCAAGCAGCGCCTGCGCCTGGCGTCGGTCTCGCCAAAGCTGCATGAGGTCTATGCCGAAGACGGCATGACCCTCGAGCAGCTCATGGCGTTCTCGGTCACGGCCGATCACGCCCGCCAGGAGCAAGTCTGGGAGAATGTCAGCCGCTCCGGTTATGACGAGCCATACCAGATCCGCCGGCTGCTCACGGAGAACACCGTGCGCGGTTCCGATCCCCGGGCCCAATTTGTGGGCCTCGATGCCTATCAGAGCGCGGGTGGCGGCGTTCTGCGGGATCTGTTCGAGCACGACGACGGCGGCTGGCTTCAGGACGTCGTCTTGCTCGACCGCCTCGTAACCGAGAAGCTCAAGGCCGAAGCTGAGACGATTGCTGCCGAAGGCTGGAAGTGGATCTCGGTCGCCGTAGATTTCCCCTACGGTCACACTCAAGGCCTACGACAAATCGAAGGCAAGCCCGTCGATCTCTCGCCTGAGGAGCAGGCCACCATCGATGCGCTGAACGCCGAGCAAGCCAAGCTGGAAGTCGACTACCGGGATGCCGACGAGTTGCCCGACGAGGTCGATCAGCGTCTCGGCGAAATCGAGTCGGCCCTGGCTGCATTCGAAGACCGGCCGATGCTTTACGAACCGGCGGAGATCGCCCGAGCTGGTGTCTTCATCAGCATCGACTCCGAAGGACGCCTCGCCGTGGACCGGGGTTACGTCCGGCCGGAGGACGAGGTGCCGGCAACTGATCCTGATGTCGGGCAGGGCGCCGATGCGTCGTCGACCGAAGGTCTTGAAGTGGGCCCTTCCGTCCAGCGCACGGTCATCGCGGTCGCAGGCGGCGCTGCTGATGCCGAGGAGGATGATGAGGACGCGACCAAACCTTTGCCGGATCGTCTCATCATCGAGTTGACGGCGCATCGTACACTGACATTGCGTGATGCGTTGGCGGGAAATCCAGCGGTCGCGTTCCAGGCAGTTCTGCATAACTTCGTGCTGACGGCCTTTTACCGGTTCGCATCGTCCGGGAGCTGTCTTGAGATCAGCCTTCGCACGCCGAACTTTCCCGCCCAAGCTCCGGGGCTGAGGGAAAGCGTCTCGGCCAAAGCAGTCGAGGCGCGACATGAGGTCTGGAAGGCACGGTTGCCAAAGAGCGAGAACGATCTCTGGGATGCGCTGACGGCTCTCGATGGTGGTGCACAGGCGTCGCTGTTCGCCCACTGTGCGTCGTTTGCGGTCAACGCCGTCCATGAGCCAGCCAATCGCTACAATCAGGGTCGCGTCTCCGCCCATGGCGTTCGCACGCGTCTCGACCAGGCCGATGTGCTGGCGCGCGCGGTCGGGCTCGACATGGTGCAGGCCGGCTGGCGACCGACCGTCGACAACTATCTCGGCCGGGTTACCAAGCCGCGTATTCTGGATGCCGTGCGGCAGGCCAAGGGCGAGTCGTCGGCGCAACTGATCGACCATCTGAAGAAGGCCGACATGGCCAAGGAGGCTGAACGACTTCTGGATGGCTCGGGTTGGTTGCCGGAGCCGTTGCGTCTCCTCGATCCCGATGCGGCGTCAGAGCAGGAGAGCGAGGCGGGCCGGCTGCCCGAATTCCTCGCCGACGAGGAGGATCAGGAGACCGCCGCCGACGAAGATCCGCAACATCTCGACGCGGCTGAGTGATCATCACAGAGCGGGGCGGCTTTGGCCGTCCCGCGGTTGCTTGGGGACCGGTGTGTAGCGCTGGTCCCCATTCTTATTGGGAACGGCGGAGAGTGAGAGTCGGGCCGGGAAGGGTTTGAGCCGTCGGGGGCAAAGGAGAGCGCCTGATGGTTCGACCCATTCCTGCTCTCCGAAAGAATTCCTGCCATGACCGAATCTCTTGCCGGCGGCATCGCCACGCCGCTCTCCATGCGTGCCGCTGCAAATCTCACCTCTGCCGCTGTCAGGGCCGCGCGACAGGTCCTGACCGAGCTCGAACGCGGCCGTCGCATCGATGCCGCTGTTCTGCGTAGCGCCATGGAGTCTGCCTTTGGCGCCTCGGACACGGCCGGCGTTTGGAATTGGAAGACCGCCTATGACGTCTGCGAGGCGGCAGCCGTTCTGTTCCTTCGCAAGTTCGGCCCCGCGATGCGTGCCAAGGCTGGGTCGACGGCAGCAATGCTGCCGATGCTCACGAAGATCGCTAGCTGTCTGCCGACCCACACGCGGCGTTCCGAGGACAGCCAGGCGCTTCAGCAATTCTCGACGCCGATCCCGCTTGGGCTGGCCGCATGCGCCGCGGCTGGCATTACGCCGGCCGATCGCGTTCTTGAGCCTTCTGCTGGGACCGGTTTGCTCGCCGTCTTTGCCGAGCTCGCCGGCGGCGTTCTGGTCTTGAACGAGTTGGCCGAGGCCCGCGCGGCGCTGCTCGATCATCTCTTCGCAGGCGTTAAGGTCTCGCGGTTCGATGCTGCACAGATCGACGACCACCTCGACGCGAGTGTCGTGCCGAGCGTCGTTCTGATGAACCCGCCGTTCTCGGCATTGACGAACGTAGACCGACGGATGACGGATGCGGCTCTCCGTCACATCGCTTCAGCGCTCGCGCGTCTTGGCGACGGTGGACGCCTTGTCGCCATCACTGGCGCCAGCTTCGCACCGGATAACCCGGCATGGCGAGAAGCCTTTGTGCGGCTCCAGGAACGCGGGCAGGTAGCGTTTTCTGCGGCGATCGACGGCGCCATCTACGCGAAGCACGGAACACAAATCGACACACGGCTGCTTGTGATCGACAAGCTGCCCGCTGCCGATCCGACGGCTTTTCCGGCTTCGCCAGGCATGGCGGCCGACGTCGCTACCTTGCTCGACTGGGTGAACCAGCATGTGCCTCCAAGGCTGCCCGTCGCCATATCACCGGAGATCGTCGCTATCGAGCGGCCGGCTATGTCGCGATCGCTGGGCGCCGTTGCACCACGCTCATCGTCTTCTTCGAGAGACGCCGCGCCAGAAGGCGTCGAACTTACATACGAAACGGTCGAATGGTCGCCGCCGGAAGGCACCCGGCTCACCGATGCCCTTTACGAGGAATACGGATTGCAATCGATCCGTATTCCCGGATCGTGCGCACACCCGACCAAGCTCGTGCAGTCCGCGGCGATGGCGTCCGTTGCGTCACCGAAACCATCCTATCGTCCGCACCTGCCTTCGAGTCTGGTGGCAGATGGAGTTCTGTCGGACGCCCAACTTGAGAGCGTCATCTATGCCGGCGAGGCGCATTCTGAGTTTCTCGTGGGCTCCTGGACGGTCGATGCGACCTTTGATGTTATCGCCGCCGCGCGCGATGACGCAGAGAATGCCGTCCGCTTTCGCCGCGGCTGGTTCTTGGGCGATGGCACCGGCGCGGGCAAGGGCCGGCAGGTCGCCGGGATTCTGCTCGACAACTGGCTCAAGGGCCGCCGACGTGCCGTCTGGGTCAGCAAATCCGACAAGCTGATCGAGGACGCGCAGCGCGATTGGTCCGCGCTCGGGATGGAGCGCCTGCTCGTTACGCCCTTGTCCCGGTTTCGCCAGGGCACCCGGATCCGGCTTGCGGAAGGCGTCCTATTTACCACCTACGCCACGCTACGGACCGACGAGCGTGGCGAGAAGCTTTCGCGCGTCAGGCAGATCGTCGAATGGTTGGGCTCGGACTTCGACGGAGTGATCGTCTTCGACGAGAGCCACGCCATGCAGAATGCGATCGGGGGCAAGGGCGAGCGTGGTGACCAAGCGGCCTCTCAGCAGGGGCGCGCGGGCTTGAGGCTCCAGCACGCGCTGCCGAATGCCCGCGTGGTCTATGTGTCGGCGACGGGCGCAACCACGGTCCACAATCTCGCTTATGCCCAACGCCTCGGCCTTTGGGGCGGCGCCGACTTTCCGTTCGCCACCCGTGCCGAGTTCGTCGAAGCGATCGAGGAGGGTGGGGTCGCGGCCATGGAGGTGCTGGCGCGCGACCTCAAGGCGCTCGGCCTCTACGCAGCCCGCTCGCTCTCTTACGAGGGCGTCGAGTACGAGCTTGTTGAGCACCAACTGACGCCGGAGCAGGTCCGCATTTACGACGCCTATGCCGGTGCGTTCAGCGTCATCCATAATAACCTGGACGCGGCGATGCGGGCCGCCAACATCACCGGCGCAACGGGAACGCTGAACGGGCAGGCCAAATCTGCGGCACGCTCCGCCTTCGAAAGCGCGAAGCAGCGCTTCTTCGGTCACCTCCTGACCTCGATGAAGACCCCGTCACTGATCCGTGCGATCGAGAACGATCTTGAGGCTGGGCACGCCGCGGTCATCCAGATCGTGTCGACGGGCGAAGCGCTGATGGAGCGCCGGCTCGCGGAGATTCCAACTGAAGAATGGGGCGACGTCCAGGTCGACATCACCCCGCGCGAGTATGTCCTCGACTACCTCGCCCACTCCTTCCCGGTCCAGCTCTACGAACCCTTCACCGACTCGGAAGGTAACCTCTGCTCCCGGCCTGTCTATCGCGACGGCCAGCCGGTCGAGAGCCGGGAAGCCGTCGCACGCCGTGACCGCCTCATCGAGAAGCTTGCCTCGCTGCCGCCGGTACCTGGGGCACTGGATCAGGTCATCCAGCGCTTCGGCACCGAACTGGTCGCCGAGGTGACGGGCCGCTCGCGCCGCGTCATCCGCAAGGGCGACCGGCTGGTGGTCGAAAACCGCGCAGGCTCGGCCAATCTCGCCGAGACCTCGGCCTTCATGGATGACGTCAAGCGCATCCTCGTGTTCTCCGACGCCGGCGGCACGGGGCGGAGTTACCATGCCGAACTGTCGGCGCGGAATCGCCGGTTGCGCGTCCATTACCTGCTCGAGCCCGGCTGGAAGGCCGACGCCGCGATCCAAGGCCTTGGCCGCACCAACCGGACCAACCAGGCGCAGCCGCCGCTGTTTCGTCCGATTGCGACAGACGTGAAGGCCGAGAAGCGCTTTCTCAGCACCATTGCCCGCCGGCTCGATACGTTGGGAGCCATTACGCGCGGCCAACGTCAGACCGGAGGACAGGGCCTGTTCCGGCCCGAGGACAATCTCGAAAGCCAGTATGGACGTGATGCGTTGCGTCAGCTCTACACGCTGCTCGCGCGAGGCAAGGTCGACGGTTGCTCGCTTGGGAGGTTCGAGGATGCAACCGGTCTGAAGCTCATGGATGCCAATGGGCTCAGGAATGACCTGCCGCCGATCACGACCTTTCTGAACAGGTTATTGGCGCTCACCATCGACCTCCAGAATGTGCTGTTCACCGCCTTCGAGCAGCTCTTGACCGCTCGGATCGAAGGCGCGGTTGCATCCGGCACCTACGACGTCGGGTTGGAAACACTCCGTGCCGAGAGCCTTGTCGTCACCGACCGGCGGACGATCTATGACCAGCGGGGGACCGGCGCCGAGACCCGGCTGCTCACTGTCACACAGCGCCAGCGCAATCATCCGGTGAGTCTGGATGACGCTCTTGCTCGTCTTTCCGATCGTCAGGCCGTCCTGCTGGTCAATGAGCGCTCGGGACGAGCCGCCGTGCAGGTCCCCGCGGCGAGCGTCATGCTCGATGACGGCGAGATCGAGCGGCGCGTCCGTCTGATCCGGCCGATGGATCAGCACACGGTCCCCTTGAGCATGATGGCGGAGAGCCACTGGATCGAAGCGGACCGTGGGCGCTTCGCTGCGGCCTGGGTGGCGGAGCTTGCCGAGGTGCCCCAGTTCACGGAAAGCACGATCCACGTTGTGGCGGGCTTGCTGCTCCCTATCTGGAAGCGGCTGCCGAACGAATCAACCCGCGTCTATCGGCTCCAGACCGATGCGGGCGAACGCATCATCGGACGCAAGTTTTCGGCCACATGGGTCGCAAACGTCCTTTCGAGGGACGCGCCCGCGCTGACGCCGGACGCTGCCTTTGCCGCGCTGATGGAGGGACGCACCGTCCTCGACCTCGCGGAGGAACTCCAACTTCGCCGCGTCCGGGTGATGGGCGCCTATCGCATCGAGCTGTCCGGATTCAACGACACGATACGCGATCGCCTCCGTGCTTACGGCCTCTTTGGGGAGATCATCTCCTGGAAGCTGCGCATGTTCGTACCCACGGACGCGAGCGGCATCGAGGTCCTGTCCAGGGTGCTCGACACCTATCCGGTTACGGGCGTCAGTGAGCGGGAGGCCGCGTGATGGCCGGCGATGCTTCCGAACTGGCACGCCGCCTCTCGTGCGAGGCTGAGGCGGTGTGCCGACACTATCTCTCTAATGGCAGGCGGGCGGGGCGGTACTGGCTGGTCGGCGACGTCTACAATACGCCGGGCCGCTCGTTGTTCGTGCGGCTGCACGAATCACCGAAGGGACCCGCTGGGAAATGGACCGACGCCGCGACCGGAGAACATGGTGATCTCCTCGACATCATCCGCGAAAGTCTGGCCTTGCGAGACTTTCGCGAGGTCGCCGAGGAGGCGAGGCGCTTTCTGAAGCTGCCTCGTTCCGAGGAGCAATCACTCCCGAGGCCCGTTCGTCCAGTCGCGCCGGCCGGATCGCAGGAAGCCGCTCGTCGGCTCTTTGCGATATCCAACCCGATTGAAGGGACATTAGCCGAGGCGTACTTGCAGCGTCGCGGAATTAGTTGCATCAACCATGGTGGCAGCTTGCGCTTCCATCCTCGTTGCTACTATCGACCGGATGAGCATTCGTCGACCGAAACCTGGCCGGCGATGATAGCCTGTGTCACCGACCTCGATGGACGGATCACCGGCGTGCACCGCACCTGGCTAGATCCACACGGTTTTGATCGCGTGCGGCTCGGCAAGGCTCCGATCGACACACCACGACGCGCCATGGGTGACCTGCTCGGCAACGCCGTTCGCTTCGGCGTGGTCGATGATGTGCTCGCTGCCGGCGAGGGAATCGAGACCATGCTGTCACTGCGTTACGCACTGCCGGCCCTGCCCATGGCGGCCGCGCTTTCGGCTAATCATCTCGCAGCGATGATGCTGCCATCTGGCCTGCGTCGGCTCTATATCGCCCGCGATGACGATGCTGCCGGAGATACCGTACAGGCGATTCTCACGCAGCGCGCGGTAGAGGCCGGCGTTGAAGCGATTCCGCTGTCGCCTCGGGTGGGCGATTTCAACGAAGATCTGCACATCTTTGGCCTCGAAGCCCTCCGCGCATCGTTGCGGCTTCAGCTCGTACCAGAGGACGTCGTCCGTTTGCTGCATTCGTCGTTGGCAACCGCGGAATAGCCCCGGCAATTCGATGGGCATCGACAGGTCGGTCGCGGTGCGGCCACTGCCGGGAGAGCACGCGACCACGGCCTTCTAGAGGGCGATCGGACGGCAAGCGGCTCGGACCGGCAATGGCTGCGTCCGGCTATTTTCCGCCGCGCGCCGGCGACGAGAAGACACATTAGCCATCTGGCGAGCGCGCTTTGCATCGCGAAGCAAAATAGCCCGGCCTCCGCCATCCTCCGCTGCGCTTCGGCCCTCCGCTCTGCTCCGGGTTCTGGCCCGTTCCGCCTGCCGTCTGAGTGATCGCCACGAAGGCCGCGATGGTCGCGGCCGATCCGGCAAAGGATCGCCTCCATGACCGACCACGATGACATCGAACCACCGCACGACGCATCTCCGACCGAACACGTTCTTGCCGAATTGCAGCTCTTCGGTTACCGCCCCTTCGACGACCAGCCCGATCCACGGCCGCTTCCCGACGGCAGGATCATTACCGGTGCCGTCGTCGATATCTTCGATGCCCTGGTCGCGACGTTGAGCGACACGCGGCTCGAGCCGGACCTCGACGATCTGCTCTGGTCGACCGTCAACCTGTTCCACCGAGCCGTCGACCGCATCGGTCGCCAACTCGACGACAACGAACAGGCGCAACGGAAGAGTCAGCGCGAGCAGGACGGTTCCGAAGTTCGATCCGTCGAACTCGAACGCATCACGGCGGAAGGCACCACGTTGATCGAGCGACGCAACTGCCTGGAGCTCTTCCGTGACCAAGCCATCGAACGCTTCGAGACTCACACCGGCACATTATGGCGCCCCCGATCGGGATCGCTGGTGAACCACCGCACCCTGACCGCGGCGATGATCGACTCCCGCGACTTCATCGCAGCCAAGCGCCGCGCCGAGACCGAGATCCTGCTGCCCTCAGGGCCAAAGATCGCGCTCACCGGAGGGCTCGACTTCAACGACCACCACCTCATCTGGGATCGTCTCGACAAGGTTCATGCCAAGCATCCCGACATGGTCCTGCTGCATGGCGGCTCCCCGAGGGGGGCCGAACTGATCGCCTCGAAATGGGCGAGCAACCGCAAAGTGGCCCAGATCGCCTTCAAGCCCGACTGGACGAGGCACGCCAAGGCAGCACCGTTCAAGCGCAACGATGCCATGCTCGAACTCCTGCCGATCGGCGTCATGCACTTCCCGGGCACGGGCATCCAGGACAACCTCGCCGACAAGGCGAAACGGCTCGGCATCCCGGTCTGGATGTTCGGCGGCGCATGAGCGCCGTCTGCTCAACTGAAGTCTTTGAGGCGAAATTGCTCCCGCCGCAACTCCGCCTCGTTTCAGTCTCATATCCAGAGTTGCGCCGTGGTGGTGGTGGAAGGCGCGACTGGTAGATCTATGCACATGGAGCCACCACCATGCTCGCTATTGGGCTTGTTCTCAACACACTCGGCATCGGTCTGTTCTGCTGGGCGATCATTGCGCTTGCCGTGTATGCCCTGCCGTTTTTTGTCGCACTCATTATCGGGATGATGACGTTTCACAGCGACGCCGGCCTCATTGGCGCCATGCTTATCGCGACGGCCGGCGGTGCGCTGACGCTGGTCCTCGGCCAGGTCGCCTTTGCTGTTACTCGGTCCTCGGCCTTGCGCATCGCGATCGCAACAGCATTCGCTGTTCCCGCCGCCGTCGCCGGCTATCATGTGGTGTTCGCCGTGTCCAATATCGGGGTGCCCTCGCTGGCTTGGCGTGAAGTCTTCGCTTCCTTGGGCGCGGTTTGCGTTGGCGGCACGGCGATGACGCGCTTGGTGGTTTTGGCGAAGACCCGCCCGTTCGAGCCCGATGTGGTGGTGGAGAAACCGTCCTAGCCAATTCTTACGGCCGCATGGCCCCAGGGGCGATCGCTTACCGCTGCCATGTCGAATAGCTTCGTTTCGCGTAGATCGGCGCGGTGAACGGGATGATCGAACTTGAGCGCGGAGATCTCGTCCTGCTCGGAATTCATCGATCAAGCTGCCGACATTCGGTCTGGCCCACGCAGCCGCGGCAGAACGATCTTATCTCGATCCGTTCTTGGGAGACGATACCGCCTTTTGCAGGAGATTGTTTCTCTTTCCCCGCTGAATCGTTCACGCCTCTTGTTCATCAAAACCGAGATAGCCACGCTTCTCCAGATATCGTGGTTCAGCACGCGGACGCACGTGGCCTCGTTGATGGCTTGATCTGGCCGAAGACCGGCTTCGCCTCGATCGTCTGAGCCGCAACGCCGTTGATGCGACTTTCTTCCCCTGGGCTTCGCCCATTCCTCGCGAGGCAAGAAAGTCGCCACAACGACGTCCTCCGCTGCGCTCCGGCCCGAGCGGGTGCGTCGCCGATCGTCCTCGGCCCTAGATCGCCATCGAGGCCGCGGTGGTCGCGGGCTCGAAACACAACAGGAGAAGTGACATGGCTAACATCGGTTCTTTCAAGAAGGTCGGTAACGAATTCCAGGGCGAGATCGTCACCCTGAGCCTGAAGGCCAAGGGCGTCCGCATCGTCGCCGAGACCAACCGCTCCAATGACAACGCCCCCAGCCACCGCATCTATGTGGGCCGGGCGGAGATCGGCGCAGCCTGGTCGAAGCGTTCCGAGGAAGGCCGCGACTACCTCTCGCTCAAGCTCGACGATCCTTCCTTCAACGCGCCGATCTACGCGAACCTGTTCGACGACGAAGGCGGTGAAGGCTACACCCTGCTCTGGTCGCGGCCGCGCAAGACCGGCGAGTAGGCCACTTCATCAAGCCCCGTCCGGTCTGCCGGGCGGGGCTTCCCATCCTTCCAGGCGTCAGTGAGCGCGAACCGGCCGCCGGATCGAGCGGGTCGGCTCAATCACTCGGCCTGCCCCCGAGTCCTTTTCTTGGTGCTTGTGGGCGGGCGAGTGAGCAGGTCGGCGGCCTCGACACCCAGGCTGCGAGCGAGCCGATCGACAACGTCGATACCCGCCGCATAAACGCTTCGCTCGAGTGCGCTGATATAAGTGCGGTCAATTTCAGCACGATGAGCCAATTCCTCCTGTGACAAACCACGGGCCTGCCGGAGCTTCCGCAAATTGATTGCAAGTATCTCGCGTATATCCATACGCGAGAGGGCATGTCCTTGAAGAGTATTTCACCACGGAGTATTTTCGACAAAACGCGATCCGGACGGCTTCCGCGACAATTTTGGCGCTTCTGCTCCTTCCTGCCCGCGTGTTAGAAATTGTCTAAACTAAGGCGTGGAGTCTTATGAGGAAGCCGCCGCTCGACCCAGGCGTCGCCGACGCTGCGCCTGCAGATCAAATTCTCACTGCCTACGATGAGCAGCATGTCGTGACCTACATGCGCCTTCTGCAGGCCGAAAGCCAAGGGGCTGACTGGATGGAAGTCGCTCGAGTGGTGCTGCATATCGATCCGGTGCGGGAGCCGGACCGTGCGCGAAGCGCATATCAGAGTCATCTCGCGCGCGCCAAATGGGTGACCGAGCAGGGACGCCTCTTGCGCGGCACCGGCTCAAAATAGAAGAAAACCGCCGGCCGGCGACTTGCAGGCAGAACTATTTTCTTTTGCTGATCGGTGGTCATTCCGGTGCACCACGTGGTGCCAAACTAGGGGCTTCCTACAACCGCCTCGTTCATACCTATTGCGGCGCAATCGTTGTTAGCAGCGTGCAATGGGGCGGAAGCAATGCCTGAATTCGACTGGCGGTCGCCGGAATCCTACAAGAGCCTACAAGACGCCGAAATCACCGACATCGCCTGGGAATGTCTCCGCCGCAACGCCGGTTACCGGCGTGAGTACGAGGTGATGATTGCCAACAGCCCGAACGGCGAAGTGACTGACGAATTCAGGAGGAGGTGGGGCCTCTGCTTTCGCCCATGACCCGCGGCGGTCGTTCGATGAGCAGACGATCTTTTGGGCGCCTGAGGTTCTAGCGGCGGTCGTTCCGGTCAAGGTTGCCTCGGCCGCCGATCGCAGTTCAGCGCCTCAACCGCTGCTTGACCTTGCAGCAGGCCAGATGCGCCGCGCCGCCGACGGCTGGCACGCCGTGCTGCGCATCGGTGCAGTGGATCACCGTGTCTGGTCCAAGGATCCACCGGTGCTTGGCGCGTCATATGCAGCCGAACTGCCATTTGACGGCGATTTCGGCGCGCGTGCGTATGCAGCCCGCCGGCTGTGGCGCGCGATGAATGGACGCGCACCAGGTCCTGCCTTTCACCAACTATCTAAACAGCGGCGCGAACGCTTGAGCGCCGCGATCCGTGCGCTTGATGCTCGCAGCGCCGGCGGAAGCTATCGCGTTATCGCCGAAGCGCTCTTCGGCAAAAAGCGAATCCCCGACCGTGCCTGGAAGACCCATGATCTGCGCAATCGAACAATCCGCTTGGTGCAAGGCGGCCTTGCGTTGATGCGCGGTGGTTACCGCAAACTTCTGCGGTCCGGGCGCAGGGACGAATAGCCCTTCCGGTTGGGGGGTATCGAAAGCGGCCCCCTCCATATTCGGCATCCCCCTCCGAGATCTTGCTTCTCCATGATGACCGCACACACGCCGGCCTAGCCAGGCGTAGTGCGATGTCCTCCTGGAGTCCTCAAATGCCCGATCCGATGGCCGGTCTACCACCGCGATTCCTGCGTACACCTGAGGCCGCGCGCTATCTTGGCCTGTCCGGTCGCACGCTCGAGAAGCACCGCACGTACGGTACTGGACCGACGTATCGGAAGATCGGCGGACGTGTTGTCTACGCCGTCGATGACCTGAAAGCGTGGGCTGACCGCGGCGCCAAGACGTCGACGTCCGATCCCGGGAAGGGGACGGTACTGCCGGCCAAGAAGCAGCCCGCGCTGCGCCCGTATGCGGGCCAGGAACGTCGCTGATTGCCGCGTGAGAGTAGTGACCATGCGGCGCAAACACCATTCGGAGCGCGACCAGCTTGAGCTCTTTCGGGCGTTGCCCGGCGATCTTGCGCCGCGCGACGCGCAGGATCTGATGGCGTATCCGTTCTTCTCCCTCGCAAAGACTAAGCGGATCGTGCCGATCGACTTCCGTGCCGGTGCGATCGCAATTCGTGTCGAAGCCGTGCCGGAACACGGCATGGCGACGATCTGGGATGCAGACGTTCTGATCTGGGCCGCGTCCCAGATTGTCGAAGCCCGTGATGCCGGCCTGAAGACGTCGCGCCTGATGGCTGCAACGCCGTATGAAATTCTGACGTTCGTCGGCCGCGGCACCGGCGCACGCGACTATGATCGGCTGAAGGCGGGTCTCGACAGACTTCAGTCAACGACCGTGCTGACGTCGATCCGTCAGCCGGCAGAGCGGCGACGGCATCGCTTCTCCTGGATCAACGAGTGGAAAGAGACGGCCGATGCAAATGGCCGCCCATTTGGGATCGAGCTGATCCTGCCGGATTGGTTCTACGCTGGCGTCATCGATGACGCGCTCGTGCTGACGATTGATCGCGCCTATTTCGAGCTGACGGGCGGACTTGAGAGGTGGCTTTATCGTCTTGTGCGCAAGCACGGCGGACGCCAGGACGGCGGCTGGAGTTTTGATCTGGTGCACCTCCATGCCAAGTCCGGCATCCTCTCGCCCCTCAAGCACTTTGCTTACGACGTGCGCCAGATCGTCCAGCGCCAGACATTGCCCGGTTATCAGCTCGTGCTCACGCGCGACCCTGATGGCACCGAGCGACTGAACTTTGCACCCACGCCTGTTGATCCCTTAACGGCCCGCTTGCGCCGGCGCGGTCTCATTCCAAATTCGGAGGACAACCTGTGAATCAGCTCGTGCTATCGGGGACCGCAACCCTCGTGCTATCGGGGACCCGATCCTCGTGCTATCGGGGACCGGAATCGAGCTTAAGAGCTTGTTTCTCCGCGCTTTCCAGCCGCTCTAACTTTACTAACCGGAAATCCTTCGGATTTCTTCTAACGGAGCAGGCCGAAAGCGGCGTCGATGGCGCTCGGCAACGGCAGTCCGACAGGCCAGCCTGCCTTTGCAGGCGATACACACTCTCGACCGAGCCCCAAGCTCACGGCTGCCAGCCCCAGCGTCCGGGAGCCGCCGCATGAGCGATCTCACGGAAGTGGAAGTGTTGTGGCTCGAGAAGCGCATCGAAAACCGCATTCGGTTCGGTCGCATTGTCGGGGAACGGAAGCTTGATCGCCATCGGCGTGTCCTGTCATTCGCGCCAGGCAGCATCTTTGCCTTCGTCCGGTGGACCTCCAACGACTTTGGCACGATCATTTCGCGCATCGACATCTTGCGCGCGGTCGCACTGGGACAGCGCTGCTCGACCGTTCCTTATGTGACGCCCGGCGGTGAGATTCTGCTGCGCCTGTCCGGCTGGCCGAAGGTCGAGCGCGTGCTGCAGATGATCGATGCCGTTGAGGCGCTCGGCGTCGATCCGGCTGATGTCGCTCCCGACCATTGGCATCACGTTCACAACCGTCTGTCCGTTAATGAAAACCCGCGCCCGTATACGAAAGCGCGCCATCAGGCCTGGCTCCATCGCCAAAGGGTGATGCGATGACGGGCCGCCTACCGATGCTGGCCGTGACGATTGGGGTCGCTGCTGCGCTCATCGCGACGATCGTCCTGGAGCCGATTCCGCTATACATCTGGAACGCATCCGCGAGCGTGCCGATCGGTCTCTACCGCCTCCGACCGGCGGACCAATTCCAAGTTACTGAATTGGTCGCCGTGCAGCCGCCGGAGCCGCTCGCGACCTTCCTCGATTTGAACGGCTATTTGCCCATTGGCGTGCCCATGCTGAAGCGCGTGCTCGCCCTTCCGGGGCAGAGTGTTTGCAGAACCGGCCTCACGATTTCGGTCGACGAGGTCGCGGTGGGCGAGGCGAAGGACCGCGACGGACGCGGCCGGCCGCTGCCGAAATGGCAGGGCTGCCGCGTCGTCGGCGACGGCGATCTGTTTCTGATGAACTGGCAGTCGGACGACTCTCTTGATGGCCGGTATTTTGGATTTCTTCCGGCATCCAGCGTGATCGGCCGTGCGATGCCGGTGTGGACGTGGGAGGGGTGATCGTGCGTATTCGACGTGTTCTCCTCGCCATGCCCTTGTTCGATCGATTGCGGGATCATTCCTCCGTCTCGATCGATGTCTGCAAGGCTGGCGCGAGCCCGACCGCGTGCTTGGGTCGGTTGGGCACGCGCGTTTGTGCAGTCGTGCCCGTGATGCTTCTTCTGACCGCGTTCGACGGTGCTGCTTTGGCCCAGAGCGGATCAACCGCCCAGCCGGCGATCAGTCAGACCGCTCACTCATTTGCCGGCTTCATCAATGAAGCCGCACAACGCTTTGCGATTGCGCCGAACTGGATCCGATCAGTCCAACGCATCGAGAGTGCTGGTGACGTGCACGCCAGATCGCCAAAAGGCGCAATGGGCCTGATGCAAATCATGCCAGCGACTTGGGCGGAACTTCGTGTGCGCTACAATCTCGGGAACGACCCCTACGACCCGCACGACAACATTCTGGCCGGTACGGCGTACTTGCGCGAACTGCTCGATCGGTATGGCTCGCCTGGCGTGTTTGCGGCGTACAATGCGGGACCATCTCGCTATGAAGAGCATCTTGCGGGCGGCTCTCTGCCAGACGAGACGCGAGCATACGTCGCAAAGCTTGCAAATCTGCTTGCCGTCGAACTGCCGCCGAGGTGGACGTCCGGCGGACAGTCATCAGCAGCTGCGACGCTATTCGTCACGCGATCCGATCTCATGAAGACGCGTGATCGGTTGTTGGCGCTCATGCCGTCTAGCGGTGTCACGACCGCGTTCTCGGCGCCCGATGTTTCGCCCATGGTCCCCCGGCCAATTGGCATGTTCGTCCCTCGATCGGATTCGGGAGTATCGCGATGACCAGGTGTGCGGGTTCGCAAGCTGATGGTGTATGGGCGATGCCTTCGGCCCGCGCTCTACTCGTCGCTTCGCTCCTCACCGAGCCACCCTTCGGGTGTCTCGGCCCTTCGGGTAACGATCGCTATCGCAAGCGCTCGGAAGCAGTGGGGGCTTCGCGAGTTGGCGGCCAGGTCGCGGTGGCTCTTTCGGGAACCGGCGACCCGGAGACCACGACGGCAGGACGGCGAGATAAAAGGGGCTCGCCGCTCGAACCGCAAGCCATTGACATGGCTTGGGTTCCGGCGTGCCGGTCGGTCGGGGCGCGTGCCGCGCCTTGGATTTTTAAGAATGAGATCAACTACATTTTCGGCACTCTACGCGTTTTGGCGTCCTTCGAGGCGCAGTCATGACCACGGGCGACAGCGATCTGCGTATCCGGCCCGGGCGCATCCGCAGTACCCGCGCGCCGAAGCCGAAAAGCTTCATCAATCAGGTGCTACGCGCGGCGAAGAAAACCGGACACACCTCGGGTCAGACCCCGGCCGGCAGGCGTTCCGCGGCCCATGGGCGTTCGACGTTTGGCCGCGGGCGCCTCGCCTTTAGCCGGGCGAGATTGTTCAGCCCGACGCGGCGCGTTGTGGTGAAGGCGCGCGTGGTTCGCCACAAAGGACGAGCCTTCCGCTCAGCGCCGCTGACGGCCCATCTCTCGTATCTGAAGCGCGATGGCGTGACCCGGAGTGGTGAGCGGGCCGAGATGTTTGATGCCCGCGGCGACGGCGCCGATAGCGCGGCGTTTGCCGAACGCTGCAAGGACGACCGTCACCATTTCAGGTTCATTGTCTCGCCGGAGGACGCCGGCGATATGACCGACCTGAAGGCCTTCACCCGCGACCTCGCCAAGCAGATGGAAGCCGACTTTGGCACGCGACTGGATTGGGTGGCTGTCGATCATTGGAATACCGACAATCCTCACGTCCATCTTCTCGTTCGGGGGGTCGACGAAGAGGGCGCTGATCTCGTGATCTCCCGCGACTACATCAGCCGGGGCCTGCGTTCACGCGCCGAGGAATTGGTCGCGATCGAACTGGGTCCAAAACCGGAGCACGAGATCCGCAATTCGCTGGAGAGGGAAGTCTCGGCGGAACGATGGACGCGGCTCGACCGGGAGGTCCGACTGGCGGCGGAAGAGACCGGGTATATCGATCTTCGACCCAAGAATCCCGGCAGCGCGGATCCTGAGATCCGCCGCCTGATGGTTGGCCGTCTTCAGCACCTCGAGAAGATGGGCCTTGCCGCATCCGCCGCACCAGGGGAGTGGATGGTCGGACTCGAGGCCGAGCGCAGCTTGCGCGACCTCGGCATGCGCGGCGACATCATCAAGACCATGCACCGCGCCTTTACCGAGCGCGGGGAAGCGCGCGGCGTCGCCGACTTCGTCATCGAGGGTGGACAGCCGACGTCTCAGCTTATGGGACGACTGGTCGAGCGTGGATTGCATGACGAACTGACTGGCGAGGCCTACGCCCTGATCGACGGGACCGACGGACGCGCGCACCACGTGCGCTTTCGAGGTATCGAGGCCTTCGAACATGCTCCGCCCGTTGGGGGAATCGTCGAAGTCCGACGCTTCGGTCAAGCCGGCGATCCACGGCCGACCGTGGTGCTCGCCATCCGCTCCGATCTCGATCTTGCCGAGCAGGTCACCGCAAAAGGCGCGACCTGGCTTGACCACAGGCTGGTCGAACGCGACTCCATGCCGCTTGCCATGGGCGGATTCGGCCGAGAGACGCGCCAAGCCATGGAAGCCCGTACCGAGCATCTGATCCGGGAGGGCCTAGCGCGGCGGCAGGGCCAACGCATCATCTTGCAGCGCAACCTCCTGAACACGTTGCGCCAGCTTGAACTGGACCAGGTGGCCGCAAAAGTCTCGGCCGACACCAGCCTCCCTTACGTGAAGTCCGAATCCGGGGAGCATGTGGCGGGGACATATCGCCAGCGTCTGACGCTCGCCTCGGGACGCTTCGCCATGATCGACAATGGGCTCGGCTTCCAACTCGTGCCCTGGTCGCGCGAACTCGAAAGGAGGCTCGGCCAACACGTCACCGGCGTCGTGAAGGACGGCGGTGGAATCGAATGGGGCTTTGGTCGCAAGCGCGACCTCGGTCTCTAACAATCGCACCAATCCAGCTGCGGAAGGGCGTTCGGGATGTCCGGAACCAAAATCCTTTGGGGGCAGGTGATCGTGGTCGGCCTGATCGTTTTGCTGGCCATCTGGGGAGCAACCGAGTGGACGGCCTGGCGGCTCGCCTGGCAACCGGAGCTTGGGCGGCCCTGGTTCGAACTGTTGGGCTTCAAGGTCTATTACCCGCCCGTCTTCTTCTGGTGGTGGTTCGTCTACGACGCCTATGCGCCACGGGTCTTTGTCGAAGGAGCCTTCATTGCGGCGTCGGGGACCTTCGTTTCGATCGCGGTGGCGATCGGCATGTCGGTTTGGCGGGCGCGCGAAGCCAAGAATGTCGCGACCTATGGGTCGGCGCGCTGGGCTGGTGCGGACGAGGTTCGAGCGGCGGGACTTCTCGGTCCGGATGGTGTGGTGCTCGGCAAGCTCGACCGCGACTACCTTCGCCACGACGGGCCGGAGCACGTGTTGTGTTTTGCACCCACCCGATCCGGCAAGGGTGTCGGTCTTGTCGTCCCCTCGCTCCTGGCTTGGCCCGGCTCGGCCATCGTTCACGACATCAAGGGCGAGAATTGGCAACTGACCGCGGGCTTCCGCTCGCGACACGGCCGCGTCCTGTTGTTCGATCCCACCAACCCAAAGTCCTCAGCCTACAATCCGCTGCTCGAGGTCCGGCGCGGGGAATGGGAGGTTCGCGACGTCCAGAACGTGGCCGACGTCCTGGTCGACCCCGAAGGCTCCCTCGACAAGCGGAACCACTGGGAGAAGACCAGTCATTCGCTCCTGGTCGGCGCCATACTCCACGTTCTCTATGCCGAGGCGGACAAGACCTTGGCCGGCGTCGCCGCCTTCCTGTCCGATCCGAAGCAGCCGATCGAGACCACGCTGAGGGCGATGATGACTACACCGCACCTTGGCGAGCAGGGCGCCCATCCCGTCGTCGCCTCGACCGCGCGCGAACTCCTCAACAAATCCGAAAACGAACGCTCCGGCGTCCTATCCACCGCGATGTCGTTCCTCGGGCTCTACCGCGATCCCGTCGTGGCCCAGGTGACCTGTCGCTGCGACTGGCGGATTGCCGATCTGATCGCAGATGGTCGCCCGACGACGCTTTACCTCGTGGTGCCGCCGTCGGATATTTCTCGGACCAAGCCGCTGATCCGTCTGGTGCTGAACCAGATCGGCCGGCGCCTGACCGAGGATCTACACGCCCGCGACCGTCGGCATCGAGTGCTAATGATGCTCGACGAGTTCCCGGCGCTGGGGCGGCTGGATTTCTTCGAGTCTGCGCTCGCCTTCATGGCGGGGTACGGCATCAAGAGCTTCTTGATCGCGCAGTCGCTCAACCAGATCGAGAAGGCCTACGGGCCTAACAACGCCATCCTCGACAACTGTCACGTCCGCGTCAGCTTCGCGACCAACGACGAGCGGACCGCCAAGCGGGTATCGGACGCGCTCGGGACCGCGACCGAGATGCGGGCCATGAAAAACTATGCCGGCCATAGATTGAACCCGTGGTTGGGGCACTTGATGGTCTCGCGGCAGGAGACGGCCAGACCTCTCTTGACCCCGGGCGAGGTCATGCAGCTTCCACCGATGGACGAGATCGTCATGGTGGCGGGTACGCCGCCGATCCGGGCGAAGAAAGTTCGCTACTACGAGGATAGGCGGTTCACCGAGCGGGTTCTGCCGCCGCCAAATCCGGCGAGCGCCGGCCGATCATCGAGAACGGACGGTTGGTCAGCGCTAGGACCATTGAAGCCGACGGCGGGTCCAACTGACAAAGCCGCGGAGGTCGAGGAAGACACGGCGAACAGCGGACTCCGTCGCGAGCCCGAACTCCCCGATCACGTCGCGATCGCCAAGGAGACGACCGAACCGACGCCGGCAGAAGAATTTGCCGCCGTTCTTGACGATGACGAGGATGGGGTCCGCCAGTCCCGGCTCATACGCCAGCAGATGCGCGGCGTTGCGCGTCAGGTCGCCATGGACCCGAATGACGGTATGGAGCTCTGAGGCATTATGCGCGACCGGATGAACGTCTACTTCCCGCCAGAACTGCTGAAACAGATCTCAGAGCTCGCCGATCGCAAAAGACTTTCTCGGTCGGCGATCGTGGAAGCGGCAGTTGTTTCGTTTCTGTCCCCGGATGGAGCGGACAGGCGAGAAGCGGCGTTTACCCGGCGCCTCGATCGGCTGTCGCGCCAGATGCAGCGGCTGGAACGCGACGTGGGCTTGACGGCCGAAAGCTTGGCGCTCTTCATCCGCTTTTGGCTGACGATCACGCCGCCGCTACCCAACGACGCACAGGCTGCCGCGCAGGCAAAGGGCAGGGATCGTTTTGAAGGATTTGTCGAAGCACTCGGGCGCCGTTTGCAAAAGGGGCAAAGCTTTCTCCGGGAGATTCCAGAAGACATCGGTCGTCAGGAACCGGCCGAAGAAACTTGAGAGAGCCACGTAGACAGACCATTTCGCGGATCCTTCTTATTCTACGCCACCCTACGACCGCAGGGATTTACCCGAACTGACGAAAAGCTGGTCGCGCTATCGGCTCGCACGAGCTGACAGCAAGAGGGCCAGCATGCAAATTTCCGGGACATGGCGTCTCATCTCGCGCGTTTTTCTCCCGTTTGCTGCTGGATACTATCTTTCGTATCTGTATCGAACGATCAACGCTTTGATCGCCAGTCATCTCAGCTCGGATACCGCGCTCGGGACTGCCGACCTCGGGTTGCTTACGTCAGTCTATTTCCTGATATTCGCGGCGGCTCAGATCCCTGTCGGTATATTGTTGGATCGCTTTGGTCCGCGTCGCGTCCAGAGTGTTCTGCTCTTGCTAGCCGCAGCGGGCGCCGGACTCTTCGCGATATCGACCGGTTTCCTGTCGCTTTTGATCGCGCGTGCAATGATCGGGCTTGGCGTGGCGGCGGCGTTGACCGCAGGACTGAAGTCGATCGTCCTTTGGTTCCCCAGAGAACGAGTTGCCTTGCTTAACGGCTACATGATCATGCTGGGATCGCTAGGAGCGGTGACCGCTACGGTTCCCGTAGAATACCTACTCGCTTGGATGAGCTGGCGGCAGCTCTTTGAGATCCTAGCGGCGGCGACCGGCGCGACGGCCATTTTCATCTATGTCGTGGTTCCCGAGCGGGGCATTGTCCCATCAGCAGCCTGCGCCACTCTTAGCTCCGTTTTCAGCGATCGGCGCTTCTGGCGAATGGCCCCGTTGTCGGCGACTTGCGTCGGATCAGCCTGGTCTCTGCAGGGGCTGTGGGCATCACCGTGGCTGATCGACGTGGAGAGGCTTGATCGCACAAGTCTCGTCAGACAGCTGTTTACAATGTCCGTCGTACTAAGCGGCGGTGCCTGGTTGTTCGGTATGGCCGTCCATTACATCAAACGCAAAGGAATCGGAGCGGAGGCTATATTAGTGGTGGTTGCAGTGCTGTTCATCGCAGCCGATTCAGCCTTGATCTTGCGAGCGCCCCTGCCGTCCATCCTGCCCTGGTCGGTTGTCGCAATTGCCGGAACGGCAACCGTGGTCAGCTTCGCGGTAATAGCGGATTACTTTCCGCCGGAGCTTGCTGGTCGTGCCAACGGCGTCTTGAACGTCCTGCACTTTGGTTGGGCATTTCTGGCACAATACGCGACAGGCCTGATCCTGGAGCAATGGCACACGATCGATGGCCATAGGTCCGTCCAGGCCTATCAGGTCGCGTTCGGCCTCAACGTAGCGCTGCAGATCGCAGCCTTGGTCTGGTTCGCGCTGCCTTGGCGTAGAGTCTGCGCTTCATGGATGAGTTTAACTTCCCGCTCCACGCCAGCCTCTGTTTCCAATGGTGTCAAGTCGGTCGGCTTGTACGAGAATTCGCCCATCCTGATACCCGCGGACGACGGCGCGGAGTGGTGAGCGATAGCTCTTAGCGGACTGGTACGATTGAGCAGGAGTCCAATATCAGTTCTCAGTCTTCCTTTTTCTACGCCAGTCTACGATCACCGAAAGCGCTTGTTGCGCCAACTCCATAGGTGCTTTTTCTAATCATCCCATCTGAGGGCCCTTTGCGGACGCTCTCACTGGGTGGGGACGACGGTGCCAAGCCATTCCATTCAATCGGAAGCGAATTCGCGCGGCGCGCGCATGCTTCGTAGTGCGCTTGGCACAGCGATTGCCGGCTACCTCGAAGATGAAGCGATCATCGAGGTGATGCTCAATCCGGATGGGCGGTTGTGGATCGACAGGCTGTCGAGTGGCTTGATCGACACAGGCAAAACTCTCTCCGCAGCGGATGGCGAGCGCATTGTTCGCCTGGTAGCGCACCACGTAGGTGCGGAGGTGCATGCCGGGGCGCCACGGGTTTCGGCAGAACTGCCTGGAACTGGTGAGCGCTTCGAAGGCCTTTTGCCTCCGGTCGTTGCCGCCCCGGCCTTTGCTATCCGCAAGCCAGCGGTCGCGGTGTTTACCCTCGACGATTACGTCGCCAAGGAAATCATGACCTCGGAGCAGGCCGAGATCCTGAAGAGCGCGGTCGCCGCACGGAAGAACATCCTCGTCGCCGGGGGAACGTCGACCGGCAAGACGACTCTGACAAATGCGCTCCTGGCCGAAGTGGCAAAGACTGCCGATCGGGTCGTGCTGATCGAAGATACGCGCGAACTGCAGTGCACAGCGCCCAACCTTGTCGCTTTGCGTACCAACGATGGCGTGGCGACGCTATCGGACCTCGTTCGCTCCTCGCTGCGACTGCGTCCTGACCGTATTCCGGTCGGCGAGGTCCGCGGTGCCGAAGCCCTCGATCTGCTCAAGGCCTGGGGTACCGGGCATCCCGGTGGCATCGGGACCATTCATGCTGGTACCGCGCTCGGTGCCCTGCGGCGGCTTGAGCAACTCATTCAGGAAGCCGTCATCACGGTTCCGCGTGCCCTGATCGCCGAGACCATCAACGTTATCGCCGTGCTGGCGGGGCGTGGCGCTGATCGTCGCCTCGTTGAGCTCGCGCTCGTCCGGGGGCTTGGAGCTGCCGGCGACTACAGCCTTTCAACAGCAGGAGACTGACATGCGTCAGCAAATTCGTTTTCTTCGAGGTGCATCGGTGGCCGCCTTCGGCACGGTGCTTTTGGCGGCGGCGCCGGCATGGGCCGCTGGTTCGAATATGCCATGGGAGCAGCCGCTCAATCAGATCCTGCAATCGGTTGAAGGTCCGGTTGCCAAGATCATCGCGGTCATCATCATCGTCGTGACCGGGCTCACGCTCGCGTTCGGGGATTCGTCGGGTGGTTTCCGCCGGCTGATCCAGATCGTGTTCGGCCTGTCGATCGCATTTGCCGCCTCGAGCTTCTTCCTATCGTTCTTCTCCTTCGGCGGCGGCGTGGTGGTTTGATGGATGAACCGGTCACAGGTTTTGTCGTGCCCGTTCACCGCGCACTCACTGAGCCGATTCTGATGGGCGGCGCGCCGCGGTCCGTCGCGATCGTGAACGGCACGCTTGCTGCGGCCCTTGGACTTGGATTGCGGCTCTGGATCGCGGGTCTCATCCTCTGGTTCATCGGCCACATGGCCGCCGTCTGGGCCGCCAAGCGCGATCCCGCATTTGTCGATGTCGTGCGCCGACATCTGCGCATTCCCAGCCACCTCAACACCTGAGCGCTCCGCCATGATGAACCTTGCCGAATATCGTCATTCCAACGCGCGTCTCGCCGACTTCCTGCCCTGGGCAGCTCTCGTCGACGAGGGAATCATCCTGAACAAGGATGGTTCTTTCCAACGGACAGCAAAGTTCCGGGGACCTGACCTCGACAGCGCGGTGCCGGCCGAACTCGTTGCCGTCGCCGGTCGTCTGAACAACGCCTTGCGCCGCCTCGGATCCGGCTGGGCCGTGTTCGTTGAGGCGCAGCGTCATTCTGCGGGCGCTTATCCTCCAAACACCTTTCCGGATGTCGCGTCTGCGCTGGTCGATGCCGAACGCAGAGCGCAATTCGAGGAGGCAGGTGCCCACTACGAGTCCAGTTATTTCCTGACCTTCCTCTATCTGCCGCCGGAGGAGGGAGCGGCTAAGGCGGAGCGATTGCTCTATGAAGGTCGCGACCGCACCGTTGGAGCAGATGCCCGGGAGGTGTTGCGCGGCTTTATCGATCAAACCAACCGCGTGCTGCAACTCGTCGAAGGGTTCATGCCGGATTGCGCCTGGCTCGATGATCAGGCCACGCTGACCTATCTGCACTCGACGATCTCGACTAAGCGTCACCGCGTTCGCGTGCCCGAAATTCCCATGTACATCGATGCGCTTTTGGCCGACCAGCCACTGACCGGCGGGCTTGAGCCGATGCTGGGTTCAGCGAACGTGCGGGTCTTGACGATTGTCGGCTTTCCGGGCGCGACGACCCCGGGGGTCCTGGACGACCTGAATCGCCTGGCATTCTCGTATCGTTGGTCGACGCGCGCAATCATGCTCGACAAGACCGATGCCACCAAGCTGCTGACCAAGATTCGGCGGCAGTGGTTCGCCAAGCGAAAATCCATTGGCGCCATTCTCAAGGAGGTCATGACCAACGAGGCGTCGACGCTGCTCGATACCGACGCCCACAACAAGGCGATCGACGCCGACGCGGCGTTGCAGGAACTGGGGTCGGATCAGATCGGACAAGCCTTTGTTACGGCCACCCTCACTGTGTGGGACCGAGATCCCAACGCTGCCGATGAAAAGCTGAGGCTGGTCGAGAAGGTCATTCAGGGCCGCGATTTCACCTGCATGATCGAGACGGTGAACGCTGTCGAAGCCTGGCTCGGTAGCCTGCCGGGACATGTCTATGCGAATGTGCGGCAGCCACCGGTCTCGACGCTCAACCTCGCCCATATGATTCCGATGTCAGCCGTGTGGGCCGGTGAGGCGAGGGATCTGCACTTCAAGGCGCCGGCACTCCTGTTTGGCAAGACTGAGGGATCGACGCCCTTCCGATTCTCTCTCCACGTCGGCGACGTCGGCCACACCCTCGTGGTGGGCCCGACCGGCGCCGGAAAATCCGTTTTGCTGGCTCTGATGGCGTTGCAATTCCGCCGTTATCCGAACTCTCAGGTCTTTGCGTTCGACTTCGGCGGTTCAATTCGGGCGGCTGCGCTCGCCATGGGTGGCGACTGGCATGATCTCGGCGGTGCATTGTCAGACGGGGACGAAAACCCCGTCGCCCTGCAGCCGCTGGCCTGGATTGAGGATCCTTCCGAGCGCGGATGGGCGACGGAATGGATCGGCGCGATCCTGGCACGGGAAAAGGTCGAGATCACCCCGGAGGTCAAGGATCATCTGTGGTCGGCACTGACATCTCTCGCTTCGGCGCCGAGGGAGGAGCGGACCCTGACGGGCTTGTCAGTCCTGCTCCAATCGAACTCTCTGAAACGCGCCTTGCAACCTTATTGCCTCGGCGGACCTTCCGGGCGCTTGCTCGACGCCGAATTCGAGCGCCTTGGCGAAGCCTCGGTCCAGGCGTTTGAGACCGAAGGTTTGATTGGAACGGGTGCTGCGCCGGCCGTGCTGTCGTACCTCTTCCATCGCATCGGGGGCCGTCTCGACGGCCGGCCTACACTCCTTATTGTCGATGAAGGTTGGCTTGCCCTCGATGACGAGGATTTTGCGGGGCAACTCCGGGAATGGCTGAAGACGCTTCGGAAGAAGAACGCGTCCGTCATCTTCGCCACACAGTCGCTTTCTGACATTGATGGCTCCGCGATAGCACCGGCGATCATCGAAAGCTGCCCGACGCGCCTGTTGCTGCCGAACGAACGGGCGATCGAACCGCAGATCACCGCCATCTACCGCCGCTTCGGACTCAACGATCGCCAGATCGAACTTCTGAGCCGGGCAACGCCAAAGCGCGACTACTATTGCCAGTCTCGTCGCGGCAACCGGATGTTCGAACTTGGCCTTGGTGAGGTTGCGCTCGCCTTCACCGCAGCCTCTTCCAAGACAGACCAGGCAGCCATCGCGCAGCTCCTTGCCGAACATGGACCTGACGGCTTCGTGCCCGCCTGGCTCCAGCACCGCGGCGTCGCCTGGGCCCTCGACCTGATCCCCAACCTCGTCAATCTGGAGAAATCGCAATGAGACCTCTTGGCCTATTGGCGACCACGGCCGCCTTCGCGCTGCTGCTTGGCGTCACGGTGCCTGCACGGGCGCTGATCGTCTTTGACCCCACCAACTACGTCCAGAATGTCCTGACGGCCGCGCGGGAGCTCCAGCAGGTTAATAATCAGATCACCTCGTTGCAGAACGAGGCACAGATGCTGATCAATCAGGCAAGGAATTTGGCAAGCCTGCCGTATTCATCGCTGCAGCAACTGCAATCATCGATCCAGCGGACCCAGCAATTGCTGGCCCAGGCCCAGCGGATCGCCTACGACGTTCAGCAGATTGATCATGCCTTCTCGACAAGTTACGCGCCAGCGACCAGCAGCCAATCGAACCAGTTGCTGATCTCCAACGCTCAGTCACGTTGGCAGAATTCCTATGCCGCAACGCAAGACGCGCTTCGCGTCCAGGCGGGCATTGTTGGCAACCTCGACACCAATCGCATCCAGACATCCGCGCTCGTAACGTCAAGCCAGGGTGCCAGCGGCGCGCTGCAGGCAACGCAGGCTGGCAATCAGATTCTCGCGCTGAACGCGCAGCAGCTCGCCGACCTCACCGCCGTCGTGACGGCGCAAGGTCGGGCGCAGAGCCTTGAAGCGGCTCAGCGCGCCTCGGCCCAGGATCAGGGACGAGAACAGCTTCGTCGGTTCCTGACTCCGGGACAGGGCTATCAGTCATCCAACGTACAGATGTTCCACTGATGACGGACATAAGGGCATTCAAGGCGTTGTCGCTGCTTACGACAATCGGCGTGTTGGTCGTCACTGCCTGCACGATTCAGCTTCGCGGTGGTGACGAGCAGCCCGCGCTGCCGAAGGCCGCGCAGACGACAGATGCAACCAGCTCTGACCTCGCACGCTGCCGCAGCGTCACTGCGGAGGAAACGGCAGGTTATCAGCATTGCAGGCAGGTCTGGGCCGAAAACCGGCGACGCTTCTTGGCCAAGAAATCTGGTGCCGCGGTTCGTGGCCAAGAAGAACCCGCCGCTGCGTTGGCGCCGGCCCCAAAGGATCAGAGCCGGATCCCGCAGGGATATCTGCTACCGGCGACACCTGAGGCGAGCAAGCCATGACGGGTACGGGGATTATCGACCAATTCCTGGAAACGTTCACGCGATATATCGACAACGGCTTCGGCCTGCTCGGTAGCGACGTCGGCTATCTCGCAACGACCCTTGCCGCGATCGACATCACGCTTGCTGCGTTGTTCTGGAGTTGGGGGCCGGACGAAGACATCGTCGCGCGCCTCGTCAAGAAGACGCTCTTTGTAGGCGTCTTTGCCTATCTAATCGGTAATTGGAACAGTCTGGCACGCATCGTTTTCGAGAGCTTTGCCGGCCTTGGGCTAAAAGCATCAGGCGCAAGTCTCTCCGCGTCGGACTTCCTTCGGCCGGGAAAGATCGCTCAAGTCGGACTTGACGCTGGCCGACCGCTGCTCGATTCGATCTCCAATCTGATGGGCTACATCAGTTTCTTCGAGAATTTCGTCCAGATCGTCGTTCTCCTGTTTGCCTGGATCGTGGTGCTGCTCGCCTTCTTCATTCTGGCGATCCAACTCTTCGTCACCCTGATCGAGTTCAAACTCACGACGCTGGCCGGCTTCGTGCTCATTCCCTTTGGGTTGTTTGGCAAGACAGCCTTCGCGGCAGAGCGGGTCTTGGGCAACGTCATCTCTTCAGGGATCAAGGTCTTGGTCCTGGCCGCCATCGTCGGCATCGGCTCGACTTTGTTCTCGCAGTTCACCGCTGGCTTTGGTGGCAATCAGCCGACCATAGAAGACGCGATGACCCTGGTCCTTGCGGCGCTCTCCTTGCTTGGCCTGGGCATCTTCGGTCCTGGAATCGCCAACGGCCTGGTGTCGGGTGGGCCTCAGCTCGGTGCCGGTGCCGCGGTTGGAACAGGCCTTGCTGCCGGTGGCATTGTTGCGGCGGGCGCGGGTCTTGCCGCCGGCGGTGTTGGTCTCGCTGGCGGCGCGATTGCGGGCGCCGCGCGCGGTGGTGGCGCTGTCATAAGGGGAGCGTCAGCCGCCTATCGAAGCGGCGGCCTTGCTGGCGTCGCTGAGGCGGGCAGCTCGGCTGCCATGAGTCCATTGCGTCGTGCAGCGGCTGCCTTCGGGGGCGAGCAAGCTGGCGAGCAGGCCGCAAGCGCTTCGGCCGAAGGGCTGCCCGATTGGGCGCGCCGCATGAAGCGCGCCGAGACTATTCGGCATGGTGCCTCGGCTGCTGGTCACGTCCGCTCGGGCGATCATGGTGGCAGCGGCTCCTCCGTCGATTTGTCCGAAGGAGAGCGCTGAGACGCATCACCGCACTTTCGCCACCCGCCACGCGGCAGCGCCTCAAACCCAGACACTACACGGCTCAAAGCCGATCACTTGATCTCAGGGGCAATCATCAATGATCAAACGACCATTAGTTCACTACGGGCGCATGCCCGAACCGATCACGCCTTATCAAAAAGCAGCCCAAGTTTGGGACGAACGCATTGGATCCGCCCGCGTGCAAGCCAAAAACTGGCGGCTGATGGCGTTCGGTTGTCTCATACTGTCAGCCGGTCTCGCTGGTGGGTTGGTCTGGCAATCAAGCCATGGGTCGATCACGCCCTGGGTGGTCGAAGTCGACCATCTTGGCCAAGCCCAGAGGGTTGCGCCGGCCAACTTCGACTATCAACCGACTGATGCGCAGATCGCCTACCATCTGGCGCGCTTTATCGAGGATGTCAGAGGTCTGCCGGCCGACGGCATCGTTCTACGCCAAAACTGGCTCCGGGCCTATGATTTTACGACCGATCGCGGCGCCGCTGCGCTCAACGACTACGCGCGGAACAATGACCCCTTTGCCAAGCTCGGTAAGGCGCAAATCTCCGTCGACGTCTCGAGCGTCATTCGCGCGTCGTCGGAAAGCTTTCGGGTCGCATGGACCCAGCGCACCTATGACAACGGTTCGCTGAGCTCGACCGAACGCTGGACCGCAATTCTCACCATCGTGATCGAGATGCCCCGCGATGCCGAACGCCTGCGCAAGAATCCCCTTGGCGTTTACGTCCGCGCCATCAACTGGTCAAAGGAGTTGAGTCAGTGACCAAGACGCCGTTTGACGTTTATTCGAAGCGCCCCGCCCCGGACTGCGGGATCGGTCCCACTTGGCCCGCGTTCTTGACCGCGAAGCGAGCAGTTTTGTTTGCTCTCCTGCTTGGTTCCTCGGCGCTCGGTGGGTGCGCGACCTACATTCCTCCGGAGATCAGCTATGACGCCGAAGTGCCTCCGTTACCGGCTACGCCGGTGGCTCTCGACGACAGATCGCGACCGCTTCACATTCCACCCCTCTGGAAGCCGGCTCTCGGCGGCAAGTCGGGAGGGAAGGAAGACGCTGAACCTGTGAGCCGGGTTGAGACAGCAAATAGCGCGGCCCGGGTCGAACCGCGCAAGCGAGGGTATTTCAACGCAGCGCAAATCTACGCCTACAGTCCTGGGGCGCTCTATCAGATTTACGCCGCGCCGGGGCAGATCACGGATATCGCGCTCGAGGAAGGAGAACTTTTGACGGGATCAGGGCCGATCGCGGCCGGAGATACCGTACGCTGGGTCGTGGGCGATACCGAGAGCGGGAGCGGCGACACACGGCGCGTCCATATCCTGGTCAAGCCGACCCGAGCCTCGATCGAGACCAACCTGGTGGTCAATACTGACCGGCGCACCTACCTGATTGAGCTCCGCTCTCGCGAGCGGCCGTACATGCCATCCGTTGCTTGGTACTATCCTGAGACGGTACGCGAACGGTCGCGTTCAGCTGCTCTGAAGCCCGTTCTTCCGGACCCAGCGCAGCGTATCTCCCGCTATTCCATCGAAGGCGACAGTCCTCCCTGGCGGCCGCTAGCCGCATATGACGATGGCCGCAAGGTCTACGTCGAATTCCCGCTCGGCATCGTGCAGGGCGAAATGCCTCCGCTCTTTGTCATCGGCCCAGACGGCAAGACAGAACTCGTCAACTATCGCGCCTACGGCAATGTGTTGATCGTCGATCGGCTGTTTGCGGCCGCCGAACTCCGGCTCGGCGGTGAGCACCAGCAGAAGGTCAGGATTGTCAGGACCGACGGGAGACCGTCGTCATGAACACCCGGAATGAAAACGATCACGAGCAAGCAGTTCCGCCGGAGACACAAGCGGAGCAGTCCGAAAGTTTCCGCTTGAGAGCGGAGCATCCGCGCGTGACGCGGTTGTCGCGGAAGGTCTTGGCTGGCGGGAGCGCGGTTGCCCTGCTTGTTATCGGCGGAGCAGTGTTGTGGTCACTTCAGAGCAATCGTGCTCGAAATCAGGCGGCCGATGAGCTTTACAGCACCGACCATCACAATGTTGCCGACGGCATTACGACCCTGCCGAAGGACTATGCTGGCGTTCCGCGCCAGCCAATCCCGCAGCTTGGTCCGCCGCTCCCCGGTGACCTCGGTCGACCGATCCTTGCCGCTCAAGGCCAGTCGCCGACGAGCGGCGCTGATCCGGACCAGCAGCGCCGGGATCAGGAGACCGAAGCAGCCCGCATCAGTCATCTGTTCGCTTCGACCAATGGACGAGAAGTGCGTCCGTCCGCGACTGCGGCTGTTGGAAGCGAGCGGGTCGTGCCACCGAACGCAACGAGCACCGGCGACGATGGATCTGTGCAAAACGGTCAGGACCGGAAGCTTGCCTTCGTCAACGCCTCTGTGGACCGTCGCACGGTAAGCCCTGACCGCATCACCAGGCCGGCCTCACCGTATGTCGTGCAGGCTGGGACGGTCATTCCGGGTGCCCTGATCACCGGGATCCGATCAGACCTTCCGGGCCAGGTTACAGCGCAGGTAACCGAAAATGTTTTTGATACCCCGACCGGCCGCTTTCTGCTTGTGCCTCAGGGAGCGCGTCTGATCGGCATCTACGATAGCCAGGTCACTTTCGGCCAGTCCCGCGTCCTGCTCGTCTGGACCCGGCTGATCATGCCGAACGGACGTTCTATCGTTCTCGAGCGGCAGCCTGGCGTTGACGCTGCCGGGTATGCAGGCCTCGAAGACCAGGTCGACAATCACTGGGGTGAGCTGTTCAAGGCTGCGGCCCTATCGACGTTTCTGGCGGTCGGGACCGAACTGGGTGCCGGCTCGGACACCAACAGCAACGACAGCGCAATTATCCAGGCCTTGCGACACGGCGCCTCGGACTCACTGAATCAAACCGGACAACAGGTGGTTCGGCGCAGTCTCAACATCCAGCCGACCCTGACGATCCGCCCGGGTTTTCCGGTTCGTGTCATCGTCAACCGGGATCTCCGCCTCGAGCCTTACACAGGATGACAACCTCAATGACGAAGCTGAAGATCGCCGCCGTCCCAGACGACAAGCCGGTGAAGGTGACCGCGGAGTTGCCTGCATCCGTCCACCGGGACCTTGCTGCGTACGCGGAGGCAATCGCGCGTGAAACGGGTCAGCGCGCCGATCCAACAAAATTGATCGCGCCGATGCTGGCGCGGTTCATGGCGGCTGACCGAGGATTCGCCCGTCTACGACGCGCGTGTCAATCGCCGAGAGATGGGGAGGAATAGCGCTCCGCCAGCATTTCGAGAAAGCGGTTGAGGGCTGGATTCTCGTTGTCAGCGCACCAGTGTGCAGAAAAGCCGATATGGCTTGATCCTGTCCCGTCCCGTAGTTCGCGATATTTCAGTCCGGCGAAACTCGCGCCCATATCGGACTCCATGACGAGGCTAATGCCTAGTTTCATACTGACGAGACCCTTGATCATGCTTCGGCTGACGTCGTGTCGGTCGATCTTGGGCCGATCGTCCGTAGATACAAATTTCGATATGATGAGATCTTCAAACTCGCGGCTGGAATCGTGATGGCTTAGTAGTACGGTTTCGTCGCGAAGATCGGTCCAATAAACCGCGTCGCGCGCCGCCAAAGGGTGATCCTCAGGCAATGCAACGAGGACGCGTTCGCTCCAGACCCTGAGCGTCTTGTTGTCCGATGATGGCGTGTCGCTCGTAACGATGAGAACGTCGAGTGTTCCGCTCCGGAGCGCGTTCATAAGCAAAGTGCGCGGCCGTTCGGCTATAGCGAGTTCGATCCGAGGAAATCTCGTTCTAAAGTCGAGGAGGGTAGTCCGCAGATTGCCTGCTGAAATCGACGTGCAGAAGCCGACCGAAAGGTGGCCAGTTTCGCCACGACCAATTGATCTGCCGGTTGCAACGAGTGTATCAACCTGCTCCAGCACCATTCTTGCGATCCGCACGACTACTTTACCAGCAAGTGTTGGCTGGACTCCCGCGGTCGACCGCTCAAACAAGCTGGTCCCGACTAGGCGCTCGAGTTGGCCAATGGAGCGGCTCACGACAGAATGTGGAATGGAAAGTAATTCAGCGGCTTGCCGAAGACTTCCACAGTCGTTGGCAACGACTGCAAACCGAAGCAGGCGCAGGCCGATGACGGGCATTCCGGTCGTGCGCTGCTGGTTGTCAATGTTGTTGATTTCCATCATGCCTGTAGCCCGTCAGTAGGCGAAACTGCGTCCCAGGGGTCCGCTGTGCGACCGTTCTAGGCGACGCGCAATACAGGCGCCCAGAGCACTGGCCCGGAAAGTCCGCCTGCCCCACGGAGTTTCGCGAGCGCCGCACTGGAGATATCCAGATATCCAGCGACGGCGAGAGTGTTCCCAATCTTAGAGGGAGCGCCGATTCGACGTAGCGGCCACCCAGCGCGCCGCAGGATCCTTTCCATTCGGGCGTCGGTAACGGTAACAATATCGCTCAGATGCCGCGAAAGCCCAAATTCCACCATGCCAGCAAACAACTCGTAGGTGGCACAAGCTATTCCGTGTTCTCCTTTTGGTGTGTCGAGTCTAGCGTCGATCGCAAAGCGGCTGCTTTCCCATATCTGCGGACTCATGGGCATCGGCTGACCATTCAGAAGCGCGGGAAATGTGTCGCGGAGCATCGTCGGTCCCTTGGTTGGAAGCAGGCGGACGCAGCCTTGTACCCGGCCGTCGTCCGAGAGTTGGGCGAGGTATGCCGGATGCAACGAGTCGAACTTGTCAACTTCCATGTCGCCGCTAATTTGAACGTCCCAGTCCATCCGGACCTTGAAGACGCGATGTCGTAGTTGGTGTATTGCAAAGAGCGTATGGGAGAATTCGCCGTACCAAGGCTCCGTGATGAGCTGAATCATGACATCCTCCAAGGTTGCCATGATTCTTTGAGGCGAAGTTACGCTAAGAAGCATCACCCCTAGTTGTGGGAGGAGTTCGCCTTAGTTTTGCTGTTCTCGTTTGGCAGCGGCCACGCGTAGTGCCGCTTGAACAACGGTTCGCACTCCCAATTTTGCTTTCGCGTTGTTCAGGTAAGAGATAGCAGTGTGATGCGATATTCCCAGAATGCGTCCGATGTCCCAAGCGCTCTTGCCGCGGGCGGCCCACTCCAGACATTCGAACTCGCGGGCGGACAAAGCTGCTCCATCAACACGAAGATCGCTCGCGAGTTTGCGGCGAACGTGTGAGTGGAAGAACATCGCCATCAACTGAAGCATTCGAGGGTTCGACGTGACGAAGCGTTCGAATTGAGCTTCCCGTTGGTTGCCGGCAAAGGTGACGGCGGCAACGGGGCCGTGTCCGTCATGGATAGGAACGGTGAATCCTAGCCGAATGCCATATTGGGAGGCTTCGTCCAGCAACCGCTTCTGTGCCGGCGAAAGATATCGTTCGGTCGATCCGATTCCCCAGCGAAACGGCTCGGTGTCCCGTAGCGCCTGCATGATAACCGGATCGATCCGTTCGTAGTGGCTCCTTAGGTAGTGTGAAGTCCACTCCTTTGGGTATGTCGACATAAGACGGGGTGTCCCATCGAGCTTTTGCGGTAGCGCGAGGTACGCAAAGCAAGACAGGTCGAGAGCCGCGGCTGTGACGGCCATGGCTCCCGAAAGCTCTGCTTGATCTTCAGCGCTCGAAAGATGATCAATGAAGTCTTGAAATATGCGATGCATGTCGAGCTAGGTTAGGTGGCGTCGGTACTTGATCTCCGGCACGGCTGTCCCGGTTAAACCTTCCTTATCGAACGGTCAGAGCAGCACGGACATCGTTGACGATTGCGGGTGATGTCCAAAAGGGTACTCAAATCCATAAAAGAAGCCCGGGACCCGTCATCGGACCCCGGGCAGTCTAGGGAGGACGCCCTCAGGCGCTTGCTGCCATTTACTGACACCTTCGCGTCAGACCGCCGACAACGAGCGGGACCACGGGAAATCAAGCGATGGCCTGTGCGATGAAAGGCAGGGTTTCAGATTGTTCCTGCCATTGAGGGAGAGAACATTGGGTCACTTCCCGGCAATCAACTCTGCAGCTTTCTCCGCCATAGCCATGATCGGCAGATTGGTGTTTCCGCTGATCACGGTCGGCATAAGTGAACCGTCGATAACGCGTAGATTGTCGATGCCCCGAACCCGAAGCTTGCTATCGACCACGGCGTCGCGATCCTCACCCATGCGACATGTTCCGACCGGGTGGTAGATCGTTTCTGCGCGGGCTCGTATCCACTTTTTGCGGGATTCCGTGCTGGTAAACGGATCGATATCGAGTTTGCGCTTAATGTGTTTTCGGAGCGCCGGCTGATCGATGATCTCGCACATCTGCCGAACGCCTTCTTGCATGCTGACGAAATCACTTTCATCGGATAGAAAGCGGGGGTCGATCGCCGGCGCGACGAAGGGATCGGCCGACCGCAGGCGCAGCGTTCCACGACTCTTCGGACGAAGCTGGCATACGCGAATGGCAAAGCCGTGCGGGACGCGCTCGCCCTGCGGCGGGTTTCGCAGCGCGACGATGAGATGAGCCTGCCACTCAGGCCACGATGAGGTTTTATCGGGCCCCCAGAAGGCTCCGGCTTCGACCCCCTGTGAGGTGCCGGGCCCCGTGCCTCGGAGCATATATTGTGCGCCGGCCAAGGCACCTCTGAACAATCCGATGTACGGCGTCAGTGTGATCGGCTGCGACGCCTCCAATCGAATTGCGCAATCCAAATGATCTTGCAGATTGCTTCCAACGCCGGCGGAATCGAGCACCGGCTTGATGCCGAGTGAACGGAGGTGATCGGCCGGTCCAATTCCTGACAGCATCAGTAATTGCGGCGAACCAATGGCCCCGGAAGTCAGCAAGACTTCTCGTTCGGCCGAAACGGTGACCTCACGCCCGTTGTGGTCAATGACAACACCCCGAACGCGCGTGCCTTCGACCGCGAGGCGCCGAACCTGAGTGTTGGCCATGATGGTCAGATTGCTTCGTCCTTTCCCCTGGTCGAGAAACTTGAAAGCACCTGAACGCTTGCCGTCTGAAATCGTAAGTTCGTAGAAGCCTGCGCCCATCTGAGACGGACCATTGAAGCCGTTGTTCTCGGGGAGGCCTGCCGACTTGGCGCTCTCAATAAATGCCTTCGAGATTGGATGCTGCAACACGCCATAAGAAAGTCGGATCGGACCCGAATAACCTCGGTCCTGATCGGGCTGGGACGTTACCTGGGCGGCGTCCTCGATTTTTCTAAGGTAGGGGCGGAGGTTTTCGTACCCCCACCCACGACAGCCTTGCGCTTCCCATGAGTCGTAATCCTGAGGATTTCCCCGGATCGCAATCATGGAGTTGATGGCGGACGACCCTCCCACCACCTTGCCACGGGGAATATAGATCTTGCGATTGTTGAGTTCGGTCTGCGGTTCGGTCCAAAATTGCCAGTTATGCTTCGGACTCGTGTAGAGCACGCGAATGCCCGCCGGCATGTGAACGAAGATTGAAGAAGAGGGACGTCCGGCCTCGAGCAGCAACACCTTGACGTTGGGATCTTCGCTCAATCGAGCGGCGAGCACGCATCCTGCCGATCCTGCGCCGACAACGATATAATCGTATTTCGAGAGCTTCATCCTCCGTCCCCTATTTCAAAAGCCGACGATCGGTTCGTTTTTGCGACCAGTTTCGCCAAGGTCAGGCCTTCCCGACTTGCAAAAGCCATCGCCAAACTATAATTGGTCCTACCAATCAGGTCGATCCAATTATAGCGACGAAGGCCTGGTAGTCAACGGAGAGCTCGTCTCATGTTTCAATACCGGAGGATCGTGGCCGCGTTCCTGCTCCTCGGCGCAGGGCTCGCCGTTTTGCTGCTCGCTCCTGCCAAACCTGCCATCCAGCCGGACCAAGAGACGATTCGACGAGTGATATGGGCTCTTGGCCCCTAGCCGACTTCGGGACGTCCGATATCGATGATCCGTCGCTCACTTAGATCTTGGATGGCCGCCGAGTCGTACTTCAGTATCGACTTGAGGATGTTTGCAGTATCCTCGCCTCGCCGCGGCGGTCCTTTGGCATATTCGATCTTCGTTCCGGAAAACTTTATCGGATTGGCGACGAGAGGGGCTGTTGTTCCGGAAGAATGAGGAAGATTGACCTGCATCTCCCGATGGATAACCTGAGGGTGAGCGAACACCTGATCCAGCCGGTTGATCGGTGCGCAAGGCACGCCCACGGGCTCCAGAATGGAAATCCAATGCTGGGTCGTCTGCTGTATCAGATGCGCATCGAGTAGGGGGATGAGTTGATCACGATTCTTAAGCCGGTCGGTGTTAGTGACGAAACGGCTATCGGTTGCCAGGCCGCTTAAACCAGTAGCTGCACAGAACTTCCGGAATTGCTGATCATTACCAACGGCGAGCACGAAGGAACCGTCGCTGGTTCTGAAGACCTGATATGGAACGATGTTTGGATGCGCGTTGCCGAACCGTTTCGGCGGCGTGCCGGTCGTGAGGAAATTCAAATTTTGGTTGGCGAGAACCGCGACCTGGACGTCCAGCAGTGCCATGTCGATATGCTGTCCTTCTCCGGTGCGTTCGCGATGCAGTAATGCGGAGATGACGCCGGCGGCGCTATACATGCCAGTGAGAATATCGACGATCGGAACCCCGACCTTCTGCGGACCCCCGCCTGGCTTGTCATCACTCTCTCCGGTAATGCTCATCAGGCCGCCGATGGCCTGAATGGCCATATCGTATCCTGCGACGTCCTTCATCGGGCCGGTCTGGCCATAGCCGGTGATGGAACAGTAAATGATGTCAGGCTTGACCCTTTTAAGCGCCTCGTAGTCGAGGCCGTAACGCGCCATGTCGCCGACCTTGTAGTTCTCGATCACGAGATCGGCTTGCTGGGCAAGTGCGCGCACAATGGCGCTACCCTCGTCAGTCGATATATCGACGCATATCGAATGCTTGCCGCGATTGGCGCTCAGGAAATACGCGCTTTCGGTCGTATCAATTCCACCGTCTTTCCGCAGAAAGGGCGGGCCCCACTGCCGCGTATCGTCGCCGGTGCCAGGGCGTTCGATCTTCCAAACCTCGGCTCCTAGATCAGACAGCAACTGCGCTAACCAAGGCCCCGCGAGGATTCTCGAAAGATCCAGCACTCGATAACCTGCCAACGGTCCAGCCATCACGCTTCCTTGAAGTCTGCGGGTCAAATAGCCGCGCGCCGTGCGAGGCCGCACTAACTATATGTGGAGCGACCAGATTGGTCAAACCAAATGCTGCTTGACACCGCGCATCACGCGACATACGGTCCTGCCAAATTGGTTTAACCAATTAATGAAAATACCGGGAAGAACGTGAAGGTCTGGCTGTATGGCGCGAGTAACTCTCCAGAATGTCGCGAAATCCTTTGGAGGAGATCGAGGGCCATGGGCCGTTCAGGACTTTTCGTTGGATATTGCCGATGGCGAACTGGTCGTGTTCGTCGGCCCGTCCGGCTGCGGCAAGTCCACGACGTTGCGAATGCTCGCCGGTCTAGATGACGTCACATTCGGCAAGATTCTGATCGACGGAAGGGACGTCACCGCGCTTCCGCCGAAAGATCGCAACATTGCGATGGTTTTTCAGAACTACGCTCTCTATCCACAGAAGACGGTCTTCGAAAACATGGCCTTCGGCCTTCGGGTCCGTAGGACGCCACAGCAGGAGATCGATCGTCGGGTGCGCAGCGCGGCATCAAGTCTCGGATTGGAGGCCCTGCTGGAGCGCAAGCCACGCCAATTGTCGGGTGGTCAGATGCAGCGCGTAGCGCTTGGTCGCGCGTTAGTCAGAGATCCCGACGTATTCCTCCTCGACGAACCCCTCTCGAACCTTGATGCGAAGCTGCGGGTCCGGACGCGAGAAGAGATTGCGACGCTACACGCCCGATTGGGCGCGACGATGATATTTGTTACCCACGATCAGGTCGAGGCCATGACGCTCGGCGATCGTATCGTGATCATGCGTGACGGATTCATCCAACAGGCGGGCAGTCCGCTTGACCTTTATGATCGGCCCGCGAACGCCTTCGTGGCGACTTTCATCGGGTCTCCAGAGATGAACCTGATTGATGGCGGGTTGATGCGCGACGGGGGCGCGCTCGTAATGCGCTCCGGCGGTTTGAGCGTCAACTTGCCTGCCCAGTCATTCTCCGAAGCGGAAAGGGATGTCACGCTTGGCATTAGGCCCGAGCACATCGAGCGCGCGGAAACCTCCACGGCTTTTGAGCTGGTAGTCGGCTTGGTCGAGCAAATCGGCGCGCAAACCTATGTGCTGGGTAAGATCGATGGCAACAAAATCCGCGCGGTATTTGCTCGGGACGATGCGCTGAGGGCGGGCGACCGAATTTTTGTGAATTTGTCTCAAGAGAAGTTGCACCTGTTCTCGCGCGAGAGCGGCAAGACACTGAGGCGGACCTCGACGAAAGGCGAAAATGGCAACGGGAGAGAACTTCATGGACAAGCTCAGCTTAGGCGCGCCGAGTTCCAAGGCTAACGTGAGCGACATCGATCGGCGGCGTTTTCTCAAAACGACGGCTGGTGCAGCGGCTGGCATCGCGGGCTCACTTTCCGCGCCCTATGTCAACGCACAGTCCGGGGTAACGCTTCGCATTTTGAACGCTGAAACGACTGCTGCGAGCCAATCGGCCTTGCGCGATGCGTGCAATGAATACGAGAGCAAGTTCGGCGTAAAAATCGTCGTCGACTCGACGCCGATTAGTGGTGGTTATGCGAAGTCGATGGCGGCCATCAATGCTGGCGCTCCTTACGATATCGCCACGGCGGGATACATTGCGCACATCTTGCAATACGCGATGGCGGGTCACATCGTGCCGTTGACGGATCTTGTCAAAAAATATTCGTGGGGGAAGCAGGGAACCTGGTCATATAAGGGAGAAAATTGGTTCTATCTATGACTACAATTTGGTGACGGTTTTCTACAGAAAAGATCTGTATCAGGAGAAGGGCCTGAAGGTTCCCAACACATGGGCCGAGTTCCTTGAGAATTGCCGGGCGCTGACTGTCGCGAAGGATGGCAACATAGAGCGAGGGGGGTGCGTCATACCGCTCGCGAGTGACAGTGCCACCAACTGGGCGAGCTTCGGCAACTTGTTTGCAGACGCGCCGAAGTTTTATGACGACAAGTGGAACGTCGTTCTCGATGCGCCGGGGAATGCCGGACCGACCGGCCGTTTTCTCGATCTATATGCCGATCTTTATAAAACGATGCCGGCTGGCATGAACACGGTCAGCTATGCTGAGCTGATGAGTCTTTTCGCGACGGGAAAGGTTGCGCATACCGTCTATTCGGGCCGCGTAGTCGAGGCGCTGGAAGCTCGCAATCCGGACCTCGCAAACAAGTATGGTATTTTCGCTTCTCCAGACAGTGCTGGTAAGCAGAACGCACTGTCCTTCGCCTTCGATGGCTTTATTCTTTACAAGACTAAGCAGACTGAGGCGGCCTTTAAGTTTCTACAATGGTTTATTGACGCGCACTATATTCGCTGGCTGCACTCCGCCTGGATGAATTTCCAACCGGCGCGATTGGACATTTACGAAGATCCACGGTGGAAAAATCATCCGATGATTCAGAAGCATTGGGCGACGATGGAGCAGATGAAGTCGTTCATTGATGAAGACAGCAAGACGGTTCTTAACTCAATAGATATGACGGGTCCGTCGTTTGATCTGCGACCGTGCAAGGTCTTTGATGCGAACATTATGCCGGAGATGCTGCAAAATCGGGTTCTTAAGAACATGTCGTCAAGCGACTGCGTGAAAGCCGCCGCCGATCGAATCCGAAAAATTGGCTGAGCATCGGAACTGGTGAATAGAGGCCCGAGGCTATGCGACAGGACTGGCGAATCATCGGTTTGTTCATCGGGGGTGTACTGGTACTCGGTACAATTGTTGGCGGACCTCTCCTCTATTCGATAAAGCTCTCCTTCTACACAGCGGCGTCGTTCATCGACCCGCCGCAGTGGGTGGGACTTGGCAATTACGTGAAGGTTCTTAGTGAGCCGCTGTTCTGGGGCTCGCTGTTAAACGGTGTCACGATCGCCATCTCGGCGATCGTGCTGCAAGTCGTTCTCGGCGTCACCATTGCGCTCGTCCTCAATAGGCAGTTTGTGGGGCAGACTGTCGTGCGGGCGCTGTCAATCGTGCCGTATTTTCTTCCGACGGTCGTCGCCTGCCTCATCACGCAGTGGATTCTTGATCCCAACTACGGCCTTCTCAAGAGTGTCTTCGCGTCATTCGGATATGGGATGTTCGATTGGGGAGGTAATTCAACGAGCGCGAAGGCGACTATTGTCCTTGTTAGCGTTTGGATCTGGACGCCGTTTGTCGTGACCTGTGTTCTTGCCGGCCTTCAATCCATTCCGGCTCAACTGTATGAAGCGGCCCGGGTCGATGGAGCAGGGGTTATGAAGCAATTCTGGCATGTCACGCTGCCAGGATTGAGGTCAGTGTTGATCGTGGTCATCCTCCTGAGAGGGATCTGGATGTTCAACAAGTTCGACGTGATCTGGCTTCTAACGAAGGGCGGACCGCTCAACGAAACCGAGACGCTTCCCACGTTGGCCTACCGAAAAGCGTTTCTCGAGTTCGACTTGGGAGGGGGGGCCGCTGTCGCCACCATCTCGTTCTTGATGTTGGCGAGCATTATCTTGATTTACCTCAGGGTTTTTCCGATCGACGAGGCCAAGCAGGGACGATGACGATGTCGACTCAAAATCAAGCCCGCTCTGCTGCCGCTGTCGTCGTTGGTTCACGAGCGGTGCGGATGTTGCATAGCTCTAGCGGCTCAGGAAGAGAAATCTCAGACTCCACACCTTCAGTCTCGCACGGGAAAACGACGCGGTATTACGGCAAGTCGCTGAAGCAGATTGCCGGCCGCGTCGGTTTGTATGCCGCGGTTGCGCTAATCTGCATCTATTCCTTCTTCCCGATCTACTGGATGATCCTCTCCAGTCTGAGGTCGCCCGAAAAGCTATTTCTGGATTCATCCTTGGTTTTCTGGCCACCCGATCTAAGCTCTTACAAGTCACTCTTGCAGCTTACGAACTATCCGGCGAATTTCGTTAATAGCGTCATGATGGCTATGGCTACGATTGCCGTGGCGACGACGCTGTCATCATTCATTGCTTATGGAGCGACGCGTTTACGGTTTCGGGGCAAAACGACGTTGGTCGCGTCCATGCTGTTCGCCTACATGTTTCCGCCATTGATGTTGGTTATTCCGATGTCCGCCTTGTTCCGAATAGCTGGCTTAGCCGATAGCTTGTGGGGCCTGCTAATCGCTCACCTGGCGATTTCGCTGCCGCTGGCGGTGTGGCTGCTATGGGGCTTTTTCAAATCGATGCCGTTCGATCTGGAGGAAGCGGCAATGGTGGACGGCTGTTCCCAATTCGGCGCCTTCATCAAGGTGGTCCTTCCGCTTTCGGCCCCCGGCTTGATTACGGTCGGCATCTTCTCGTTTTTGCTGTCCTGGGCGGACTACGTATTCGCGCTCATCCTCATCATGAGTGATGATCGCAAGACATTGCCCGTGGGCTTGGCATCAATGCTTGGCGCGCAAGATCTGCGTTGGGGTGAGATACTCGCCGGCGCAACCCTTATTGCTCTGCCGTTGTTCGTTATCTTTATGTTCTGCTATCGATATTTCGTCGCAGGGCTGACGGCGGGTGCGCTCAAAGGTTAGGCACTGTTCGAGCGAAGCACGTCCTCGTGCTTCGCGCTAGACCGTGGGTATTTCGCGTAGAGATGGCGGACGGGGTGCCCGGCAAGACTAACGTTTTGTGACTTTGGTTTCCCCTAGAAGCGATTGCCATGCCTCCACTGTTCGCGAGAGGTGAGCGTTCATCTGTTGTTCGGCTAGGCCTACCCGCCGCTCTTCGATCGCTTCCAAGATGGTGCAATGGTCCTCATAAGATTGTCGACCTCGATTTTGGTCGGCAAAGTAGACCTTCCGTCGATGCCTGGACAGTTCGTAGAACGATCTCGCCACGCGCAGCAAAATGTCGTTCTTGGTTGCAGCAAAAATCGCAAGATGGAACGCCTCGTCCTCGCGCTCTATGCTTTGCTTTTTGGATAGGCGCTTGTTGGTCTCTTCAAGTATGGCGGTGATCTCGCGAATGTTGTCCGCGGTCCTGCGTGTGCAGGCCAACCTGACCGCCTGCCCTTCGAGCATGCGCCGGACCTCCATGACGTCGGCGATTTCCTTGGCCTCGAATGGAACTCCGGATTCAGCATAAAGCACTAGAGCATCGATGCTGCTCTCTTCGATCTTTCGCAGATAGATTCCAGAATTTGGGCGCCGTTCTATCACTCGCATGGTTTCAAGTGCGGCCAGAGCCTCTCGAACCGCGCCGCGACTGGTGTCGAACTTTTCCGCAAAGTCGCGTTCTGATGGCAACCGTTCGGAGGGCTGATAGCGGCGCTCACGGATGAAGGAAAGGATCTTTCCGATGGCGTTCGAAGGAGCCTCAAGCTTGTCGGTTCGATTTCGCTCAGTCATCTAAAATATCCTGCCTGGTCCTGCCGACCACTTGATTTCGATTTCCTCGGTAGCTAATCATGGCCGACCAAATTGGTCGACCAGTACTTTGGAGGAACCTTGAGGATCTCGGTCGAATCCGCCCTGCTTCAGTAGATATCAGGTTGAGGAAATTGAAGCATCTGAAACGCGCCAAATCCACCTAAAGAATTGATTTCCCAGCATGGATAGCTTTGAGACGGATCTGTTTGTCATAGGTGGCGGCTCGGGCGGCGTGCGCGCCGCGCGGATCGCCGCTGGCCATGGCGCCCGCGTCATGATCGCCGAGGAATATCGGATGGGCGGCACTTGCGTCATTCGCGGGTGCGTACCGAAGAAGCTATTCGCCTACGCCTCGCATTTCAGCCACGACATCGCGGATGCCGCGGGCTTCGGCTGGACCGTTCCGCCGGCGACGTTCGACTGGGCCACCCTGATCGCCAACAAAGACAAGGAGATCGCCCGGCTGGAAGCGGCCTACACCACCAACGTGGAGAAATCTGGCGTGCAGGTGATCAAGTCGCGCGCCGTGTTCGAGGACCCGCATACGCTGGTGCTCGACGGCGGCAGGAGGGTGCGCTCGAAGTATATCCTGATCGCCACGGGCGGCGCACCGAACCACGGCAAGGCCATTCCCGGCATCGAGCATGTCATCTCATCGAACGAAGCATTTCATCTACCCGAATTGCCGAAGCGTATCCTGATCCAGGGCGGTGGCTATATCGCGCTGGAGTTTGCGTGCATCTTCTCGGGCCTGGGTTCCCTCGTGACTGTGGTCTATCGCGGCGACAACATCCTGCGTGGCTTCGACGACGACGTCCGCGCCCATGTCCGCGATGAGATGGAGAAGAACGGCATTACCATCCTGACCGGTTGCACGGTCGACGGGATTGAGAAGCACGACGATTGGTACACGTCGCACCTGTCGAATGGCTCCAGCATCGCGTCCGACAAGGTGATGTTCGCCATCGGCCGTCACCCCGCCGTCGCAAATCTCGGGCTGGAGAAAGCCGGCGTCGCCATCAACCCGGATAACGGAGGCATCGTCGTCAACGAAGCCTCGCAGAGCTCGGTGCCACATATCTATGCGGTCGGCGACGTCACCCATCGCTTCAATCTGACGCCGGTAGCGATCCGTGAGGGCCACGCTTTCGCCGATACGGTTTTCGGCAAGCGGGCGGTCAAGGTCGATCACATCGATATTCCGACCGCCGTGTTCACGCAGCCCCAGGTCGGCACCGTGGGCCTCACCGAGGCGCAGGCGCGGGCGCAGTTCGCTATCGTTGATGTCTACAAGGCGGCGTTCCGCCCGTTGAAGGCGACGCTGTCCGGCAGCGAGTCGCGGGTGTTGATGAAACTGGTGGTTGACGCGGGGAGCGACCGCGTCGTGGGTTGCCATATCGTTGGATCGGACGCGGCCGAATTGGTTCAGGTCATCGCCATTGCCGTAAAGATGAAGGCTACCAAGGCGGACTTCGACGCCACTATGGCGCTGCACCCGACCTCCGCCGAGGAACTGGTGACTATGCGTACCCGCACTGCACGTTACGTGCGCGACGCGGCGGCTTAGAAAGCTCAATTTCGATCGATTGTGCAAATTCAGGCCGTTGGCGCGCGCGTTATGCGGCGCCGCTCAAAACGCACTTGACAATACGATTGTGATCATACCAAACTGGTCCTACCAGTATCGGTGAAAATCCAGCAACAGACTAACCTCGCCATCCGCAGCCGCTTGTAGTCGAGGAGCTGGATGCGGAAGTTCTGGCGAAGAAGATTGGGCCCACCATGGAAGTGGATTATTTGACTAGCCTGCCGCGACGCATCCACCTCATTGTGGATGAGGGGGCCAAAGCAGGAGCATCCCGGCCGGCTCTTACTGACGAGCGGGGCATCGTTTGGTCCTATCGGAGACTGATCGATACGATCGAGGCCGTTGCAGGTGACTTGGCGCGTCTAGGGATCCGTCCCGGTGATCGGGTCATGGTGGTGGGCGAGAACTCAATCGGCGCCATCGTCCTGATGTATGCGGCGAGCCGGCTTGATGCATGGGCAGTGATGACGAGCGCACGGCTCGGCCCGCACGAACTGGACGCCATTGAGGGTGATTGCAAGCCCAGACGCGTATTCTATACGCATGGAATATCGGCGGAAGCAGATGCTGCGGCGTGCCGGCGCGGCGCGGAAGCCGAAGCGTTCACGGGGATTGGAGCGATCAAGGTCGGTAAGTTGGAGGCGAGCGCCGTTCCCGAGGAGGTCTATGAGGATCCCGCCCGTCAGGTTGCAGTTCTCATCTACACGACGGGGACTACCGGTCGCCCGAAGGGAGTGATGCTCAGTCATCGCAACCTCGCTTACGTGGCGGGCCGGGGCAAAAGAACCAACACGCTCTTTCCCGAGGACGTCACGCTTTGCGTTATGCCGATCTCTCATTCGTACGGGTTGACGTTGCTGCAAGGTATGTTGTTTGTCGGCGCACACCTGCGGATCATGCCGAGGTTCTCTCTCACGCAAGCAATCGACGCCGTCGTGAATGGTTCGTTGACCGCCTTCAATGCCGTCCCTGCGATGTTGTCGCGGATCATCGCTTACGTCGATCAGAACAATATCAAGCTCACGCCCAATAACCTTCGTTATGTCTATACCGGAACGGCACCGCTCGATCTGTCTCTGCGACAGAGCGTCGAGCGAGTGTTCGGCGTGGTGCTTCATAATGGTTACGGGCTGACCGAGACGTCTCCGACCATCAGTCGGACGCTGTATGCCATGGGAAGCAACGAAATCAACATCGGACCGCCAATCCCGGGAATCGAAACCAAGATCGTCGGACCTGATGGGCGGGAAGTACCCGATGGCGAAGCGGGCGAACTGCTCGTTCGCGGGCCCAACGTGATGTTGGGGTATTATGGTCAGCCGGACATGACCGCGGAGGCGATCGATCGCGAAGGATATTTGAAAACCGGAGATATCGTCAGCCGGTCGCCGGGCGGCGAACTGGTGGTCCAAGGCCGGTCGAAGGAGCTAATTATCAGGTCCGGCTTCAACGTCTATCCGCCCGAAATCGAGGCTGTCCTCAATTCTCATCCGGCGGTTCTCAATTCCGCGGTAGTCGGGCGATCAATCGAGGGCAACGAGGAAATCATCGCTTTCGTTGAGCCGACCCCTGGAAGCACCATCGAAGTGGCCGAACTGCTCGCGCTCGTGGAGCGGCAGCTCGCACCATACAAGAAGCCGCAGCAGATCATTGTCTTGCCGCAACTTCCGGTAGCCCCGAACGGGAAGATTAGAAAGCACGACTTGAAAAAGCGCGCCGAGGAGTCGCTGTCAGCGGCTACCTCAGTTTAACGAATTATAGACCGGACGGACGGAAATGGTGACAAGTCGCGAGCAGATGTACCCCGATACAAAGTTGTTCATCGATGGATCCTGGCGCGATGGAACGAGCGGAAAGGTCGAGCCCATCCTGAATCCGGCGACGGGAAAATTGATCGGAACAGTTGCGCACGCGTCTATCCCCGATCTCGACGACGCACTTGAATCGGCCGTGCGCGGGTTCGAATTGTGGCGGAGGACGTCTTCCTTCGAGCGATACAAATTGATGCGTGGGGCTGCCGAAAAGCTCCGCGAGCGAGCCGCCTCAATCGCGCGTATCATGACGCTCGAGCAAGGCAAGCCGCTGGGCGAGGCGAAGATGGAGGTGTTGCTCGGCGCAGACATCATCGACTGGTTCGCGGAGGAGGCGCGTCGATCCTACGGTCGGACCATTCCGTCACGTTCCGGCGCCGTACAGCAGGTCGTGATCCGCGAGCCAGTTGGGCCTGTCGCCGCCTTCACGCCGTGGAATTTTCCGATCAACCAAGCCGTCAGAAAGATATCAGCTGCGATGGCGGCCGGGTGCTCCGTGATTCTGAAGGGACCCGAAGAAACGCCGGCAAGTTGTGCAGCTCTGGTCAATGCTTATGTCGATGCCGGCTTGCCCTCCGGTGTCCTCAATCTCGTTTTCGGTGTGCCGTCCGACATATCGGAATACTTGATTGCCCACCCTGTCATTCGCAAGATTTCGTTCACGGGTTCGACGCCAGTCGGGAAGCGGCTTGCGGCTCTCGCTGGAAGTCACATGAAGCGCGTTACGATGGAGCTAGGTGGACATGCGCCTGCGCTAGTCTTCGAGGACGCAGATGTCAAACAAGCGGCAAAATTGCTGTCCGCGGCAAAGTTCAGGAATGCCGGCCAGGTTTGTGTTTCTCCGACCCGGTTCATGGTCCATGAACGGGTCTACGACGACTTCGTTGAACAATTCACCGCTGCTGCCAAAGCTCTCGTCGTCGGGGACGGCCTCGACGAAGCGACCCAAATGGGACCACTAGCTAATCTCCGTCGAGTCGAGGCGATGGACGCGCTGGTCTCGGACGCCGTTCAGCGCGGCGCGCGCATCCGGACAGGTGGAAGGCGCCTGCGCAACGATGGCTTCTTCTTTCAACCGACGGTTCTGACGGACGTGCCTCTGGACTCGCGCATTATGAACGAGGAGCCATTCGGCCCTGTTGTGCCAATCGCGTCGTTCTCGACATTCGAGGATGCCATGGTCGAAGCGAATCGGCTCCCTTATGGCCTTGCTGCATATGCGTATACGAAGTCAGCGGCGACGATCGGCGCGCTCGGCTCGATCGTGGAGAGTGGAATGGTGTCGATCAACCACCAAGGCCTTGCCTTACCGGAGACTCCCTTCGGAGGAATCAAGGACTCCGGATACGGTTCGGAAGGTGGTACAGAAGCGATGGACGCGTATCTCAACACTAAGTTCCTGACCCAGATGCACGGTTAGCATGCGCGATCGGCAATGCTGATACGCCGTCGCGGAGCATGCGTCGCGCAGGTCAAACCTCGCGACGGTCCTTCGCCGCGCCAGACTCTAGGGCCCAAAGATCCAACGCCTAAAGCGAGTTAGCGAAGTGTTGTTGACCATCGACCGCGTTCAGATCGCGACGCCGGATGCCAAAAGTGCCGCGGAGATGTGGCGTCGCCGATTGGGGGCGGAACAAGTCTCTGCGGATCGGGTCCGGGGATTGGGCGCCAAACGAGTGACATTGCGTGCCGGGACCGGCGAGATTGAGTTGTTGGAGCCGGAAGGCAACGGCGTTGTCGCGGACGAACTGGCAAGACGCGGGCGATCTCATCTATTCGGCGCCGGCGCGACCTCACTCGACCCGCGTGCACTGGTGCATCATGCCACGTCGGTCGGAGTTGAGCATCAGCACGAAAATGGCCAGGATTTTCTCCGGTTCGAAATCGAGGGGAAGCCGGTCCATTTCGTAATCTCTCCCCCGCGTACGGTGGAGCCGACCGGCGGGATTGATTTCCTTTATGAGGTGACTTTGCTCGCGGCCGACCAGGCAGCCGCGGTAACGCGCTTCGCCGAAGTCTTTCGTCTTGATACACGGAATTTCGTGACGATTACCTCGGAGCTCTTTGGCTATACGGGCGTCCTCACTCTCTTCGCGCCTGATCGCCTCGACCGATTTGAAGTCATCACGCCGACGGACTTCACCAAGACGCTCGGCAGGTATCACGCCCGCCAAGGCTCGTCTTTCTATATGGCGTATGCCGAAAGCCGAGAGATCGGTCGCATCGAAAGATCGGCGAAGGCGGACGACGTGGGACACACGCTGGATCCGCGCGAGGAGAAGCGGAGCGGTCGAGATCCGGAGCAACTCTGGCTTCATCCTCCGGCCCTTGGCGGAATGATGCTAGGGCTATCGCGGCCGACGCTTGGTTGGCGCTGGTCGGGCCACCCTGAGAGGGTCGTGGCGTTAGTGCAATAGAAGCTCGATGGTGGATGCGTCGGGCTTATGTCGATTGCATCAGGCCGCGACTGACCCATCGGAAAAATATCCGATGACGAGGATACGATGAGCAAAATTAGGTTCACCGAACCAAATCGAGAAATCCTCGCGCGCCGAGATTCAATCATAAACGATCTAACCCGCCTTGTTGACCCCGCTGGGCTAATAACGTCGACGGACGAGTGTCGGGCTTATGAGACAGATGCGTTGACGGCCTATCGCAAGATGCCGCTCGCCGTCGTCCTACCGAAGACGACCGAAGAGGTGAGTGCCGTTTTGAAATACTGTCACGACACCGGCGTCAAGGTCGTGCCGCGCGGCGCAGGTACGTCTCTCGCCGGCGGGGCAATTCCGAGTGAAGACGCCGTCGTTCTCGGACTTTCAAAGATGAATCGGGTGCTCGCGGTCAACTACGATGACCGCTTCATCCGCGTCGAAGCGGGAGTCACAAATTTGAGCGTAACGGCGGTGGTGGCGGAGAACGGCTTCTTCTATGCGCCAGACCCTTCCTCTCAACTTGCCTGCACGATCGGAGGCAACATTGCCAACAACTCCGGAGGCGCGCATTGCCTGAAGTATGGAGTCACGACCAATAACCTCCTCGGCGTAAGGATGGTACTGATCGATGGATCGATCATCGATCTCGGCGGTGACTATCTCGATAGCGCTGGACTCGATCTGCTGGGCCTGGTCGTCGGCTCCGAGGGGCAGCTCGGGATAGTGACCGAAGCGACCCTCCGAATTCTGAAATCGGCCGAGGGAGCGCGCCCGGTTCTGTTCGGTTTCCCGTCTTGCGAGGGAGCGGGCAAGGCGGTTGCGGACGTCATTGCCGCCGGTATCATTCCCGTAGCCATCGAATACATGGACAAGGCCGCCATCGAGATCTGCGAGGCCTTCGCCAAGGCCGGCTATCCGCTCGATGTCGAGGCCCTTCTGATTGTAGAGGTCGAAGGGTCCGACGCCGAGATGGACGCGACGCTGGCGGACATCACCGCCATCGCTCGTGCGAATGGTGCGACGACAGTGCGCGAGAGCAGGTCGGCAATTGAGACGGCGGCAATCTGGAAGGGGCGGAAGTCGGCTTTCGGTGCGACCGGGCGAGTCGCTGACTATTTGTGCATGGACGGCACGGTGCCGACCGGCAAGCTGTCGTACGTTTTGGCGGAGATCTCCAAGATCGTACAGCGACACGGATTGCGTGTCGCGAATGTTTTCCATGCCGGTGACGGCAACATGCATCCGCTCATCCTCTACAACGCGAACGATCCGTCGCAGCAGTCGAAGGCGGAAGCAGCGGGAGATGACATTCTCAGGCTCTGCGTTGAAGTTGGTGGGTGCCTGACGGGCGAGCACGGTGTCGGTATCGAGAAGCGTGATCTAATGCGCTGCCAGTTTGACGATGCCGATCTGGCTCAACAGATTCGGGTGCGCGCCGCGTTCGATCCGCGATGGCTGCTCAATACGGATAAGGTGTTTCCCCTCGATTTTCGATGTCAAGGTTAGGGTGACGGGAGTGTGATGACCGATTGCTATAAGCCGCGCGACGAGTGCGGACTGTCGTCTGCCATCAAGGATGCGGCTACAGCAAAGATGCCTCTCGTCGTGCGCGGCGCCGGCTCCAAGTCGGCGATGGGCCGACCGCTGGGTGGATACGCTATGCCTCTAACGACCGAGCGCATGCGCGGAGTTTCACTTTATGAGCCGACAGAGCTCGTCATCGGTGCTTTGCCTGGAACGCCGGTTTCCGAAATCGATCGGATGCTCGCCAAGCACAACCAGATGCTTCCGTTCGAGCCGATGGATCATCGTGTGTTGTTCGGGACGAGCGCAGAGCCGACAATCGGAGGTATTGTCGCCGGGAATGTTTCGGGTCCGCGTCGTGTCGCGGTCGGAGCTTGTCGCGACAGCCTGATCGGCGTTCGCTTGGTCACGGGCCGCGGAGACATCGTGAAATCCGGCGGGCGCGTGATGAAGAATGTCACCGGGCTCGATTTGGTCAAGCTGACCTGCGGTGCGTGGGGCACGCTCGGCGTTTTGAGCGAAGCCATCTTCAAGGTGTTGCCGAAGCCGGCGCGTTCCCTATCGCTGGGATTGCGCGGCTTGGACGACATGACAGCGATTTCGGCGCTAACCGCAGCGCTCGGGTCGACTTTCGCGGTCTCGGCGGCGGCGCATATCCCGGCGAGTATTGGGTCGGACTCGACTACGATCGTTCGACTAGAGGGGTCCGAGGGCTCGGTAGCCTACGGATCCCGCGAACTTGCCAGGCTCTGGTGCTCCTTTGGGCTGCCCGACCTGATCGAAGGGGATGAAAGCGCAAACTTTTGGTTGCGCATCCGCGACGCGCACTGGCTGGCTCAGCCAATGGATCGTTCCATTTGGCGGTTGTCCTTGGCCCCCTCCAAAGCGCCGCGTGCTCTTGCTGACATCCGGCGAAAACTCGGCGTGCGGTATTTCTACGACTGGGGCGGTGGTCTCGTGTGGCTCGCGGTCGTGGGCGCTGACGATGCGGGAGCGTCGGTCGTTCGGGAAGCTATGGTCAATACCGGTGGGCACGCCACACTCGTACGGGCTTCATCGGAGATTCGCCGCAGGATCGATGTGTTCGAGCCGCTTCCTCCTGCGGTGCTCAAGTTGACGCAGGAAATCAAGAAATCTTTCGATCCTGACCGCGTTCTAAATTTCGGCAGGATGTACGCCGGTATCTGAGGCGAGGCGGACTGGTATGCAAACAAACTTCTCGCTGACGGCCTTGGCCGATGCACATGTAAGCGAGTCAGAAAAAATCCTCCGTGCCTGTGTGCATTGCGGCTTTTGTACTGCGACATGCCCGACATATCTGCTTCTTGGTGACGAAGCGGACAGTCCGCGCGGGCGCATCTATCTGATCAAGGACATGTTGGAGGAGGAAAAGCCGGCGACCCCTCAGGTCGTCGAGCATATCGATCGATGTCTGACGTGTCTTTCCTGCATGACGACCTGTCCGTCCGGCGTGCACTACATGCACCTGGTCGATCACGCGCGAGCCCATATCGCCCGAACCTATACGCGTCCTCTGCCTGATCGGTTGCTTCGAGGCATGTTGGCGAAGGTGCTGCCGTTTCCGGGCCGACTTAGGTTGGCTTTACGCGTGGCTACCGTGAGCAGGCCGATCAGAAAGTGGCTCGCCAATCTTCCCGGCGGCGCGCAACTCGCCGCGATGATTGAACTTTCGTCGTCATTCAAGCGAAGAAGGCCGACCCGAAGGTTACCGGGCGCGACCGTCGATAGGCCGCGCGGTCGGGTTGCGCTTCTGAGCGGATGTGCCCAGCAGGTCCTCGGCCAGAACATCAACGAGGCTGCAATCCGGTTGTTGACGCGTCACGGTATCGAAGTAGTTCAACCGATCGACGAAGGGTGCTGCGGAGCTCTCGTGCAGCACTTGGGATACGAAAGTCGGGCGCTGGATGCGGCTCGACACAACGTGGATGTATGGACACGCGAAATCGAGAACGGCGGCCTCGACGCCATCGTGGTTACGACGTCCGGTTGCGGAACGGTCATTAAAGATTATGGCTTCCTACTTCGCAACGATAACGCCTACGCTCAGAAAGCCGTACGGATCTCGGCTCTAGCGCGGGACATCACAGAATTCTTGCATGAATTACCGCTTCAAGACGGTGTTCGGACTACCGGCCAGGTCGTGGCTTACCATTCGGCATGCTCGATGCAGCATGGACAGCAGGTTAGAGATCAGCCGAAGTCACTTTTGAGGCGAATGGGGTTTGTAGTGAGAGAAGTACCGGAAGGCCACATATGTTGCGGCTCCGCCGGAACATACAACGTACTGCAGCCTGAGATCGCCAATCGACTGCGCGCACGAAAGGTCACCAACATTGAGAAGGTCAAACCGCAAATCATTGCGAGTGGAAATCTCGGCTGCATAACGCAGATTGGTGCTGGAACACGCATTCCAGTCGTCCACACGGTGGAGTTGGTCGATTGGGCGATGGGCGGCCCGTTGCCTGACGTCCTAAAGGGGTGCTTGGGCTAGGTGCGGACAAGCGACCGCTCTGACGTCCTAGTTTGGATTGCCATTTCCGTCCATCGCGGCTTCGATTGCCTTATTGGCTGCTGTCTCATCATACAGATGGCAGGCGATCTGCCGATTGCCGTGCAACCGCAGCGGCGGAATTTCGCGGCTGCAGACCGGCATGGCGGACTGACAGCGAGGGTGAAATGGACAGCCGGGCGGGGGGGTGGCGACGCTCGGCACCTCGCCCTGAAGGAGCACGTGATCGCGGGCGCGCTCGATTTGCGGGTCCGGCACCGCTACCGCATCGAGAAGAATGCGCGTGTAGGGATGGAGCGGTTCGCCGTAGAGGTCGTCGCGCGTCGCGATCTCGACGATGCGTCCGAGATACATCACTGCGACCCGATCGCTCATGTGTCGGACGACGCCGAGGTCGTGCGAGATGAACAGATAGGACAAGCCGAACTGCTCCTTGAGGTCGGAAAACAAGTTCAGAACCTGGGCCTGCACTGAGACGTCGAGAGCTGAGACCGGCTCATCACAGATGAGCAGTTTCGGACGCAGTGACAGGGCGCGCGCGATGGCGACCCGCTGACGCTGGCCGCCGCTGAGTTGGTGCGGATAGCGGTCGAGGAAGCGAGTACCCATTCCGACCGTATCTAGGAGTTCGGCAGCCTTCGCGCGGCGCTCGTGGCCCGATCTGCCGACGCCCTGAATCGCCATCGGTTCGGCGATCAGGTCGGCGATTGTCATGCGGGGATTTAGCGACCCGAACGGATCCTGGTAGATGATCTGCATCTCACGCCTTAGCGGTCGCATCTGGCGATGACTGAAGCCCGTGATATCGCGTCCGTCGAACACGACCCGGCCGCCGCTCGGCGGCGTCAGTTGTAGTATGGCCATGGCCGTGGTGGATTTGCCGCAACCGCTTTCGCCGACGAGCGAGAGAGTTTCGCCGCGCTGGAGTGTGAGGGATATGCCCTTGACAGCTCGAACGGAGGGGGCGCCCGTTACGCCGAAAGAGGTTGTGCTTGCATAGTCGACGCACAGGTCCGAGACCTCGAGAATATTCGTTGCTACGTCGTTCATAGCGGATTCCAGCACGCGAACAGATGGCCGTTCCGTGTGCGTTCGTCGCCGCTAAGCGGAGGGCGTTCGTCGCACCGTTCGGTCCGACGTGGGCAGCGCGGTGCGAAGGCGCAGCCCCCGGTTCCGTCGGAGGGGGCGGGTGGCTGCCCAGCGATCGACTCGAGCCGATGAGCGATCGGACCGACGATCTTGGGCACGGAGGCGAGGAGGGCGTGCGTATAAGGATGGCGCCCATCGCGATAGAGGTCGTCGGCCGCCGCTGTCTCGACGATGCGGCCGGCATACATCACGTTGACCCAGTCGGCGTAGCGCGCCACGACGCCGAGATCGTGCGTGATGAGAAGCAGCGCCCCGCCCAATCCGCGGGTAAGGTCAGTGAGAAGCGTCAAAATCTGCGCCTGCACGGTGACGTCGAGTGCTGTCGTCGGCTCGTCCGCGATGATGAGTCTTGGCTCGCAGGAGATCGCGATAGCAACCATGACACGCTGGCGCATACCCCCACTGAGCTGGTGAGGATAGGCCTCGGCTTTGGTCTCTGCATCCGGGATGCGGACCTTCTTGAGAAGGTAGATCGCCTGCGCTTTGGCGGCGCTCCAGGACATCCGGCGATGACGCACCAGCGGCTCGGCGATCTGGCGCCAGATGCGCAGGCTTGGGTTCAGCGCTGTCATCGGCTCCTGGAAAACGATGCCGACCTCGTTGCCTCGGATGTCCCTGATCTGTTTTGGTGACTGCGTCTGCATATCACGGCCGGAGAGGCGTATTTCGCCGGCCGTGATCTTGATCGGTGGCATTGGCAGTAGATGGGTGAGCGACATCGCGGTGATGCTCTTGCCCGCGCCGCTTTCGCCTACGAGCGCCACGACCTGGCCTGAATAGGCCCGGAACGAAACGTCTGCGACAGCACTCAGCTCCGTCTTGCCCGACCAGATGCCCACGCAGAGCCCGCGTACATCCAGTATCGGGGGCCCCGACATTTCCAAAGTTCCGTGCATCGATCAGAAGCCCATCGACTTCTTTAGATCCTGATCGATCCAAGCGCGCGCCCAGACCGGCGCATCACGCCGAGCGGAGACCGAAATCTCACCATAGTAATTCTTGACCCACGGCCACCATACCGTGAACGAGCGCGGCCTGGGCAGAAACAGGAATGGCGCTCGCGCGGTCATCTCATTGGTGAGCGCGGCGACGCCCTTCTTGACCTTGTCCGGGTCCCTCTCCTGCTGGATGGTGTCGAGTGCCGCATCGACCTTCGGGTCGTTGACGCGGGCCGAATTCCAGACGGAAGAGGACCGGTACAGTTTCTCGATTGAGGCCGTCGGATTGCTCATGCCTGCGAAATGCCAATAGCCGGGGCCGTGCTTGCCGGTGGTCATCAGACTGAGAAACGCTCCATACTCCTTTGGCTCGATGGTCATCTTTACGCCGATTGCCGACAGATATCCGGCTACAATCTGCGCTTTCTTTAGCTGCTCAGGGAAGCTCGGAACCTGTGCCTTGAACTCGAAACCATTCGCAAGACCCGCTTCGGCGAGGAGCTTCTTGGCCTTGGCCGGATCGTACTGGAGAACCTCCCGGGCATCGTTCGGCATCTTTTCGGGCGGCGTGAAATAGCCTTCCCAAGTTTCGTCCATCGGCAGGTGCGGAAAGTCGGCGTGGCCGCCATAGATCTGCTTCGAGATGGCGGCCCGGTCGACCGCGAGATTCAAGGCGAGACGCACCTTCGGGTTGTCGAAGGGTGGTGCATCGACCCGCATTGCCAGTGCCTCACCCGCATAGTCGGGGTGTTCGATGACTTTGATTTTATCTTGGATCGGCGCCAGTGACTTGAGTTCGTCCCAGTTGATATTCGCCATGACATCGATCTTGCCGGTGCGGAAGGCGGCTAGGCGTGTCTGTGAATCCCCGATCGTCCGCATCACAAGGTTATCGACGAATGGGATCTTGTAAGGTTTGCCGTCGATCGTCTCGCGGTCCCAGTACTCCTTGTTAGCCTGATAATCCCCGAAGGCCCCGGCCTCATACCGCGTCAACCGGAAGGGACCCGTGCCGCAGGCATTCTGCCAGTTGCCAGCACCGCCGTTAGGGGCCTCCGTGATCTCTTTGGGATAGATGCCGGCGTAATAGCCGTAGCCGAGGCGGTACTTCCACTCCGAGTTGTACTCCTTCAGGAAGAAGGTCACCTGGTGCGGTCCCGTCTCCTCGGCCCTGTCGATGAAGGAAAAATAGACTTTGTTCGCCTTCGGACTAGCGACGAGACGGTTATACGCGAACACGACGTCTTTGGCGGTAAAGTCGCGCGCTTCCATGATGCCTTTGCAGGCCTGCCATTTCACGTTCTTGCGCAGGTTGATAACGATCGAGAGCGGTTTGTCGACGACCTCCCAGCTCTCTGCGAGTTCGCCGCGCAGCACGTCGTCGCTGAGCCAGGCCTCGCTGAAAAAGTTGTTCTTCCCGCCGCCACGTACGCCTTTGCTTAGATCGCCCACCATCAACTGCTCCATGTAGGGCCCAGCATCGATAGAGACCTTCCAGTTCCAGTCGGCGGGATCCCACGACAACGCCGCAATCCCCGGGGAGTAAGGAACGATGGTCAGCGTGCCACCGTATTTGGGTTCCTGGGCGCTCACGGCTTGGGTCGCAATCACAGTCCCGAGCGCGATAACCGCCATAGTTCCGAGATGTCGGCCTACCATTCCTTGCTCCTCCTTAGTGTTATGGTTTTTCGCTCAATTGCGCACTATTCCGCGTGGATCGAGAAGATCGCGGAGAGAGTCTCCGAAGATGTTCACGCAAAAAACGATCAGAGTTATCGCGAGGCCAGGGGCCGCGACCATCCAGACGTTCTCGAACATGTAAGGGCGGGCATCGCTCAGCATACGGCCCCACGCGGGTGCGGGCGGTGGCACACCAAGACCAAGGAAGCTGAGACTCGATTCGGCCAGGATCACGCCGCCGAGGCGCGTGGTGTAAAGCACGATGAGGGGCGCGGCGATCGTCGGCAGGATGTGCCGGAGAATAATGTGCCAGTTACCGGCGCCGAAGGAATGGCCCGCCTGCACGTACAGTTGCTCGCGCGCCGACAGGACCGCGCCGCGTACGATGCGCGAACCGGCAACGCCGTAGAGGATGCCGAGGAGGGCGATGATCTGCACGATCCCGGGGCCGAGAACCGCGACGCCCGCGATCAGCACGATTAGGTCGGGAAAGCTCTGCCAGGTATCGACGAACCGCTGAACCAGGGCATCGAGACGTCCGCCGAAATACCCGGACAGAACCCCGAGCGTGACCGATAGGGCGAGCGATAGCAGCGCGGCGGTGATACAGACGATAACGGAAGTACGGGCTCCATAGATGATGCGGCTGAGGATGTCGCGTCCGAGTTCGTCTGTGCCGAGGTGGTGCGACCAGGACGGCCCTTGCATCAGCGATGTAAGGTCGATCGCGTCGAAGTCGTACGGTGCGATCCAAGGTGCCAAGAGTGCGCAGACCACGATCGCGGCGAGAAGGCCGGCGCAAACCGTTCCGAGGATATCCTGCTTAAAAAGGCGACTGAAGAAAGTCCTGACGGGTGCTGCCCAAGCGCCTCGCCCGGGACCTGTTTCGATCTTCAGAGGTGACTCGATAGTCATGCGTTCAGCCCTGACGAATCTTGGGATCTAGGAGGGCGTAGCTGATGTCGACGAGCAGGTTGATCGTCATTACGCCGACGCCCACGAGAAGAAAGATGCCCGTAATGACCGGATAGTCCCGCTGCGACACCGCCATCAGGAGTAGTTGGCCCATACCGGAGATCACGAAGATCTGCTCAATCACGACCGCGCCACCGATCAGCAGGGGCAACTGCAACCCGACGATGGTTATGACCGGCAGAAGCGCGTTTTTGAGGACATGGCGCAGGACGACCGTCCGCTCGTCGAGACCCTTGCTCCAAGCTGTACGGACATAATCCTGGCGCATGACTTCGAGGACCATGGTGCGGGTCATCCGCATCGTCACTCCCGACAAGGCGATGCCGAGGACGATGGCGGGCGGCACCATCTGGCGGAGGCTAAGGAGGGGATCGTCGGTCAGCCGAACATATTGCACGGTCGGAGCGATCCCCCAGAGCATCGCCGGCACGACCACCACTAATGTCCCGAGCCAAAAAGGCGGGACGGACAGGGCCGTGATGGCAAAGACACGGCCGAGATAATCGACCGGCTTGTTTTGCCGGATCGCCGAGATGATCCCGACGGGCAGCGCGATCAAGAGCGCGAATATCATGGCCAGCACGCCTAGATACAGAGTAATCGGCATGCGCTCGGCGACGAGGCGGGTGACGCTATCTCCCGTCCAAAGCGAGCGACCGAAATCTCCGTGGAACACAATCGAGCTGATCCAGTGCCAATATTGTACAAGGACCGGCTGATCGAGCCCGAGTGCCTTGATAAGATCTTCGCGGGTCTGGACGCTGGCCGAGATGTCGTTCTGCGACATCATCATGTCGATCGTGTTTCCCGGTATCAGGCGAATGGCCGAGAACACAATAACGCTCGCTAACAGGAACGTCGGCACAAGGGCGACAAGGCGACGAATTAGATATCTCAGCATGACGCGGTCCATTGGAGGGCGCGCTCACCATGCAGATTGGCTTGGTCCGACAGCACCACGCTCTTGTCCCTCTCTATGTGAAAAAGGCCGCTGAACGCCCGCTCATCAAAAAATGAGGTGAGTTCTCTATTTGCAGATCAGTTGCAATCTGGCACATCCAATCTGGTCATACCATTCAAGCGTGCTCTTGGCGGCGGTGTCAAGGCGAATGTTGTCGCGGTGGCGTAGCTCCGGGGTGCTTATCTACTCCGAGAACCATTGACCGACCGAATTGGATATGCCAATTTGGTCGAACCAGATCGCGATGTCTACCAAAACGCATGCGCACCTGGATGGTTGATTTACGTCGAAAATCTCGAAGGAGAAGCGCTGTGGCGAAGGAAAAGAGTGGCTACTACGGCCAGCGAAGGAAGTTCTGGTCGTGGGGATATGAAGGTGAAGCTAATTCCAAGGACGAAATCCGAACCATGCGAGACCGCGTGGAGCAGCGGCTTGGAATTAAAGACATCGAAATTCTGTCAGACCCGACTCTGGACGAGATTGAACTTTATGCGTCGCGCATAAAGATCCCGCGAACGCTGGAGGATTTCTGTACCTCGGAAAAATGGGACAGAATTGTTCATACGTACGGTAAGGGTTTCAAGGACATGACCCTTATCTACCGGCGCGATTTCAAGAAGGCTCCGGACGTCGTGGCCTATCCGCGCGACGAAGAAGACATCGCTGCCATCTTCGACTGGTGCGGGGAAAATAGTTATGCATGCATCCCGTATGGCGGCGGATCGAGCGTCACCGGCGGCTTCTGGGGTCCCGAGCGCGACGCCTTTCCCGGGGTCGTCGTAATCGACTTGGGCAACCTCAACAAGATTCTCGAAGTCGACCCCGTGTCGCGCTGCGCGCGGATCCAGGCGGGCATTCTCGGTCCGGCTCTGGAAGAACAACTGAAGCCGCATGGCCTCACCTTGCGCCATATTCCGCAATCGTGGGAATTCTCATCGCTGGGCGGTTGGATCGCAACCCGCTCGTCCGGTCACTATGCGACCCATCTCACGCATATTGACGACATGGTGGAAAGCCTGCGCGTGGTCACCCCGGCGGGAACGATCCAGAACCGCCGCCTGCCAGGCTCGGGTGCGGGACCCAATCCGGATCGGCTGTTCATCGGGTCTGAGGGCTCGCTGGGCATCATCACCGATGCATGGATGCGTCTACAGGGGCGTGTGAAATTCCGTGCGAATGCGTCGATCTCCTTCAAGACGTTCTATCAGGGTGCCAAGGCCGTCCGTCAGATCACCCAAGCAGGACTGTTCCCGGCGAACTGTCGCTATCTGGACGAGCAGGACGCCAAATTCTACGGCGCTGGAGACGGCACCGATTCGGTCCTGTTGCTGGGCTTCGAATCCGCCGACCATCCGGTGGACGCGTGGCTGGAGCGTAGTCTCGAAATCTGCAAGGACTTCGGTGGCGTCGTGAAGCAACAGGCGGGAACTGCGGACAACGCGCTGGAGACCAGCCGTAGCGGGCCGCAGGGTAACTGGCGGCACCAGTTCAGATATCTGCCCCGGTTGATGCATACGCGCGCAGCGATGGGAATCGTCAGCTTCACGTTCGAAACTGCCTACACTTGGGATCGGTTCGAAGAAGTCGATACCGAGATCATGCGTCGCATCCGGAAGGCCCAGAAGGAAAATCTTGGCGGCGGCATCGTCTGCCGCAGGTTCTCCTTCCTGTATCCGGACGGCCCGGCTCCTTACTATTCGATCATGGCTCCTTCGACGCACGCCAACAGCCTTGAAGCCTATAAGATGCTCCACGACGTTGCGTCGGACGCGCTAATCGAACTCGGCGCAACCATCACGCACCACCATGCTGTCGGAAAATCGTTCCGTCCTTGGTACGACAAGGAAGTCGATCCGTTGTTCCGCCGTGTGCTGGCAGCCGCCAAGACCGAACTGGACCCGAAGTGGATGTTGAACCCTGGGCTGATCGTTGACAAGCCAGCAGGGCTCAAGATCGTCGGATAGGAGTCCTCTGCGATGATTGATCTATACTTCTGGCCAACCCCGAACGGGTATAAAGCAGCCATAATGCTGGCAGAGTTGGACTTGGAGTATCGTGTAGTTCCGGTTGATATAACGGCAGGTGAGCAGTTTCATCCGGAATTTCTGAAGATCAATCCAAATAACAAAGTGCCGGCCATCGTGGATCACGATGGCCCGCACAACAAGCCATATGCAGTTTTTGAATCCGCGGTCGTTCTTATCTATCTCGCGGAAAAGTCCGGTAGATTTCTCTCTCAGGATCCTGAAAAGCGCTACGATACGCTAAAGTGGCTTGTATTTCAGAATACGACGATGGGTCCAATGCTGGGCCAAGCGCACCACTTCATGGTGTATGCGACTGAGAAGATCGATTACGCGATCGAACGTTATGATCGGGAAGTTGGTCGAATATACAACATTCTCGAGAAGCGCCTTGGCGAATTTGAATATCTCGCCGGCGAGTATTCCATCGCTGACATCAGCACATTCCCTTGGGTTCGCACGCGAAAGCTGCATCGACGTGACTTGTCGGAGTACCCGAACATTGATCGATGGTACCAGGCGATCAAAGACCGTCCGGGGGTTAGGGCGGGCATAAATACGTTGTCCGACAGCAAACAATGGGAAGCGAAGCCGGGCACCGAGGCCTGGAAGAATATGTTCGGAAAGAACTGAAGTTCGCAACAATCCAAAAGCGAGCGTCGACTCGAATGACTAACTGGGTAAAAGCCGCTCTTACGAAAGATGTGTCGGATGACAGCATTCAGCAGCTCAATATCAACGGATGCAAAGTTGCGCTCTACCGCTGCGGCGAAGAGTATTTTGCCACGTCTGACGTTTGTACTCATGCCTATGCACTTCTGTCCGACGGTTGGCTCGATGGTTACGAGATCGAGTGCCCGCTTCATGGCGCCCGCTTCGATGTTCGAACGGGCGCGGCGTTGACCTCACCAGCAGAAACGGCCCTGGCAACCTATCCTGTTCGTGTCGCCGGTGATGCTGTGGAAATCGATGTCACCTCGGCACCGTCTAATCCCGACGCGTCAACCTAACTTAACGGCAAGGGGGGCGACGATGTCGCCATTTTGTGTGACGCCCCCATCTCGTCCGAAATAGCCGCTCCGCTTTGCTACAAGAAAAATAGAGGAGGTCGAATTGACCAGCTTCAGGTCGGAAGTACCCAGCCCTGTGAGGCCGAGCGACGGTGGTGTCAGAGGTGGGCCAATCACACCCGAAATGGTTTCGAAGCTGCTGGACGATCGACCCGATGACGGAATATTTCGGGTAGATCGGACGGTGTTCACCGACCAGGATATTTTTGAGCGCGAACTTACTCACGTTTTCGAGGGGACTTGGGTTTTCGTCGGGCTGGAAAGTCAGTTACGCAAGCCGAATGACTTCGTGACGACGTACATCGGGCGCCACCCCGTCCTGATTACAAAGGACGGGACTGGAGAAATTCGATGCTTCTTTAACACCTGTCGCCACCGCGGGGCGATCGTTTGCCCCTTTAAGAAGGGCAATCAGAAATTCCATGTTTGTCGCTATCATGGGTGGTCGTACGATAGTGCCGGCAAGAATGTTTCGATGACCGATGAGAAGGATGGCCAGTATCCGCCGTCCTTTCTTGCGGATGATCATGGCCTCAAGCCTGTTCCCAAGATTGCAAGCTATCGAGGGCTTCTGTTTGCAAGCGTGTCGCCCGACGTGCCGACGCTAGAGGAGCATCTTGGTGACGCGCGCGCGTTTATCGATCTCGTTGTCGATCAGGGCATCGAAGGGCTGGAGTTCGTTGACGGAAACGTAAGCTACACGTTCGACGCCAATTGGAAGCTTCAGTTCGAGAACGGGCTTGATTATTACCACTTCGCTTCAACGCACAGTTCGTATATCGACGTTCTCAAGAAGCGTGAAGTGCGGAGAGGACCGCTAGAAGTAAAGCCGTGGAATCCGACAGAGACCGACCCCGACGCGCAAGGAAGCTTCAGCCTGGCGAGGGGGCACGCGATGATGTGGTCCATTCATGCGTCAAGGGTTTATAAGCTCCGCCCTCTCAATCAGGATGGCAAACTTCTGTCGACGGTTCAGGGGCAGACTCGGGAAGACAAGCTCAAGTGGATGTTTCGTCAGCGCAATCTCACGATTTATCCTAACCTGCAGATCGTTGATATCGGCACGCTGCAGTTGCGGACGTGGCGGCCATTGGCTCCGGACAAGACGGAGATTACGTCTCACTGTCTTGCCCCAGTTGGTGAAAGTGACGAGGCGCGCCGCGTTCGCATCCGTCTGTATGAGGATTTCTTCAATCCGAGCGGTCTTGCGACGTCCGACGACAACGTCATGTACGAGCTTTGCCAGACCGGCTACGGAGCTCGTTTCGCTGGTCCTACGCAGGGGTATGCGCGAGGCTTGAGGCCGAAGTCCGGCGAGGCACTCAACTACTCTTCCGAATTGCAGGTTTCACCTGATCGGTGGACCTATGGAGCGCCCCTGTTCGGCGATGAGACATGCTTTCATTCCGGTTACCGGGAATGGCTGCGCCTTATGACTCGTGATCCCTCGGAAGGCTAGGTTAGCGACATGTCAGAGGATGATTACCTGAAGATTGCTACTCGCGTTCTCTTCACGGAGGCAAGACTTCTGGATCAGAAGAAATTCCGCGATTGGGTCAAGCTCTACGCTGACGATGCGATTTTCTGGGTGCCGGCCTGGAAGGACGAGTACGAGACGACGTCCAATCCGAACCGCGAGCTTTCAATGATATATCATGAGAACTCATATGGGCTGAGTGACCGAATTGACAGGATACAGTCGCGAAAGTCCATCACGGCGATGCCGCTTCCGCGCACGGTTCATTCCTATACGAACATCATGGTCGATGCGGCCTCGACGGATTCGATCGAGGGAAATGCCTGCTTCACGGTTCATACGTACGATCCGCGCGCTTGTAAAAGCCATACCAACTTCGGACGCCTTGAATTTCGGCTGCGCCGTCTTGGAGAGGCTTGGCTGATCGGATTCAAAAAGATTTCCCTTACGAACGATCAAATGGCCACTGCGCTCGATTTCTACAGCGTCTAGCAAGTGCGTCGCAGATGAATATCAGCAGAATCTGCCAACTAGCCTTCGGCTGAAGGTATTGAATGTGAGAGTGCTCGGCGCCTGTCAACGGCGGATAAGGAGGACGGGCGCGCCGAATGTGCCCTTCCCCTACAGGGAGCGCTAAAATGCGTTTTGTGATTGTCGGAGCAGGCCTCGCGGGGCACACAGCCGCCGTGCATCTTCGCGAGTTGGCGCCACAAGCCAAGATCGATATTCTCGGAGACGAACTCGGCCTGCCGTATGATCGCCCGCCGCTGTCCAAAGAAGTCCTTGGCGAGGGCGCACCGCGCTATCTGGCAAACGCGGAGACCTATCATGAGAACGGTATTTCGTATCATCCCGGACAAACCGCGACGCAGATCGATCGAAACCGCTCCGAAATTCTAACCGCTTGCGGAAATGCTTATGCTTACGATCGGCTACTCCTCGCGACCGGATCGCGGGCGAGAAAATTGCCGGATAGCGTCGGGCAAAGCTCGAAAATTCTCTATCTGCGAACGCTTGAAGACGCGGTTCGCTTGAAATCCGTGCTTCGGGAATCGCGTCGAATTGCTGTGATCGGCGGCGGGTTCATTGGGTTAGAGGTTGCTGCCGCCGCTCGAGCGATGGCCTGCGAGGTTTTTCTGTTTGAGATGACGGATCGGATACTATCTCGCGGCATGCCTGCTATCCTGAGCCGTTGGGCTGAGAAATTGCATCGCCTGAACGGAGTCCAGTTCGAATTTGGCTCAAAGATCGATTCAATTCATCATCAGGATGATGGTTCGTTGCGATTGCGCTGGAATGCATTCGCAGATGTCGACGCAGTCGTTGTCGGGATCGGGGTTCAACCCAACACCCAACTTGCATCGGACGCGGGGCTGGACGTCGATGATGGTATTGTCGTGGATGATCGCTGCCAGACATCTGATCCGGCGATCTTCGCTGCGGGAGAGGTGACGTCACACCCCGTCTTAGGCGGCGCGTTTCGTCAGCGACTTGAGTCCTGGAAGGTGGCCTCGGGCCAATCGCTGGTCGCGGCGAAATCCATGGCAGGGATTGACTCGCATTATGCGGAGCCGCCGTGGCTATGGTCGGACCAGTTTGGACACAACATTCAGTCGTTAGGAGTGCTGCAAAATGCTGACCGCAGTGTCGTGCTGGACGATCCTGAAACGAACAATTGGACGGCAATCTTCCTCGATAGTCACGATAAAATTGCCGGCGCAATCGCGGTGAACAACGGCCGTGATATTTCGATGCTAAAGCGTGCCTTGCTTCATGACGGAATCATTCCAGAGAAACTGCTCAATAGAGCCGCCAGATAGCGCTCCTATTACGTGTTCATCATGAGAACCGAGATACCGAGCGATATGCTTGGCTTCGACCAAACTCATTGCGCCTATGTTGGCGCGGTTCATGGCGACGGACAGAAGCTTTTTTGAAGGCTCGCCGAGTGCGTCATTTCGCTAAGCGAGCCGAAGGGTAGCCCTCGGAGAGCATCCTCAGGAAAGAGTCAGAGCGGGGTTCCCATTGTCGGCTCTCCAATAGGCCGAATAGTAAAGCCGGTTTGGGCCCGCGCCATGCGCAGTTTTCGTTGCCTATTCCGAAGCTCTAGCCGGGACCGCGTTCGCAGCCGCGCCTTCCCGATCCGGCTAAGCTGGTCCCGCCGATGTTCAAGTGCGTCATGGCGGCGGATAAGGGGCCGGAAGGCGAGAGGAAGTTGTCAGTTAAGGTAGATAGCATCAAAGCAGAAGGGGACGCCGCATGTATTGTAATATAGCCGTCAGATCCTCGGTTGCCGCGTCGCGCGACGCACCCGTCGACCATAACGCTCGTTATCCGTCGGATCGGGGTGCTTGCCGCCGCCCTTCCAGTCGTCGGAGATCAGCCAGTCCTCGAAATAGTAAAGCCACGTTGTGGCCCAGGGTACGAATGTCTGATCGATCCGCATCGTGCCGGTCCACTCGCGCGTTCCTGGCAACGTGAGGCACAGGCGCAGGGGATCATGATAGACGTGCGGCAGGGGCCGCTCACCCGCCAAAGCCGAAAGCTCGGGGTCCGTGACGAAGACGCTTGGTGTTTCGCCCCGCTGAAATGTAATGCGCATGGAGTATTCACGGCTAAGGGGCGTCGGCCTGTCACGATAATCCCAAATAAAGCCAGTCGCGTGCAGCCGGCCTGTCCCCGTACAGATGGGATTGGCGCGCAGAAACATAAACTGCTGCGCGGGCGTCAGGTCTGGGCGGTCACGCGAAAACACCTAGTCACCGAAGAACGTGTTGGAGCGAACCGGCGTCGCATTGGCCGCGCTGGACAGCGTGAGCCCGACCGTCGGCGCGACGTAGAGCTTCTTGGCCGTGCGTGCCTGCGAAATGCTGTCGGTGCGAGCATCGATAACTTTGCGAACGACCGAACTCCCGAGGCTTCCTTCCAAGCTCTTGCCGATAACGTCGATGCCCTGCAAATCCGGAAGGGCCTCGAAGTCCGCCAGTGCCTTCGCATGCCACTCGTAGAAGGCGGCGGCGCGAGCCGGCTCAGTATTCCAGCGCTCGGCGAAGTTCTCGCCGACCGTGGTTTCGTTGGCCACCACATAGATCCGCCGACCATTGACGACCGGCTTATCGATGAAGTGTGGCATCAACCGAATGGTCGCGATCAGAACGTCAAGTTCGGAATCGAAAACAAAGCTCTTGACGCAATACTCATACGACTGTGCCGCGAGCGTGGTGATGATGATGGAGATCGGTGCGATCTCCTCGACGACTTCCAGGAAATGCACATCACGATGCCGCTTGAGGATCTGCACCGTCCGCCGCAGGATGCCTTTGGCGGTGCCATGCACAGGGAAGGGCTCGACGGCCGCACGGTCCTCGGCAGCGAGAGCCTTTTGCATCCGCAAGGTGGGGATTAGGGCTGCCCTGCGTTCAAAGAGCGCCTTGTAGCCTTTCGGATTCGTCGGTTTGAATTCCCGCAGCTTCTTGTCGGGAACCAATTCGCCGCCGTTGGCGCATTTGGCATTGTTGATCGTCGGCGAGATGTCGAGATGATATTCGCGTGCGTAGTTCAAGCGCCAGCAGCGCTTCTTCTCTTCGAGCATGGCAGCGTAGCGCGCGTTCTCCTTCAGGCGATCGCCGACAATGCGTTTCAACTCTGCCGGTGGCCGGTCAGCGGTAAAGCGCAGCACCTTGCAGATGAGATCGACGTCGAAATCTTCGCGCCCGATCGGTTTGACCGTCGTGCCGAGGCCGGTCGAGCCGTGAGCATAAATATCGATCCACTTCAGAAGAGGGTTGTCCGACCCGGAGAGCCATTCCGCGACAGCCTCGTAGCTCGTCCGCGCAGCCTCAAGCTGAGCAGCGGTCAACTCCAGCGCTTGGCAAATCTGATCGAGGAGCGAGTAAACCTCGGCTTTGCGCAAAAGCAGATGCGTCTGGGGAGGCGCCGTGAACATCTGATTCATGGCTCAATTCCTTTCACGGTGTAGATAGGTTTGAACGATTCGGCAGTTTCCGTCAGAAAAACGGGTTCAATGCGAGGACGCTCCTTACGAGCTGATGAGGCGCCCATGCCTTTGAGTTGCGCGATCTTGCGCGTGTCATCGAGATTGAAGAAATCCTTCGGCACATCCGGGCAGCACCGGAAAATCGCCTCACGTTCGTATTGATGGCCGGTAAGCAACTTCGCCATACCAAGCGCGCCATGCGACTGGCCGTCCATGAACAGGCGGGTCACATCCTTTGCGAGACCGCCCCAACCAGGCGCCTCGCCGATCATGTAGACCTCGTTGACGCAGCCCAGGCTCAGCACTCGCAGACTGCTGGCCGGCCAGTCGAGCAAAGTGACGGCCTCGACCACCGCCAACGCGATCGGGTTGTTGGCCCATACGCCGCCGTCGAGCAGACCGACATCCTCGGCGGTCCGGTGGCGCTTGTAGTAGGTGGGCGCGGCGGCCGTCGCCATCGCGGCATCGACGGCGAGGCGCTTGTAATCGGTCTTGAGGCGGGGATGATGCGCTGTCTTGAAAATATAGACACCGCGATGGTCGGCATCCCATGCGGGAATCACCAGTCGCGTTCTCGCATCCCCAATGCGCCTGCTGCCGAGAACTGTAGAGAGTTCGCTCCGCAGCAGATCAGCGTCATGCTTCGGGGTGACGATGTGCTTGAGGCGACGCCACGCGTCGCCGGCGAAGCTCGCCAGAGCGCCGCCCGACTGTCCAAAAATGTGTGGGCCGCGACGGACATAGAGGTCAAGGAGATCACGCGCGGGAAGACCCATCGCCAATCCGATCGCCAGAATGCCGCCCGTGGACGTTCCTGCGATCAGATCGAAATACTCTCCGATGGGCCGGTCGAGATCCTCTTCCAGAGACGTAAGAAAGGACGCCGGCTGCGTTCCCATGATGCCGCCGCCGTCAATCGAGAGAATTCGACGAATCGGCGGTTTATCTGAAGGAACTGCAACCTGCGTCATGTCGCTTAGCCCTTCGGAGGATAGGGATCGTGCCCGTAGGAATTCTTGTCGCGAATCCGACCGTCCGGCCGATGAATGACGACTTCGCTCTGCTGGTTGATCGCGATCTCCCGTGCAGCCCGTTCGGCATCTCCCTGGGTCGGATGGATCGAGGTTGCCCTCTCATTCCTTTCGCCACGCACGGCCCATTCGTCACCGTGCGGAACGACATGCTGATTCTTGCCTGCCATGCTCACAACTCCTGATTCCTTGACCTGATTCGCAAATCGTAATAAGTAGCTATACGCTCTGTCATAGCCTGAGCCGAAGAAATAGCCCCGCGGGGCTGTCGACGATCTAGACATGGAACTCTATACGATCTGTCATGGCCGAGTCAAGCGCACCAAAAGACTTCGCCTCTCGCCTGCGCAAAACGCGCGAAACGCGGGAGCTAAGCCAATCCGAACTGGCCAGGGAAGCCGGCATGCAACCTTCGGCCATCGCCCATTTTGAGGCTGGGCGCCGCAAGCCGTCGTTCGACAACGTGCGAGCGCTCGCGAAGGCGCTGAAGGTCTCGGCCGACTACCTACTCGGGGCGCAAGCCGCGACGACCGCCTTTCGCGACGAAGACAAGCTGAGCGCAAAAGATCGACTTTTTATTCAGAACATCATCGACACAATGATTAAGGACAAGAAATAGGGGGCGAAACATGGCGGGCTTTCGGTTGAAGATGGCAACCCAGCACGGCGAAAAGGTCGCTGAGGAATTTGGCTTCAATCAGTTTCCAGTTAGACCTCGAGAGATCGCCAAGGCCAGGGATATTGTCATCCAGGCGAAACCAGCCGAAGTGACGGGCGTGTCCGGCGCGATCATCTTCGCCGGTGATTCGGCCACCATCATCTACTCCACCGAGCACGGCAACGAAGGCTTCGAGAATTTCTCCATTGGCCATGAGCTGGGGCATTGGTTCCTGCCGGGCCATCCCGAGGAGATTATCAAGGCCGGCGGCGCGCACATGTCCCGCGCCAATTTTACACAGAATACGTCGATCGAGCTGGAGGCTGACCACTTCGCCAGCGGCCTTCTCTTGCCGTCCAATCTCACACGCAACCTGCTCTCCAATTATCAGATCGGCCTCGACGGCATTCTCAAGCTGGCTGAGAAGGCCCATTGTTCGATCACGGCTGCCGCGATTCGGGCCGCGGAGTGCGGCAGCTATCCGATGGCGATCATCGTCAGCAAGGGCAACGAGATCGCATATGCGTTTACCTCGGAGTCTTTCAAGAATCTCGGCAAGCTAGCGTTCTTGCGAAAAGGCGCTCCTTTGCCCGACGGAGCGACGCAGAGGTTCAACGCGGATGCGGCGAATGTCCTTCGCGCCGAACGCGCCGTTGGTGAAACCGACTTGGCGACATGGTTCGACGGCCCGGGTCGGATCACTCTTGATGAAGAGATCATCGGCCTTGGCAAATACGGCTACACCTTGACCGTGTTGACCAGCGAGGGGCTGCCCGAAGCCCCTCTCGATGAGGAGGATGAGGATGCTGAATTGGAGCGAAGCTGGACACCCCGCTTCGCTTATGGCCGGTAGCCACATCCGACATTGGGCCGATTAGCAGGGCCATGCTGCGGGCCGTGGGATTGCCCTCGAACTAATACGGGTGTTGCACCCCCCGCAACCATCCCCTCTTCGAAACAGTATTATGACCCTTCCGGTAATTTCGGCTGCCGGAGATGATATTTCGGACGTGGCCGTAGTCCAGGAAGGTCGAAAATGCTTTATCTTTCAGCGGGGGCTGACTGACACTCTCTCCGTCGCACTGCTTCTCCATTGTATCCGGCCGTTCGAAGCCACGGCAAAGCATTGGATCTAGGCGACAACGGCTGTTGCGGTTATCTCAGGCGGACAAGCGCAACGCGATGCAACGGATGCGAAATCGATCCTTCCAGCACGAGATGCACAAGCGTCGACGATTATCACATGAGCTTTGCGACGGGTTGAATTGGGCAACTTAACAGGCCTGATGATAGGCGACTCAAGCCTGCGCGCCTCCCTTGATCGGCATCACCTTCTTGGGATCGAGCCAGTGGTCGATCCGATCAGCCCAATGCTGCATCAGCTTCGTGCGCGAGCCGATCAGCGCGAGGGGTCCGTGCTTCTTGTAGAGACCTTCCACAGTAGAGTTATCGAGATGTGCGAGCTGCAGCTCGACGACATCGCCATCCCATGCCTTGGCGTCCTTGATCTCTTCGTGGTGAGATAGAGTCGAGAACGTGGTCCGGAATCCGTGGGCACAATGATCAGTCTTGGTATCAATGCCAAGCAGCCGCAAGCGCTTGTTGAGCGTATTGTTTGATAGCGGCGCGTCCTTCGAGCAGGAAAACGCGTACCGGCGATGGCCGGTCAGCTTCTGGACGCTACGCAGGATCGCGAGTGCCTGTCGTGACAAGGGCACAACATGGTCCCAACCGGTCTTCATCTTGGGAGCTGGAACAGTCCAGCGTTTGGCATCCCAATCGACCTCGCCCCATTCCATTTCATTGACCATGCCGGGGCGGGGAATGGTCAGCGCATTGAAGCGCAAGGCAAGGCCAACGACGTCACCAAATCTCGCTCTCGTCCACGGTGCGCTGATAAGTTTGAAGACGCGCGTGACGTCGCGTGGTTCGGTGACACCGGGACGCGGCGTCGAAATGTTGGCAATCATCTGTCCATTCAGGTTGCGGAATGGATTGTAGCCGTCGCCTTCGACGTCGGCATAGTCGCAGATCTGCTCGCCGATGCTGCGCACTCGGTCCCGGGTTTCCAGCCTTCCCTCTGCTTCATATGAACGCATGAAAGCGAGCACGTCGGGACGCTTGATGTCCTGCCTGCACAGCTTGCCGAAGCGAGCCTTGACGTAGCCGACGCGCAGCTCGAGCACCTCGACGGTCTTGGGGTCGCGCACTGCGACGATCCTGCCGCGCTTGACTTTCTCCACCTTCTTCTTGGCGAGCCACTCATCGGCCCATTGCGCGAAAGGCCGGGCGGCGGCCTGCTTGTGCTTGTCGAGCTGCTTCTCGATGCTCGGGTCTTTGCCTTCCTTGAGCAGGTCTTTGGCCTTGTCGCGCTCGCGCCGCGCGTCTGCGAGCGAGAACGTGCCATCCCTGCCGTTGCCGTAGGGGCCGATGGAGTAGGTTTTCTGGCGGCCGTGGAAACGGTAGTCCATCCGCCAGAGCTTGGAGGCAGCGTTGCCGGGCCTGCTCACGTCCGGCGTGACGAAGAGATAGAGCCAGCCGCCGGTCACGTCGGAAATCTTAGCGGGACTCCACGCGCCATTGTCGAATTTCGGTCGGGCGGCGCGGCAGTCGACGTCGGTCTTAATCTGCTTGGGATTGGCGCACGCGCCGTCGTTCTTGCCGCCCATCGGCTCAATTCCTTCATTCGGCAAAGCGAAAGTCGCCGTGAACGTTTGTTCTCCCGATACCAGCAAAAATACCAGCAAATCGGGCGGCTGGGATCGGAGGAGAACAAACGGTGACGAACTAGAACGTACGCGGAAGTGCCTATTTTTCAAGGCTTTCCGAGCACGGTGCGGACGGTTGCGGACGTTTCGGAACGGGCTTGAACAGCCTGGTTGGTGCCCCTGGCCGGAATCGAACCAGCACTCCTTGCGGAACTCGATTTTGAGTCGAGCGCGTCTACCAGTTCCGCCACAGGGGCCCTCGGTCGGCCCTTTTAGGGAGCGTCGCGAAGCCGGCGGACTATAGCCATGGACAAAGCGGGGTCAACCCGCGCCAAAGTGATCCCGGCCGTTCTCGACAGCCGCATGGGTCGGGGCTAGAGGCTTAGGAGCGCGACCCACCGCAAAGAGGCTGCCGTGACCACCCAGAGTGCCGCGATACCTGCATTCAAGCCGGCCAGTGCGAGCCCCGCGCTGACGGCCTCGCTGCTCGTCACACTGATTGCGGCTGCGACCATCGCGGGCGCCTGGTTCTTCCAGCTGGTGCTGGAGATCCTGCCCTGTCCGCTCTGCCTGGAGCAGCGCTATGCCTATTACCTCGCGATCCCGCTCGGTGCGGTGACGGCGGTCGCCGCGCGCAGCGGCGCGCCGCGCCCGCTGCTGCTGGCGGGGCTCGCGATCCTCGCGCTGGCGACGCTCGCCAATGCCGGGCTCGGCGCCTACCATTCCGGCGTCGAATGGGGATTCTGGAAGGGGCCGACCGATTGCACCGGTCCCGTGGTCAATCTTGGCAATGCCGGCGACCTCTTTTCAAAGCTCGACAGCGTCAAGGTGGTCCGCTGCGACGAGGTGCAGTGGCGCTTCCTCGGTCTGTCGCTCGCCGGCTACAATGTGCTGATCTCGCTGCTGATGGCCGCGATCGCCGCGTGGGGATTTGCGCGGACGGCGAAGCATTCGTAGCCGCCGTAGGGTGGGCAAAGCGAAGCGTGCCCACGTCTTTTGATGTCGTCGAGAGATGGTGGGCACGGCGCAAGTGCGCCGTTGCCCACCCTACGAGAGCCGAGTTCGCGACGCGCGCCCTGACTCGTCAATCATCCACGTCGTCCTGGGTGCGTCCGAACAGATGCACGATGCCCGGCGTTGCGATCGTCACGAACACGAAACGCGACAGATGATGGGCCCCGACGAAGATCGGGTCGATGTGCAAGGTCAGCGCCAGCGCCAGCATGGCATCCATCGCGCCCGGCGCAAAGGCGACGACGACATCGGAGAATTTCACCTGCGTGGTGAGCGCGACGATGCCGACGAAAACGGCGGAGACGGCGATCGCGACCGTGAACGAGCCCAGCGCCGCGTTGATGTGGCCGGCGAGCGTCTTGATCCGCATCCGCGCGAAACGGCTGCCAATCAGCGCGCCGATCCCGACCAGGGCCACGCCGCGCACCCAGTTCGGCAGGCCGCCCTCGACCCAGCCCGCGCCATGCAGCACGCTGGAGGCGATCATGGCGCCGAACATCCAGCTCGCCGGAAACTTGATCAGCCGCAGAAACAGCGCCATGGCCAGCGAGGCCGCGACCAGCTCCACGAGCTCCAGTGGTGAGGCGATCGTCGTCGTCAGTGTCGGCGCGGCGGAGGGCGCCACGCCTGCAATCGCCAGCACCAACGGCAGCGCCGCGGTGAGGATGATGACGCGCACGGTCTGCACCACCGCGATACCCGGCAGGTCGGCGCCGCGCTCGACCGCCAAAATCGTGATCTGCGACAGCGCGCCGGGGCTGCCGGCGAGAAAGGCCGAGGTGCGGTCCCAGCCATGGACGCGCTGGAGGTAATAGCTGGAGCCGAAGGTCGAGCAGAAGGTCGCGAGCGCAAGCAGGCCGATGGTGAGGGGATAGGCGCTGACCTGCTGCAGCAAATGGCGCGACACGACAGAGCCCAGCGAGATGCCGAGCAGCACCAGCACGGTCTGGGTCAGGACCGGCGGCAGCGACAATTGGCGACCGGCGATGGCGGCAATTCCGACCGCGATCATCGAGCCCGAGATCAGCCCGCCGGGAAGACCGGCGAGCAGAAACAACAGGCCTCCGGCGGTGCCGATGACGAGCGTCTCCGCCGTGCTCAGGAGCTTGGCACGGCTCGGCCATTCGAACGGCAGGGAGGCGGTGATGTGCTTCACGCCGCCTTATCGCAAATCGGCGGGAGGCGCACAATTGCAGGCTCGTCATGCCGCAATGCGCGCGCCTCCCGCCCGAAGGCTCCCAGGACGATCGGGTCGGAGGTTATTTCTTGTCGGCGGCGGGTGCAGCAGTGCCCGCCTTGGCGCTCTTGATGCATTCGGAGCGGAATTTCTTGCGCTCCTTGCCGTGCAGGCCCTTGGCGTCGGCCTGCTTGGAGCATTCGAGCGACTCGGCGGAGCGCTCCTTCGGCGCTTTCTTGTCGGCGGTCGCGGCGGCATCAGTCTTGGTCTCGGTCTTGGCGGCCGGCGCGGCGGTCTGCGCGAAGGCAGTGCCGCCGGCGAGCAGGGAGGCGAGGGCGACGGCGGCAAGGCGGGAGGCGATGGTCATGGTGGGGCACTCTTCTTGCGAGAATTGCGAAGGGGTCTGAACGTCGGCTCGCGTTGCTGAACGCGACATGAATAATCCGAACGAGGCGCGCACTATATTTTGGCGGCGGACGCCATCGCTTTCTTGTCGCAAACGGCCGGCACGCTAGGATAGCAATTCTCATTTCGCTTCCCCGTCGGGAGAAGACCAAGGAGGAGACCTAAGGGATGACCATCCAATCGAAATTGTTGTGCGCGATTGCGTTGTCGGGATTTGCGGCGTTGACGCTGTCAGCGCCGGCGCAGGCGCTGACCTCTCAGGAGTGCAGCGCGAAATACCAGGCGGCCAAGAAGGACGGCTCGCTCGGCACCATGAAGTGGAATGACTTCCGCAAGGCCCAGTGCGGCGCCGATGCGACGCCGGCCGCTGCGCCGACGGCGGCTGCTCCTGCCGCTCCGGCCGCCCCCGCCGAGCCGAAGCAGGCCAAGAAAGAAGCGGCCCCCGCCGCCGCGCCGACCCTGCCCGCCGGGCCTGCGGTCTATCCGAACGCGATCGATCCGAAATACGCCAAGGAGACTCCCGGCAAGGCGCGGATGCACACCTGCGTCGACCAGTACAACGCCAACAAGACCACCAACGGCAATGGCGGCCTGAAGTGGATCCAGAAAGGCGGCGGCTATTACAGCGAATGCACCAAGAAGCTGAAGGGCGCCGCCTGAGCTTCGAACCGGTACGATGGCCGGAGCAATGCTCCGGCCGTTTCGTCTAGTTGAGTAATTTTTCGGCCGACCTCGCCACCAGTTGCGATCGCTTGCGCGGACCGCGCTCGACGAACAACAGGCTCTGGCCGAAGATGAAGCAGTAGAACAGGAAGGCCTGGGCGTCGGCCTCCTCGGCCGCAAGGCCGGTGGCGCAGTAGAGCTCGGCGACGTGCCTGAGCCGCACGGCATCGACGCCCGCCACCGCCGCCGCGGCACTCTCGTCGGAGCGGGCCCATTGCCGGATCGCGAGCTCGATCGCCATGGCTTCCGGATTGAGCCGCTCCGAATAGAGCTGGATCACCGCCTTCAGCCGTTCGCGCGGCGCCTCGCCGTCGAGGCGGGTCTGCTGCGCGATCGACGCGGCGCGCCCCTCGCGCCAGCGCTGCAGCATGG
>RXJC01000476.1 GCA_003963435.1 Bradyrhizobiaceae bacterium | reverse complement strand
GACCGGCGTGCCCAGCGCGCGCGTGCGCACCTGCATCGAGCAGGCACGCTCGAGGTGGTACATGCGCTCGAAGGCGGAGGCGACCGAGCGGCCGACCGTCAGCGTGCCGTGATTGCGCAGCAGCATGTGGTTGTGGTCGCCGAGGTCCTTCTGCAGCCGCGGCCGCTCGTCGTGGTCGAGCGCGATGCCTTCGTAGTCGTGATAGGCGAGGTCGTGGGTGACGAGCTGGGCGGTCTGGTTCAACGGCAACAGGCCTTCCGCGCTGCTCGACACCGCCGTGCCGTCGAGCGTGTGGAGATGCAGCACGCAGATCGCGTCCTCGCGCACCTCGTGGATCGCCGAATGGATGGTGAAGCCGGCCGGGTTGATGCTGTACTCGCTCTCGGAGAGCTGGTTGCCGTGCAAATCGACCTTAACGAGGCTGGAAGCGGTGATCTCGTCGAACATCAGGCCGTAGGGGTTGATGAGGAAGTGATGCTCGGGGCCGGGTACGCGCGCGGAGATGTGGGTGTCGACCAGATCGTCCCAGCCGTACAGCGCGACCAGGCGATAGCAGGCGGCGAGATTGACCCGTTGCTGCCACTCCGCCTCCGTCATATCAGACGGCACTTCCTTCAGGCGCGCTTCCGCTGGCGACATGGCTGGTCTCTCCGAACATCGTTGTTGCAGGGAGGGAGCGTAGTACCGCTATTGGCTGGCAGCAAGGCGCGCAAAGCGCGGCAGTTCAGCGTAGCCCGCATGGAGCGCAAGCAGAATGCGGGGCCGCTCCAACAGGGATCCCGGATTTCGCTTGCGCTCCATCCGGGCTACGGGACCGGAGAGAATTTTTAAGGCGCCGGGATGGACAGCAGGCTGGAAATACTGCGGCCGCGGATGTCGTAGACGCGGGCGAACACCACGTCATCGCGCTTGATCTCGACCATCACGGGCGCGGTGAGGCCCTTGCAGTAGAACTCGCCGAGCGTCATCGCGAAGTCGGCCGCGTTGGAATCCCAGCCGATGGTGAAGTCGGGCCCGAGCGCGACCTGCGCGGGGCGCTGCGGACCGCATACCGCGACCTTCCATTTGCGGCCAGCCGGTGGCACCTCCTGGCGCTCGACGAGCTGCTCGCGCAATCCGTCGGAGGCCTGCTTCAGCGCGAGGCCCCAATAGTCCAGCATGAAGCGTTCGTCGGCGCCGCGCACGGTGCCGGCGATGTGGTTGAAGTGCGTGTATTGATAGGGATGCAGCCGGATCATCTCGGCGAGCGACAGCGCGAGGCCGAAGCAGAACGTCGCCAGCACGACCGGCTGCCAGGTGCGGTGATTGGCGCGCAGCCGCTCCATGACCCAGGCGAACGCGACGCCGCCGAGCACCGCCATCGGCGGAATCACGAAAACGAAATGGCGGATGCCGTTGTAGAGCGCCGGGCGCTTCACCATCGCGATCGCGAGCGGCAGGGTCGCAGCCAAGGTCAGCATCAGCAGGATGGTCTTGCGGCGCGCCGGAACCTCGCGCCGCGGCAGCATGGCGAAGGTGCTGACCACGGCGCCGCCCATCAGCACCAGCATCACCTCGGGCAGCTGCAGCGCGAACAGCGTCGGCAGATAGGACCAGGGCATGTCCGGCACCGACACGATCGCGCCGTCGAACATCTCCTTCCAGGGCTTCTCAAAGAAATGCGAGAAGTATGTCAGCGCCTCGAAGGGATTGCCGGGCTCCATGATCGACCACGGCCAGATCAGGCCCATCACGAGATAGCCGAACGCAAGGCCGGGCAGCAGCACATAGACGACATGGGCGAAGCGGCGGACCGACTCGCGCAGCCCCTCGGTGCGCAGCTCCTCCAGGAACAGCGGGATGAAGCCGAGCATGGCGTAGACCAGCGCGAGCCCGCCGAGAACGCGGCAGCCGAGCGAGAGGCCGGCACCGAAGCCGACGATCAGGATCGTGCGCGGCGACGGCTGCGGATATTCCTCGGCAAGCCGGACAAGGCCGAGCATCAGGATGATCATGGCCACCGCGAAGGGCGCATCCTTCGGGTTCATGAACATATGGCCGTAGAAGATCGGGCAGAGCGCGAGCAGCAGCAGTGCGGCGAGACCGGCGAGCGGCCCGCCGACGCGGCGGGCGAGGCGCCAGGTCACCGCCAGCCCGATCACGCCGACGATGGCGCCGACCAGGCGACGCGTCTCGAACAATTCGAGCGGAATGACTTTGTGCAGCAGGGCCGCGACCATGTCGAAGCCGCCGCCATACATGTAGAGATTGGCGAAGGAGAGCGCCGCGGTGTCCTTGAAGCCGGAACCGAACATCCGCAGCAGCAGGTCGGCATATTCGGCGTGGGTGTAGTCGTCCCAGCCAAGGCCGTAGTCGCGGAAGGTCAGGCCCGCAATGACGGCGACCGCTGCCAGCACCAGCATGGCGAGATCGTCGCAAGTCCGCTCGACTGAGCGCCGCTGAGGCGTGTCGATCGCGGAAGTCGTGATGGATGTCATGGCTATCGGTGCCCCGGAATCCCCTCTTGGCGCAGCTGGCGCGCGCGGGCCTCAACCCCGGACTCCCTATAGCGCAGTTCCATTACCAAGTAATTGGGCATTATGGCTAAATTCCTGATGCGACGCAGCAATTCCGGATTTCAAGCGCAGCCGAGCAGTAGCGGACCGTAGCTGAAGGGAATGTGAATAAGTCCCTGATTTCCTTCCCTTTAGGAACGCCGCCTGCAATTGGCCGTTGGCGTGGAACAGCGTATGACGATATCGTGGCGTGACGGGTCGCGTGTGGATGTGCGGCCGGGGGTGAGTTCGATGACCTTGGCATTGTTGATCGCGGGGATTTTCGCCGTCGTGGCGGGCCTCCTTTCGATCCTGTTCGGCTTCTCCGTCAGGGAGTTCAGTCTCGGCAGCCCCCTCATAGTCTCGGGCACGATCGGCGTCTGCTCCGGGATGTTACTGATCGGCCTCTATGTCGTGGTCATGGAGCTGAAAGGCATCGCGCGCCGGCTGGCCGGTGCGCCGTCCGAGGTGCGGGTCAGGCCCGTGCTGCCGGGCTTCGCCGTGCCCGGCGCTGCTGCGCCGGAGCCGATGCCCGCTGCGGCAAGGACCGAGCCGATGCCGCCGTCGCCACCACCGGCTGCGGGCCCGCCGCCCTGGCAGAGCGAAGCCGCCGCGCGCGAGCGTCCGCGTGTCGAAGCGCCGCCGGAGCCGGAAGCTCCGACGCCGCCGGCAGTTCCTGAAGCGCCGCGCCGGCGCAACCTGCTGTTCGCCTCGACCTCGCGCAAGGAGCGCGAGCGCGCGGAGGCGAAGACCACCGAGGGCGCGTCGCTGCAGCTGCCTGCGGAGCCGGGTGAGGCCCTGGACACTCCGCCTGCAAGCTTCGACGATGCCTGGCCGAAGCCTGACCGCACGCGCCCGCCGGAACCGCCGGCCGCCTTGCGTCGCCCGCCACCGCGCTCCCCGTCGACCTTTGCCGAAGCCGCTCCGCCGCCTGCTCCCGAACCTCCGCCTCCGTCTGCGCCGCCACCCGCCGAGCAGCCGCCCGTGACCGTGCTCAAATCCGGCGTCGTCGACGGCATGGCCTATTCGCTCTATTCCGACGGCTCGATCGAAGCGCAGATGCCGGAAGGGATGATGCGCTTCGCCTCGATCGACGAGCTGCGCACCCATCTCGACCAGCGCGGCTGAGCCCGGCCGCGCCAGAGTGACGCAAGCCGCTGTCTCGCTTCGTCCGTTCTCCGCTGGCTCTGTCATTTGAGCCGAACGTATTGTTGACACGAAAGAGTTCAGCGTCGTCTATCCCGAGAGGCGCAAGGTGGAGAGAGGGCGGGCCCATGTCGGATGCGGGGGCTAAGAATTTCATCGAGCTGACGGCGGGCATCGTGTCCGCCTATCTCAGCAACAATCCGACGCCTGCTGCGGAGATTCCGAACCTGATCAGCCAGGTCCATGGCGCTTTGGTGCGGGTCTCGTCAGGCCGCACCGAGACCGCGCCGCTCGAGCCGGCCAAGCCGGCGGTCTCGCTGAAGAAGTCGATCGCGCCCGACTATCTGGTCTGCCTGGAAGACGGCAAGCGGTTCAAGTCGCTGAAGCGCCATCTGCGCACGCAGTACAACATGACGCCGGAGCAATACCGCGAGAAATGGGGCCTGCCGGCCGACTACCCCATGGTCGCGCCGAACTATGCGGTGGCGCGCTCGCAATTGGCCAAGCAGATGGGTCTCGGGCAGCAGCAGCGGAAGAAGGGGAAGTAAGGATTTTCGTAGGGTGGGCAAAGGCGCGCTCTTGCGCGACGTGCCCACGATCTCACAATGGTCGAAAAATGCGTGGGCACGCTGCGCTTTGCCCACCCTACGAGAGCTACCTACGAAGCTTCCGCGAGCGCCTCTCTGGCGTCGGTCTTGATGCGCTCGACCATCGAGCGCAGGCCGTTGGAGCGCTGCGGCGTCAGATGGTCGCGAAAGCCG
>RXJC01000163.1 GCA_003963435.1 Bradyrhizobiaceae bacterium | reverse complement strand
AGAGGCCGATCATGCCAGCGTTCGTGACTTTCGGGCGGATCCTGTTCGCCGTGCTGTTCATCTACACGGGCGCGACCAAGCTCTTTGCCATCCAGGCGACCGCCGACTTCATCGCCACCAAGATCGTGGTGCCCGAGGTGATTGCGCCCTACGCCAAGCAGGTCGAGACCGCGACCGCGATGACCACGCCGCAGCTGCTGGCGTTCGCGGTCGGCGGGCTCGAGATCATCGCAGGCTTGATGATTGCGCTGAATTTCGGCGCGCGGTTCTTCGCGATGCTGATGATCATCTACGTTGCGGTGGCAACCGTGCTGTTCGATGATTTCTGGAATCAGACGCCGCCCGACAATGCGAAGATGGTGGTGGACGCGCTGAAGAACCTCTCGATCATCGGCGCGTTGTTCATGCTGATGGGATACGGCCGCACTACACGCCCGGCCGAAGCCGCGTACGGGGACGTCTAGCGATCAATCCGCAAACGGAGGCGGTCGGCGCCGAGCCGCCTGTGCCTGACCGAAGCGCGGGAAACGCCGATCGCCGGCGCTATGTTGCTTGGCGATGGGCCGATTTATGCACGACAAAACGGCAGGATACGAAGTGGTATCTTATTGCCGGTACTGTGCATGGGGTTGATTTGTGAATTTTAGGTGGAGCCCCTGGCCGGGCGCCACGGCGTCACGGTCACCCCATGCGCCGCGTCGAGCAGGTAGGGTGCGCCCGGCTGCATCCCATGCGAAGCCAATACCTCGTGCGGTGTCTGCGCCGGCACGCCGACGAAACAGCCTTCGCCGCCGGGCAGGCGGACATGCGGCGCCTCCGACAGCCAGAACGTGTCGTAGCGGTCCATGAAGATCTCGAACACCGCGGGCCCGCCGATGATGGCGACCATGCCGGAGGCGACGTCGGCGAAGGCGCAGGCCTCTTCGAAGCTTGCATGCTGCGGATTCCACAACGTCGCGTTCGGCATCTCCGGATCGACGGTGAGCGCCTTGATCTTGCGCGTGAGGATGAGGCGTTTGCGCTTCGGCGAGTTCGGCTGCTGCTCGTGCGAGTTGCGGCCGTGCACGATCAGCGCGGCGCGATCGAGCGCCTGCTCGAAGAACAGCTTGTCGCCCTCGAACTTCAGGCTGTCGGGCATGACATGGCCGGCGTCGGCAAGCATGCCGTCCGCCGAGACGATGACGTAGCCTTCGAGACGGAAAGACAACGGCCGCTTATTCGGAAACGGTCGTCACCACCGAATTGACCGGGCGCTGGCTCACCGTCGGCAGCTTGACGTCCTTGAGCAGCTCCTGGTCGTATTCGGGCAGCGTCGATGCCGGGAATTTGGCGCGCATCGCCACCACCTTGTAGCCGCCGGCCTTGAGGCGCTTGAGCAGCTCGGGCAGGGCTTCCGCAGTGTGCTTCTGGAAGTCGTGCATCAGGATGATGCCTTTGCCCTTGGTCTCGAGCTTCTTCATCACGGTCTCGATCACCTTCTCCGGCTTGGAGGCCTTGAAGTCGAAAGAGTCGATGTCGCAGGAGAAGATCGCGGTGTTTCGATTGCCGAGATAGGTGACCATCTCCGGCGGATGCTGGAGCGCCGGGAAGCGGAAGAACGGCGAGGGCGAGATGCCGCCGAGCGCCCACTTCACCGCGGACAGGCCCTTCTCGATCTCTTCCTTGCGCTGCGCCTCGGTGAGCTTCTTGTTGTTGAGATTGGCGTGCGACCAGGTGTGGGTGCCCACGGTGTGGCCGGCCGCGTAGACCTGTTTCAGGATCTCAGGCTCGTAGGTCGCGTGTTTGCCGATCGAGAAGAAGATGCCGGTGGTGCATTCATCGGCGAGGGCCTTCAGCACCGCGGGCGTGTTCCTCGGCCAGGGGCCGTCGTCGAAGGTCAGCACGACCTCCTTGTCGCGCAGGAAGTCGAGGTCCTTGAAATGCTCGAAGCCGAAGCCGGGACCACCGGTGGTGTCGATCTCGACGGTGCGGGCAACGCCGAGCGCGCCCGGCGTAGTGCAGGCTGCGCGTGCCGGCTGCGGCGGTTGTTGCGGCGGGGGCGGATTGACGAAGCCTGCTGGTCCCGCAGTGGCCGCGGGCGCAGCTGCCGGAGCCGTCGCGGGCGCCACCGGTGTGCCTTGCGTCGCGGCAGCCGGCTTTGCCGGAGTCTGCGACCATGCTGAGCCGGTCATCGCAACCGACATCGCGCTTGCCAAAATCAGTCCTGCCGCCACACGCATGGTGTTGTCCTCGAGATTGATCCCGTTGTTCCGCCGCGGCTTTTCGCCTCCGGCAAGAACCCATTCCTGCCCCAACCGATCCTAGCCTAGATGGTGGGCCATCACCATTGCAACGGCTGTTTGGCGTGTCGCCACAATTGTGCCCAACCCGATGGGCGGCCAGCGTCAGCTATCGGCCAGCGCCCTGGCAATGGCCGTCTTGATTCGCGTGTCGGCGGGCTCGACTGCGGACGGAAAGACCTCAGCGATATAGCCGTCGCGGCCGATCAGGTATTTGTGGAAGTTCCAGCGTGGAACTTCCCGGGGGCGCGCCTCTGCCGCCCATTTGTAGAACGGATGCGCCTTTGCCCCTGTGACGACGGCCTTGGCCGTGATCGGGAAGGTAACACCATATTGGTGGTGCGCGGTCTCTGCGATCTGCTGCCGCCGGGCTCCTGGCCGCCGAAATCATTCGACGGCACGCCGATCACGGTGAGCCCGCGGGCGCGAAACTCGGTCCAGATCTCCTGCAGGCCGGTATATTGCGGCGTGTAGCCACAGAGCGAGGCTGTGTTGACCACCAGCAGCGGCTGACCGGTGAAAGCGGCGAGGCGGATGTCGTCACCGGACAAGGCGGGGAAGGAGAAGGCATAGGCCGAGATCCGGCTCATGCCGCCCTCGGCAAACGCGCGCGTAGCCGGCGCTAGCGTCCCAGCCAGCGCTGCGGTGAGCATGGTCCTGCGGTTCATCATGACGGCGTCCCCCGAAATGATCCGGGGGCATGTTACTCCGCGGCTGCGACGTGCCTCGTCAACACCGCGTTATCGGAGCGGGCAATGCGGTTAATACAGGCGGACGATAAAGTCGGTGCCTTCGCCGGTCTCGCCCTGGTTGATGCCCTGGTCGGAGATGATGATCGAGCCGCCTGACGTCAGCATTTCGTTGATCTTCGCCATGGTGTCGGCAGGAATCGAGATGCGGTCGAGGGCTGCAGCCGGGCCGTCCGGCGTCACCACGGGCTTGGCAGCGACGGGGATCACGGCAGCGCCACGCTGGCGGCGCGTGAGGCGGCTGTCGTCCACGCGTGCCGCGGAACGGGCGGAGACGGGCAGCGATACCACCGACCAATGCAGCGCATTGGTATCGGTCTTGTCGAGCTCGGCGGTGAAGATATGCGTGCCGAGCGGCCGGTCGCTGGTGGCGATCGCGACCGGGACCTCGAACAGTGGCGCAAAATTCTGCCGCACGTAGAGCTTGGAATCCTTGCGGCTGATGAAGACGGCGATCTGGCCGGCGCGCTTGGGTGCTTCCGGCTTTGCCGCCGGTGCCGGCTCGGCAACGCGGCTCTCGTCCTTCTTCGCGTCCGGAGAGGCGGCGAGCGCAGGCGCCGGTGCATCGGATGTCTTCGCGGAGTCCGCGGCTTCCGTCTTGACCGGTTCGGATTTGGCCGGCTCGGCCTTGTTCTCGTCCGCCGGCTTGGCGGCTTCTTCCGACTGAGGCTTGGCCGTATCAGATGCGTCGGCCGTGTTGGCTTTGTCGGCCGGGGCGGCGGCTTCCTCGTGGGCGGCTGCATTGCCCGTGGTCACATCCGACATCACGATGTGACCGACGGAGGTGCGCAGCTCGAGCACGCTGTCGGCGCTGGCGGTCTTGGTTTCGACCGGTTTGGCTTCGGCGGCTGTGGTCGGCGCGGCGCCCTTGTCGGCCTTGTTCCCGACATTGGTCTGCGGCTCGAGGCTGGCGGCGGGCTGCGGCGGCACGCGCGTCGAGGCGAGCAGGGGATGAGAGAAGCTGTGCGGCGTCATCTCGCCGGGCGCGACGATGACGCGCGCGCCCATCTTGGTCCAATTCCACATCTTCACCGCGAACGACATCGGCATGCGGATGCAGCCATGCGAGGCCGGATAGCCCGGCAGCACGCCGGCATGCATCGCGACGCCGGACCAAGTGATCCGCTGCATGTACGGCATCGGCGCGCCGCTATAGATGTTGGAGTGGTGGAATTTGTGCTTCTGGATGACGCTGAACACGCCCATCGGCGTCGAATGGCCCTTCATGCCCGTCGACACCGGAGATTCCGCGAACACGCCGTTGCTGTCGTAGACCGTGACCTTCTGCCGGTCGATCGAAACGACGATGACCAGCGGCCCCTGTGGCTTGGCGCCGGTTTCCTTCTCGGCGACCATCTCTTTCTTGGTGCCAGCGCTACGCTTCTGTGGCTTCTGGCGCGGTATCTCGGGGTGCCGCCCCTGCCGGGCGTAATAGGACCCGTCGGAATAATCCGTCCAATAGTAAAATGCTGCGTCTGCCTGGCTGGTCGCGCCGATCGCACCTGCCGCCGTCAAAATGGCGACCTGCCAGAGCCGCGCCGGCTTGGCAGCAAA
>RXJC01000090.1 GCA_003963435.1 Bradyrhizobiaceae bacterium | reverse complement strand
CTTCTGGCCGTCCTTGAGGTCGGAGGCCTCGAGCTTGCCGGGCACGACATGGTAGGTGAGGATCTTGGTCAGCGTCGCCTTGTTCTCGGGCTTGACCAGATTGTCGACGGTGCCGGCCGGCAGCTTGCTGAAGGCGGCGTTGGTCGGCGCGAACACCGTGAACGGGCCCTTCCCTTCCAGCGTCGGCACCAGGCCGGCCGCCTTCACCGCCGCCACCAGCGTGGTGTGGTCCTTCGAGTTGACCGCGTTCTGCACGATGTTCTTGGACGGGAACATCGCGGCGCCGCCGACCATGACGGTCTTTTCCTCGGCGCGGGCAGGCGCGACGACGGTCGCGGTGACGGCCAGGACGCTGAAGGCGGCGGCGGCGAGATAGGCAATACGCTTCGACATGGAGAGTCTCCCGATTGAATTGTAACCGGCGATGGCCGGTCTTGAGTTGGGGCAACAACGGCGGCTGCGACCTTTTGGCGTGGAGCAGCAGTGCCGTCGTTGGACCGAACTACGGGAGGGTTCGCGATGCGGTTTCGGAGAAAAATTCTTTGTGATGCGTGAAACTATCGGAGACGCGTTTCGTGCGGTCTATCCGCCGTCATTGCGAGGAGCTCAGCGACAAAATTGCGTAGCAATTTTGCGCAGCCGTAGGGTGGGCAAAGGCGCAAAGCGCCGTGCCCACCATCTCTCTTCGTAATCGCGAACCGTGGGCACGCTTCGCTTTGCCCACCCTACGGCAGTGTGCTCGTTGCGGCAGTCGTGCCCGCCTCAATCCCTGTTGTTCGGCGTCTGGATGAAACCGCGGTTATGCGTCGGGCTGATCAGCAGCTCGTTGATGCAGACGCGCGGCGGCATCGACGCGATGAAGGCGATGGTACGGCCGAGATCTTCCGGCTGCAGCATCTTCGCCTGCTCCGCCTCGCTCGGCACCACCGGGCGCAGCTTCAGGATCGGCGTCGCCACCTCGCCCGGCATCAGGCAGCAGGCGCGCAGGCCGTTGACGCATTCGTCCATGTTGAAGGAATGGGTCAGCGCCAGCACCGCATGCTTGGTCGTGGTGTAGGCCGGGCCCGGCATCTTCGAGACGTGGCGGCCGGCCCAGGACGAGACGTTGATGATCGCGCCGTCCTGCTGCTTGCGCATCGTCGGCAGCACCGCGTGCATGCAATAGAGCACGCCGTTGAGATTGACCTGGACCAGCTGGTCCCAGCCTTCCAGTTCCATGTCCTTCCAGCTGCGCTTGGGGACGTTGATGCCGGCATTATTCACCAGCAGATCGATGCGGCCGTGCCTGGCGACGATCTGATCGGCCGCCTTCTGGGCTTCAGTCGCATTGGAGACGTCCAGCGCGAGCGCCTCGGCCGCCCCGCCCGCTTTGGCGATCTTCGCAACCACGGTATCCAGGGCTGACTGCCGCCGGCCCGACACCACCACCGTCCAGCCGTCGGCGGCCAGCGCCTCGGCGCCGGCCTCCCCGATTCCGCTGCCACCGCCCGTCACCCAGGCCACGCGTTTCCCGTTTTTGGTCATGCAAACTGTCTCCGTTGCTTCATCGGGGCGGTTTTTGCTAATCCAGCCCTCGGTTTTGACCGGCCTTGTCAGTCTTGCGGTCGAGGAAATCTTGCATGAACCAAGCAGCCAACGCCAACCTGTTTTCCCGCCTGTTCGACGGCCTCGACGATCCCAGCCGCCTCGCGATCGAGACGCATGACGGCACCCGCATCAGCTATGCCGATCTGATCGCGCGCGCAGGGCAGATGGCGAACGTGCTGGTGGCGCGCGGGGTGAAGCCGGGCGACCGCGTCGCGGTCCAGGTCGAGAAATCCGTCGCCAATATCGTGCTCTATCTCGGCACGGTGCGGGCCGGCGCGGTCTACCTGCCGCTCAACACCGCCTATACGCTGAACGAGCTCGACTATTTCATCGGCGACGCCGAGCCGTCACTGGTGGTGTGCGATCCTTCGAAAGCGGAAGGGCTCGCGCCGATCGCCGCCAAGGTGAAGGCCAAGGTCGAGACGCTCGGGCCCGACGGCAAGGGGTCGCTGACAGAGGCGGCGGACAAGGCGAGCCGCGAGTTCACGACGGTGCCGCGGGCCAACGACGACCTCGCGGCCATCCTCTACACGTCGGGCACGACCGGCCGTTCCAAGGGCGCGATGCTCAGCCACGACAATCTTGCGTCGAACTCGCTCTCGCTGGTCGACTATTGGCGCTTCACCGACAAGGACGTCCTGATCCACGCGCTGCCGATCTACCATACGCACGGCCTGTTCGTAGCGACCAACGTGACGCTGTTCGCCCGGGCATCGATGATCTTCCTGCCGAAGCTGGATCCGGACCTCATCATCAAGCTGATGGCGCGCTCAACCGTCCTGATGGGCGTGCCGACCTTCTACACCCGCCTGCTGCAAAATCCGGCGCTGTCGCAGGAGACGACCAAGCACATGCGGCTGTTCATCTCAGGCTCGGCGCCGCTCCTGGCCGAGACTCATCGCGAATGGTCGGCGCGCACCGGGCACGCGGTGCTCGAGCGCTACGGCATGACCGAGACCAACATGAACACGTCGAACCCCTATGACGGCGAGCGCGTGCCCGGCGCGGTCGGCTTTCCGCTGCCCGGCGTCTCGGTGCGCGTGACCGAGCCCGAGACCGGCAAGGAATTGCCGCGCGACGAGATCGGCATGATCGAGGTAAAGGGCCCGAACGTTTTC
>RXJC01000595.1 GCA_003963435.1 Bradyrhizobiaceae bacterium | reverse complement strand
GCTATCGCCGGCCTGTTGGCGCCGCTGCTGCATTTCAAGGGCTATGTCGCGCTGCAAGCCTGGCGCGTCTCGAACTGGCTCTGGCATCACGATCGTCGCGATGCCGCGCTGCTGTTTCAGAACGAAGCGTCGAACGTGCTGCAGGTCAGCATTCATCCGGCGGCCAGCATCGGCTCGTCCGTCTATCTCGACCACGCCACCGGCATCGTGATCGGCGCCAACGTCGTGATCGGCAACGAGGTCACCATCCTGCAGAATGTCAGCATCGGCCGCGGCAGCGAGCTGCCGCCGCGATCGCCGCGCATCGGCCGCGGCGTCTTCATCGGCGCCAGCGCGACCATCTTGGGCGATCTCCGGATCGGCGACTTCGCCAGGATCGGCGCCGACACGGTGGTGACCTCCGACATTCCCGGCGGCTGCACCGCGGTCGGCAATCCCGCACGACTGACCAATTGCCCGGACATCTCCGCGGCGTGAGGCCGCGAGCCACAGCGGCGCTTGTCGTCAAGGCTATGCGGCGAGCGTCTCGGCCACGGCCTGATCGAGCCGAAGCGTCGGACGGCCGATCAGCCTGGACAGAGCGTGACCGTCATCGCGGAGAAGGCCCTTCGCTACTCCGTTTGCCTCAACATCGGCGAGCATCGCTGCGATGGGCGGCGGCAGGCCGATCCTGGCATAGAGAGCGGCGTGTTCCTGTTCCGTGAGATTGTGATAGGCGAGGGGTCTTCCGCTCTGGCGCATGGCCTCTGCGGCAAGATCCGCCATGGTGTGGGCCTGATCGCCGGCGAGTTCGTAGGTCATTCCCGCGTGTCCCTCTCCGGTCAGGACGGAGACCGCGGCATCGGCAAAGTCCTGGCGCGACGCCCAGGAGATCGGAGCATCGCCCGCGCTGCCGGCCATGGAGCCCTGCGCCAGCGCGGCGCCGAGCGCGACCGTATGGTTTTCCCAATACCAGCCGTTGCGCAGGATCGTATAGGCGAGACCCGAGCTCTTGAGCCACTCTTCAGTCTTGACGTGGTCGCGCGCGAAGCCCGGTGTCCATTGATCGGCATGGAGGAGGCTGGTGTAGACGATGTGGCGGACACCCGCTGCACGGGCCGCGGCAATCACGTTCGCATGCTCGGCCTGGCGGGTTTCGAACGAACTCGACGAGATCAGCAGAAGCCTGTCGATCCCGGCAAACGCGCGCTCCAGCTTCAGCGGTTCGCGATAGTCGGCGGCGCGTACGCTCACCCCGAGATCTCGGGCCTTGCCGGCGTCTCGTACGGTCACGACGATGTCGGAGGCCGATATCCGTTGCAGCAGACTTGCCACGACTTTTCGTCCGAGCTGGCCGGTGGCGCCGGTGGTTGCGAGCATAAACGATGTCTCCGCTTGAATGATGACTTGGATGATGGCCGTCGCTGTCGCCGCGTCAGCGCGGCTCGAACGGAGCCTGTGTGGTTCGTCCCCACGCCACCAGGACAGCAAGCGCGAGCAGGACTATGTTGAAAGGGACCACGCCGAACTCCTCGCGCATGACGTGAAGGCAGATCGCGCAGGATTGCAGCACGGCGAAGCCGGCGGCGGCAGCAAGCGTCATTCCGGGCACCAGCCGAAGCAGACCGGGCAAGATCAGGCCGGCCGCGCCCGCGACTTCCGCAGCGCCAATGAACAGCAATAGCCCGCGAGGAATATCCTCGGCGTAATTCAGTCCCATCGTCACGAGATCGGCAGGCGCGACCAGAAGCTTCGCCAGACCCGAGGATCCGAAGAACGTCGCCAGCATGATCTGCACCAGCCAGAGCGCGATCCGCCACAGCCGGCTCGGCCGCTGGCTCAACGGCGTATCGTAAGCGTTCGACACGTCCATTCCTCTTGCGCGTTCGTGTTGATGACGCTGTTCGAAAGCGTTACGAGTGTCCGATGACAGCGGGTCGAGCCTGCCCATTCCGCCCGCGCGATACCGCGCGACGGCGGCTTCGATCTGTGCCGCGTCGTTCATGATGAATGGACCGTCGACGATGATGGGTTCATCCAGCGCCGGCGCGGATGCGACGATGAACCGCGCCGGCGCCTTCGCGGCAACGTGTACCGATCCGCCGGTCCCGTGCAGCGCAATCGATTGGCCGACAGAAAGGTGACGCTCGTCCGCATCGCTCGCGACGTCGAGCTCGCCCTGCACGACATATACGATTGCGACGTCGTCAGAGGGCAGGTGAAACGCGAGATCGCGGCGGAGTTCGACGTCGAGCAGCGTGAAAGCCTCGTCGGTGATCAGGGACGACTGCAGGTCCCTGAAGGATCCGACCACCACGCGGACGAGATCACCCGCCTCGCTGGTCCATTCAGGGGCGACCCCGCCCGGGAGCTTCAGCGTCTTCGGCGGATTGAGCTTGTTGCTCGCGCGCGCGTTCACGAAGAGCTGCAGGCCGTGCAAGGCGCGCGTGCCCGCCGGCACTTCGTGATGGATCACGCCGCGGCCGGCCTGGGTCCAGACGAGGCCGCCGGGACCGACGACGAAATCGTTGCCAAGCGAATCCCTGCTCCGAAGGGCGCCGTCCGAATCCGGGAAGACGTAGGTCACTGCGGCGAAGCCGGCATGTGGATGCGGGGGAAACGGCCGGCCGTGAACCCGAAAGTCGTCGAAGACCACGACCGGCGAATGGACGGGACCGAACCCGGCGAGATCGAGCGCACGAACCGAAAAAGCGTCATCGCGGCCGCGCTGCTGCGCGGTGACGACCGGTGAGAAGCGAACGGTCATGACGGGCTGTCCTGTTAGACAGGTTGGGGATCACGCCGCGACTTTGGCGGCCATCTCGCGCGCGGCTTCGATGGCCTTGGTCCGGGCCTCGGGCCCCATCGCGACGCCTTCGGCGCGCACGAACGTGATGTCCTTGATGCCGAGGAATCCGAACAGCGTCGTCAGGTAGCTCTCCTGATGGTCGAAACCGGCGGCCGGACCCGCACTGAAGACGCCGCCGCGCGCGGATGCCACGATCAGCTTCTTGCCGGCGCACAGGCCGACGGGGCCTTGCGGGTTGTAACTGAAAGTCTTGCCGGGCACGGCGAGGCGATCGATCCAGGCCTTCAGCTGCGAGGGCACGCCAAAATTGTACATCGGGGCGCCGATCAGAATGATGTCAGCGGCGAGAAACTCCTCGAGCGCGGCCAGGCCGGCCTGAAGTTCACGGCCGGTCGCCTCGTCGGCGGGCGCGCCTTGCAAGGCGGCCATGTAGGACCAGGTGAGGTGGCTGAAGCTGTCGGTCGCGACGTCCCGATAGGTGACTTCAAGGCCGGAGTGGCTCGCCGCCAGCCCCTTGACGATGTCGGCGGAGAGCGTGCGCGTGACGGAGCCGTCGCCGGCGATGCTGGAATCGATATGCAGAAGCTTCACGGAAATCTCCCGAGTTTGACCTGCGCCTCACTTGGGCCGTTGCGATCCATCGAAGAAGACAATATATTTCGATGATAAGCATCGGTTTTTTAGATATATGCTCGAAGCCATCTCGCTCGACCAGTTGCGCACCTTCATCGCGGCCGCCGACGCCGGCAGCTTCTCGGCGGCCGGCCGGAAACTGCACCGCGCCCAGTCGGTGGTCAGCCAGAGCCTGGCAAATCTTGAGGGGCAGCTCGGCATCCGGTTGTTCGACCGGACCGGCCGCTATCCGGTGCTGACGTCGCAAGGACGGGCCTTGCTCAACGATGCGCGGGTCGTTGTCGCGAGTCTGGATCAGTTGAAGGCGCGCGCGAGAGGCCTTGCAGGAGGCCTCGAGCCCGAATTGAGCGTGGCGGTGAACGTGCTGTTCCCGACCGGCGTGCTGACGGAGGCGGTCGCCGCGTTCCAGCAGACGTTTCCGAACACCCCGTTGCGGATGTCGGTGGAAGGTCTCGGAGGCGTCATCGAGCCCGTTCTCGAGCGCCGCTGCTCATTCGGCATTCGCGGTCCGCTGCTCGTCAACCATCCGGAACTGCAAGGCGAGGCCCTGCTCGGAATTCGCTATCTCATGGTCGCCTCGCCGCGCCATCCGCTGGCGCAGCATCGTGGTCCGATCCCCTCAAGCCTGCTCGGCGAGCATGTGCAACTCGTCCTGACCGACCGCTCGCGCCTGACCGAAGGCAAGGATCTGCGCGTGCTGTCCTCCCGGACCTGGCGGCTGTCCGATCTCGGCGCCAAGCACGCCTTCCTGCGCGCCGGACTCGGATGGGGCGGCATGCCTCATCATGTGGTCGAGCAGGATCTCGCCAACGGCGCGCTGGTCCCGTTGGAGCTGGAAGAAGCCGAATCCGACGCCCGCATTGCCATGTCCGCCGTGTACCGCACCGATACGCCGCCAGGGCCTGCCGGACGATGGCTCATCGATCGTCTCAAGGCGGAGACCGAAGAACCGGTCCGGAGTTGATCGCGCGGCGTCGGATCAAGGGCGCGTCGCTGCGCATCCCCGAATGTCCATCCCTCTGTGCTGCCTACCTTTCCCGCAGCCAAACTCGCCCCCGGTAACCCCGCATTAACCAACGCCGGGCTCTGGTAAGGGCGGACAGTCGCGCCCAAAGCGGAAAGCCGAGGCCCGTCAAGGCCCGGGGCCAAAGGCCCATAGTTTTGACATCTTGGCAGGGAATGCAGACGGCCGGCTTTGGACGAGCCCCTGCACCCCAAAAGACAAGGCTTTGAGCGGACTTGCCGGCCGTGCCGGTGCTGGCGCGGCCATTGCGGAACCGGCAGCCATTTGCTGGCCGGCACATCGGGTAACGATCGCCTTGAGAGGATACTGCTTATGAATCCGGCCGACGTGGCTCAGTCAGCCCTTCCGGTTGCCGCTTCCGCGGACGTGTCGCTGATCGCGCTGTTCTGGCAGGCTCACTGGATCGTGAAAGCGGTGATGCTGGGACTTCTGTCCTGCTCGGTCTGGGTCTGGGCGATCGCCATCGACAAGATCTTCCTGTTTGCTCGCACCCGTCGCTCGATGGACCGTTTCGAGCAGGCCTTCTGGTCCGGCGAGTCGATCGAGGAGCTTTATCGCACCCTTTCGGCCAAGCCGACGCACTCGATGGCGGCCTGTTTCGTGGCGGCGATGCGCGAGTGGAAGCGGTCCTTCGAGAGCCACGCCCGCTCGGTCGCGGGCCTGCAGATGCGCATCGACAAGGTGATGAACGTCTCGATTGCCCGCGAGGTCGAGCGGCTGGAGCGCCGGCTGCTGGTGCTCGCGACCGTCGGCTCCGCCGGGCCGTTTGTCGGCCTGTTCGGCACGGTCTGGGGCATCATGTCGAGCTTCCAGTCGATCGCGGCGTCGAAAAATACCTCCCTGGCGGTGGTGGCGCCGGGCATCGCGGAGGCGCTGTTTGCGACCGCCGTCGGCCTTATCGCCGCCATTCCTGCCACTATTTTCTATAATAAGTTCACCTCCGAGGTGAACCGGCAGGCCCAGCGGCTGGAAGGCTTCGCCGATGAATTTTCCGCCATTCTGTCGCGTCAGATCGACGAGCGGGGCTGACGGGCGGCATGTATAGTGTGAAGGGCAATTTGGGCACCAGATCATGGCGATGAACGTTGCGAGTTCGTCCGGAGGCGGCGGGCGCCGTGGCCGGCGCAAGCCCGTCGTGGCCGAGATCAACGTCACCCCGATGGTCGACGTGATGCTGGTGCTGCTCATCATCTTCATGGTGTCGGCGCCGATGCTGACGGTCGGCGTGCCGCTCGACCTGCCGCAGACCCAGGCCAAGAGCCTCGAGAACAACGACCAGAAGCCGATCCAGATGTCGGTCGACATCAACGGCAAGGTGTTCATCAACGACACCGAGATCGCACTGAATGAACTGATCCCGAAGCTGAAGGCGATCACCGATGCGCGCGGCGGGCTGGAGGAGCGCATCTATCTGCGCGCCGACAAGAAGGCGGACTACGGCACGGTGGCCAAGGTGATGGGCCAATTGTCGGGCGCCGGATTCAAGAAGCTCGCCCTCGTCACGGAAGCGGATCAGGGGTCTTGAGGCCGTGAAGGTGAACGTCGACAAGACACTCGTTGCGTCGATTGCCCTCCACGTGCTCGTGCTGGGGTGGGGACTCGTCACCTTCAGCAGCAAGGCCTACATCGCGCCGGAAGAGTCGCTTCCAATCGACATCATCTCCACCGATCAGCTCGCCAAGATGATGGCCGGGCAGAAGACCGGCAAGAAGGAAGAATTGAAGCCGAAGGTCGAGAAGATCGCGGAAGCGAAGCCTGAGGAAGACGCCGTCGGCAAGGTCACCGAGAAGAAAGAGCTGATCAAGACCAACTCGCAGCCGGAGCCGCCGCCGAAGCCGGTCGAGAAGCCGGTGGAGAAAAAGCCCGAGCCGCCCAAGCCCGTCGCCGAGGCCAAGCCGAAGGAAGAGCCGAAGCCGCAGGAAAAAAAGCCTGATCCGGCCAAGGAAGATCCGATCGCCGAGCTGCAGAAGAAGCTGGAGACGAAGAAGCCGCCGCCCAAGCCCGTGGAGCAGAAGGTCGCGGCGGTGCAGCCGCAGCACCAGCCGAAGCCCAAGGAGCGCACCTTCGATCCCGCGCAGATCCAGCGCGACCTCGACAAGCGCGCCGCGACCCGGCACGAGCTGGCTGGCTCGGCGCTGAATGCGTCGGCCTCGCTGGGAACGGCGACCGGAACAGCCGCCACAAACATCGCGACTTGGCGAGGTGCGTTCATGACGGCGGTCAGGCGCTGCTTCAACCCGACCTATAACGGCCAGGATCAGGATCAGTACGCCGCGGATATCGATATTCCCATGAAGATCGACGGAACACTGGCGTCGGAGCCGATCATCGTTGAGGTAAGGGGACCTTCGCGGACGATCGCTCAGGCCATCGCCGAGAGCGCCAAGCGTGCCATCGTGCAATGTCAGGCCTATGCATTCTTGCCAAAGCAGCAATATGAAAGCTGGAAGAAGATCGAGACGACCTTCACCCTGCGTGACGCGCTCTGATATCCCAACAAAAGAATTATGCGATGAATGACGTCCGATCGATAACCCGCCGCCGCTTCGTAACTCTGACCGGATCGACACTTGCGATGCTCGGGGGCGGAAGCGCCTTCGGCCAGCGAATTGGAATCCCCTCGAACGAATTTCAGCCGATCCCGATCGCGATCACCAACTTCCTGCCCGGCACTCCGTCCGATGGCGATGTCGGCAACGGCGTCACGCAGGTCATCACCAACAATCTGAAGCGCTCGGGCCTGTTCGCGCCGATCGACCAGGCCGCGTTCATCGAGCGCATCAGCAACATGGACGTGGCGCCGCAATTCCAGAACTGGAAGACCCTCAACGCGCAGGCCCTCGTCACCGGCCGTATGACGCGCCAGCCCGATGGCCGGCTGAAAGCCGAATTCCGCCTGTGGGACGTGGTCTCGGGCCAGCAGCTCACGGGCCAGCAATATTTCACCTCGCCGGAATATTGGCGCCGCATCGCCCACATCATCTCCGACCAGATCTACGAGCGGATGACCGGCGAGAAGGGCTATTTCGACAGCCGCGTGGTGTTCGTGGACGAGAGCGGGCCGAAGGAGCGCCGCGTCAAGCGGCTCGCGATGATGGACCAGGACGGCGCCAATGTGCGCTATCTGACCCGCGGCTCCGATCTCGTGCTGACGCCGCGTTTCTCGCCGAACTCGCAAGAGATCACCTACATGGAGTTCGGCCAGGGCGACCCGAAGGTCTATCTGTTCAACATCGAGACCGGCCAGCGCGAGATCGTCGGCAACTTCCCCGGCATGACCTTTGCGCCGCGCTTCTCGCCGGACGGCCAGCGCGTCATCATGAGCCTGCAGCAAGGCGGCAATTCCAACTTGTTCGTGATGGATCTGCGCTCGCGCTCGACCACGCGCCTCACCGACACGCCGGCGATCGACACCTCGCCGTCCTACTCGCCGGACGGCACCCGCATCTGCTTCGAATCCGATCGCGGCGGCCGGTCGCAGATCTACGTGATGGCGGCGGGCGGCGGACAGGCGCAGCGCATCTCCTTCTCCAAGGACGACACCAACGCCAGCTATTCGACCCCGGTGTGGTCGCCGAAGGGTGACTACATCGCCTTCACCCGGCAGGGCGGAGGGCAGTTCTCGATCGGCGTCATGAAGCCTGATGGCAGCGGCGAGCGGCTGCTCACTTCCGGTTTCCACAACGAAGGCCCGACCTTCTCGCCGAACGGGCGCGTGCTGATGTTCTTCCGCGATCCCGGCGGCAATAGCGGACCGTCGCTGTTCAGCGTCGACATTTCCGGCCGCAACGAGCTCAAGGTGCCGACGCCGGGCTTCGCCTCCGACCCGGCCTGGTCGCCGCTATTGTCCTCGACGGCGGGTCAATAGATCGCGCGCGCTCGCAACCCGCGATGTTTTCGAAAAGGCGCATCGATTTCTCTGCGTTCGACGCGGAAGGCAATCCTTTCTTCACCTTGCGCCCGGCAAGGCTTGCCTAGTTGCTTGATATTTAAGCGGAAATCGGTTCGCCCTTACCGAAAAACAACTCGACTTTAACGATGTTCCCTCAGAAAGGCTTCATCTGGCTTGAGTAAAAGTACGCGCCAAACAGGACGCGTAACAAGCTAATGCAGCTGGCTGACCAGAAGCAGAGTGATCGAGACGAGCTGGAGCCGATACTCTACGCCGCTCTCATCAACTCCATGGTGCAGAATTTCTGGGCGATCTTCCTGGGCTCGGCCTCCGCGGCCGTGGCCGCGGTGATGACTGCGCTGAAAACGGGCGACGTCTTCCTGTGGCCGATCGCGTTCCTGCTGATCGCCATCGGCACCGCGCGTGCGTTCCAGATGCGCGGATACGAAAACCGCACCCAGCCGCTGTCGTTCGATGAGGCCAAGCATCTGGAGCCGCGTTACTGGATCGGCGCGCTGAGCTATGCGGCGGTGCTCGGTGTGTGGGCCTTCGTCGTCATCTACAACAACAACGATCCGGTCGCCGACATGCTCTGTGTCGCCATCGGCATCGGTTACACCGCCGGCGGCGCTGCCCGCAATTACGGGCAACCCCGGGTGATCCAGTGGCACGTCGCGCTGGCTTGCGGCCCGATGTCGCTCGCCCTGCTGCTGCACGGGGGATTCTACCACATCGGCCTGGCCATCCTGCTCGTGTTCTTCTTCATCGGGCTGAAGAACATCAACCTCAGCCTGCATGCGATCTTCGTCAAGGCGTTGACCTCGAGCTTCCGCGAATCCGCGCTGGCGAGCCAGTTCGACACCGCGCTCAACAACATGCCGCACGGCCTGTGCATGTTTCGCGCCGATGGCCGCCTCGCGGTGATGAACCACCGCTTCAGCGCGCTGATGGCCTTGCCCGACGACCTCGTCAAGCGCGGCGCCACGGCCGCCGATATCGTCTCGGCCTGCGTGTCCGCCGGCTCGATCTCGGCGGAGAGCGGCAATCAGATCCTGGCCGAGATCGCGCATGCGCGGGTCTGCGAGATCGTCACGGCCGATCCGGATTCCTCGCGCGGCCGCACGCTGGCCTGGACGTTCCAGCCGATGACCGGCGGCGGCACCGTGCTGCTGCTGGAAGACATCACCGAGCGCACCAATGCGGAAGCCCGCATCAGCCATCTGGCCCGCTATGACGAGCTTACGGCGCTGCCCAACCGGGTCAGCTTCCACGACGAGATCGAGCGGCTGCTGGCGAATTCGCATGCCGAGCGGCTCTCCGCGCTGCTCTTCGTCGACCTCGACCAGTTCAAGCAGGTCAACGACACGCTCGGCCATCCCTGCGGCGACCAGCTATTGTGCGCCGTCGCCAACCGTCTGCGCGAGATGCTGCGCCCGGAGGATTTCGTCGCGCGCTTCGGCGGCGACGAGTTCGTCGTGTTCCAGCAGAACATCTCTTCGCCCGAGGACGCCGCCGCGCTCGCCCGCCGCATCGTCGAGCGGCTGAGCGAGCGCTACCGCATCGACAATCATCTGGTCGAGATCGGCGCCAGCGTCGGCATCGCGCTGACCTCGCCCGAGGGCGCCAGTGCCGACACGCTGCTCAAGAACGCCGACATGGCGCTGTATCGCGCCAAGGCGGATGGCCGCGGCACCTTCTGCTTCTTCCGCGACGAGATGGCGGCCACCGTCGAGGCGCGCCGCATTCTCGAGCTCGATCTGCGCAAGGCGCTCGCCAACGAGGAGTTCGAGCTGTTCTACCAGCCGCTGGTCAATCTGAAGTCCGGCAAGATCACCACCTGCGAGGCGCTGCTGCGCTGGAATCATCCGGTGCGCGGCACGGTCTCGCCGGTCGACATCATTCCGGTCGCCGAGGACATGGGCCTGATCGTCGATCTCGGCCGCTGGATCCTGCGCCGCGCCTGCATGGAATGCATGAAGTGGCCGGAGAGCGTCAGCGTCGCCGTCAACTTCTCGCCGCAGCAATTCCACCAGCGCGACGTCCTGAGCGAGATCCGTTACGCGCTCGAAGTGTCGGGCCTGCCGGCGCATCGGCTGGAGATCGAGATCACCGAGTCCTCGCTGCTGCGCAACACCCAGCTCACCCACGACATCCTGTCGCAATTGCACGCGCTCGGCGTGCGCATCTCGCTCGACGATTTCGGCACCGGCTATTCCAGCCTCAGCTATCTGCACAATTTCCCGATGCAGAAGGTGAAGATCGACCGCTCCTTCCTCGAAGGCATCGACACCGACCGCCCGCTGACGCTGCTGCGTGGCGTGGCGCGGCTGTCCGCCGATCTCGGCATGGCGGTCGTGGTCGAGGGCATCGAGACCAACGAGCAGCTCGATCTGATCAGCGCCGACGGCACCGTCTCCGAGGCGCAAGGCTATCTGTTCAGCCGGCCGGTGCCCGCCGTGCGGATGCGCCAGCTGCTCAACGCCTCGCATGGACGGCGCGGCGAAGGCCAGCTTCAGCTCGTCGGCTCGCGCTCCTTCGGCTAAGTCTGCTTCCCGAAACGTCCCGTCATTTCAGGCTGTTGCAGGTGACCCGTAGTGCTACGGGGTTAACCCTAAACCTTCGATTGCTTTGCATGCCTGTTAAGAAGATGTTAATAAGTTGCCACGCGCGCGCAAGTTGTCTTGCAGAGACTGGGATTGAAATGCCGCGGCGCGAGTGTGGGTAAGGAGTTGGAATGCAGTCCTCAGCCAGATCTGTCATTTCGGCTGTTGGACGGGGAGCAGACCTCCTGACCGACGTCGATTATCAACTTGCCGAGACCGTCGCGGAGAAGGAGGAGATCTACAATCTCCGCTATCGCGCTTACTTGAGAGAGGGCGCCGTCAAGCCCTCGGCGGACCAAAGGGTCACCGACCGCTACGACGAGCTGCCGAACGCCTGGACCTTCGGGGTCTATCTCCATGGCGAGCTCTGCAGCTCGGTCCGCATCAGCGTGCTGACGTCGGAATGGCGCGAATCCACCTCGGCCGACGTCTTCCCGGACATCCTGCTGCCGCGGCTCGATCGCGGCGAGGTCATGATCGACCCGACCCGCTTCGTCGCCGATCCCGACCAGATCAAGCGGGTTCCGGAACTGCCCTATCTGACGACCCGTCTCGCCTACATGGCCTGCGAGCATTTCAACGCCGATCTCGGCCTCGCCATCGTGCGTTCCGAGCATCAGGCCTTCTACCGGCGGGTGTTCCTGCACGAGACCATCGCCGAGCCGCGGCTGGTTCCCGGCCTCACCAAGCCGTTCGGGCTGATGGCGGCGGATTTCCCGGCCTTCCGCAAGAAAGTGTTCGAGCGCTATCCGATCATGCGGTCGACCGCCTTCGAGCGGCGGATGCTGTTCGGGCGCGGCGGCCAGCGCCAGGTGCCGCAGCGGCCGGTGCTCGTGGCGGACGCCGCCCACGCCTGAAGTGCCGCCGAGAGCCGGCGTCGGCGCGCAGTGGTGCCACGTTTGAGCCTACTCACGGCCTTCTACCCCTCGCGCACAGGCCGGCATCGCGCTCAGAAACCCAAAAATCCGGCCAAACCCGCCGTTTTTGCTGGCGTGGCGGCTTGCCTTCACCCTCGCGCCACATTTACAACCCATTAACCATGATGGGTGCTTTTCGCTGGTTGGGGGCTTTTGATCGGCTGAGGCAAGGTTCCGTCAAGGTTGACGGAACGTTCGCTTAACCAACCCCCTGTAGACCGGACAGCAGTGGACGAACGTGAGCGTGGAGGCTCCGGAATGAAATATCCTATGCGTATCCTCCAGGGATTGAAGCTGGCCGCGGTGCTCGCCGTCGCGCTGTCGATGGGCGCCTGCGCCAACAAGAATGCTGCGACGGATGCGATGGCCAATGCGGCGACGCCGGGCAGCCAGCAGGACTTCGTGGTCAATGTCGGCGACCGCGTGTTCTTCGAGAGCGACCAGACCGATCTGACCCCGCAGGCGATCGTGACCCTGGAGAAGCAAGCGCAGTGGCTGCAGACCTATCCGCGCTACTCCTTCACCATCGAAGGTCACGCCGACGAGCGCGGCACCCGCGAATACAACATCGCGCTCGGCGCCCGCCGTGCCCAGTCGGTCCGCTCGTTCCTCGCCTCGCGCGGCATCGATCCGAACCGCATGCGCACGATCTCCTACGGCAAGGAGCGGCCGGTCGCCGTCTGTAACGACATCTCCTGCTGGTCGCAGAACCGCCGCGCCGTCACCGTGCTGAACGCGAGCTCCTGAGGCTCTTAGTCAGGCGCCGTTCATCTTCAGGAATCGATCATGCCGGCGCCCTCATGGGCGCCGGTTTCGTTTCAGCATTCTGTGACAGAATCCCCGTGGTGCCAGACACATTTTTGGCGTACTCCCCCTCAATGTGTGGCGCGTCGCATGTTCCGTCGCAGGCCATTTCGCTTTCGTCGTCAGGGCAAGATGTCATCTCGATTTAAGGTCTTTACCGGCACCGTGGCCATCGCCGCGCTGCTCCCCTTGTGCACGCCCGTCTTCGCCCAGACCGATGATGATCCGGAGATGCGGATCGAACGGCTGGAGAACCAGCTGCGCCAGCTCACCGGCCAGAACGAGGAGCTGCAGTACCGCAACCGCCAGCTCGAGGAGCGCCTGCGGGCCCTCGAAGGCGGCGCGCAGGGTGCGCCCGGACAGGCGCCGGTCCAGCCCAACGCCGCCGCCGTTCCGCCCGCGCAGGTCGCCCCCGGCTATCGCCAGCCGCAGCAGCAGGCTGCGCAGCCGAATTACGAGCAGCCGCAGATCGCCTCTCCCGCGCCGATCGTTCAGGAGCAGCCGGCACCCGGCGCTCCCGGCAGGAGCCGCCGCGGCGATGCGTTCGACCCAGGACAGAATCCGAATGCGCCCGGTGCGCCCCGCGCGCTCGGCGGCGGGCAGCAGCCGATGCCGGCCGGCAGCCAAATCGGCTCGCCCGGCGGCCGCGGCGCCGGCGAGCCGCTCGATCTCGCCAACACCAACCCTCGCTATCAGCCCCAGGGCGCCCCTCCGGCGGCCCAGCCCGGCTATCCGCCGGCCCAGCAGGGCTATCCGGCGCAAGGCGGTGCTGGTCTCACGACGTTGCCGCCTTCGGCAACGCCGCGCGACGAGTTCGACCTCGGCATCGGCTACATGCAGCGCAAGGACTACGCGCTCGCCGAGCAGACCATGAAGAACTTTGCGCAGAAATTTCCGAGCGACCCGCTGGTCGGAGACGCGCAATACTGGCTCGGCGAGAGCTACTTCCAGCGTCAGCAATATCGCGACTCCGCGGAAGCCTTCCTCGCCGTCACCACCAAATACGAAAAGTCGGCCAAGGCGCCGGATGCGCTGCTGCGGCTCGGCCAGTCGCTCGCCGCCTTGAAGGAGAAGGAGGCCGCCTGCGCCGCCTTCGGCGAGGTCGGCCGCAAATATCCGCGCGCCTCCGCCGGCGTCAAAGCCGCGGTCGACCGCGAGCAGAAGCGGGTGAAGTGCTGATTCAAGGCTTGATCCAATGCGCCGGTCGCTGACAAAGCGGGTGGCGCTGCGCTAGATTGCGCCCGCCATTCGCTGGCGAATGCTGGGCAGCGTCATGTCAGACGATGACAATTCTCCGATCTCCACCCGCGAGGCGAGCCGCCTGTTCGCCGGCCTGAAGGACGCGCCTTCGCTGGTGCTCGCCGTCTCCGGCGGCCCCGACTCGGTCGCGCTGATGTGGCTGATAGCGCGCTGGCAGCGCAGCCTTGCGCGCCCGCCGCGCCTCACCGTCGTCACGATCGATCACGGCCTGCGGCGCGAGGCGGCGCGCGAAGCGCGCGAGGTCAAGCGGCTCGCCACTGAGCTCGGATTGCCGCACCGGACCCTGCGCTGGCGCGGCGCGAAGCCGAAGACGGGGTTGCCGGCGGCCGCGCGCGAGGCCCGCTATCGCCTGCTCGCAGAGGCGGCGCGCGCCGCCGGCGCCAGCCACGTGCTGACGGCTCATACCCGCGACGACCAGGCCGAGACGCTGTTGATGCGCCTGTTCCGAGGCAGCGGACTTGCGGGACTGTCGGCCATGGCTCCTCTCAGCGAGCGCGACGGCATCGTGCTGGCGCGTCCGCTGCTGGACGTGGCGAAGGCGCAGCTGGTCGCGACCTTGAAACGGGCCAAGGTCGGCTTTGCCGACGACCCTACCAACCGCGACACCGCCTTCACCCGGCCGCGGCTGCGCGCGCTGCTGCCGCAGCTTGCGGCCGAGGGCGGCGATGCCCGCACGCTGGTGCGGCTCGCAGGCCGGCTGGCGCGGGCCAACGCGGCGGTCGAGGTGCTGGCAGACGGCGCCGAGCGCTTCCTCCGCTTGCGGGATCGCGGCGATGCGCCGCAGGCGGGGGAGCGAAGCTTCGAGGCTTCGGCCTTTGCCGCCTTGCCGGAGGAGGTCCGGCTGCGGCTCCTGCTGCGGGCCATCAACGCGCTCGGGCATGAAGGGCCTGCGGAACTCGGCAAGGTCGAGACGCTGATGTCCGTGCTGGATCAGGCCATTGCGGCAAGTCTGCACGCTCGCGAAAATCGTCGGCCGGTCCTGAAGCAGACGCTTGCGGGAGCCTTGATCAGCCTTGGCGGCGGGCGTATCCACATCGCACCGGCCCCAGTGAGGCGTCGCAAGGGCGGATAAGCCCGGGACGGGGCGGATCATGACACCAGCCGTTTCCGCCCCGCGCCGTCAGGACACCTTAACCAGGCAGGAAAAACCCCGCCCCAGGCGCCATTATTTCAGCGGGAATCGCTCTAAGATGGGCTAAATAGTCCCATCTCGTTCCCTTGGCAGCGACCGGGGCGGCACCTAAATTGTATGCGTCTAACCGAGAGGATTCCTTGGGGATTTTCTCTAGCTTGCCCAAGTAACACCTGAAGGTAACTCCTGAAGGACCAGGCCGCGATCCGCGCGACCACGAAGGAAGATCGATGAACGCCAATCTGCGCAATTTCGCCCTCTGGGTCATCATTGTTTTGCTGCTGTTGGCGTTGTTCACGCTCTTCCAGAATCCGGGTCAGCGGGCCTCCTCGCAGGACATCGCCTTCTCGCAGCTCTTGAGCGAGGTTGACCGCGGCAATGTGCGCGACGTCGTGATCCAGGGCCCGGACATCCACGGCACCTTCACCAACGGCTCCAGCTTCCAGACCTATGCGCCGAACGATCCGACGCTGGTGAAGCGCCTCTATGACAGCAAGGTGCAGATCACCGCGAAGCCGCCCGGCGACAACGTGCCGTGGTTCGTCTCGCTACTCGTTTCCTGGCTGCCCTTCATCGCGCTGATCGGCGTGTGGATCTTCCTGTCGCGCCAGATGCAGGGCGGCGCCGGCAAGGCCATGGGCTTCGGCAAGTCGCGCGCCAAGATGCTGACCGAAGCGCATGGCCGCGTCACCTTCGAGGACGTCGCCGGCGTGGACGAAGCCAAGCAGGATCTGCAGGAGATCGTCGAATTCCTGCGCGACCCCGGCAAATTCCAGCGCCTCGGCGGCCGCATCCCGCGCGGCGTGCTGCTGGTCGGCCCTCCCGGCACCGGTAAGACCCTGATCGCGCGCGCGGTCGCGGGCGAAGCCAACGTGCCGTTCTTCACCATCTCCGGTTCGGACTTCGTCGAGATGTTCGTCGGCGTCGGCGCCTCCCGTGTGCGCGACATGTTCGAGCAGGCCAAGAAGAACGCGCCGTGTATCATCTTCATCGACGAAATCGACGCGGTCGGTCGTCACCGCGGTGCCGGTCTCGGCGGCGGCAATGACGAGCGCGAGCAGACGCTGAACCAGTTGCTGGTCGAGATGGACGGCTTCGAGGCCAACGAGGGCGTGATCCTGATCGCCGCCACCAACCGTCCCGACGTGCTCGATCCGGCGCTGCTGCGTCCGGGCCGCTTCGACCGTCAGGTCGTGGTGCCGAACCCCGACGTCGTCGGCCGCGAGCAGATCCTGAAAGTTCACGTCCGCAAGGTGCCGCTGGCGCCGGATATCAACCTCAAGACCATCGCGCGCGGCACCCCGGGCTTCTCCGGCGCCGACCTGATGAACCTCGTCAACGAGGCTGCGCTGACCGCTGCCCGCCGCAACAAGCGGATGGTGACGCAGGCCGAGTTCGAAGAGGCCAAGGACAAGGTGATGATGGGCGCCGAGCGCAAGTCGCTCGTCATGACCGAGGAAGAGAAGCTCTTGACGGCTTATCACGAGGGCGGCCACGCCATCGTCGGCCTCAACGTGCCCGCGACCGATCCGATCCACAAGGCGACCATCATTCCGCGCGGTCGCGCGCTCGGCATGGTCATGCAGCTCCCCGAGCGCGACAAGCTGTCGATGTCGCTGGAGCAGATGACCTCGCGCCTTGCCATCATGATGGGCGGCCGCGTTGCCGAAGAGCTGATCTTCGGCCGCGAGAAGGTGACCTCGGGTGCCGCTTCCGACATCGAGCAGGCCACGCGCCTGGCCCGGATGATGGTGACGCGCTGGGGCCTGTCAGAAGAGCTCGGCACCGTCTCCTATGGCGAGAACCAGGACGAGGTGTTCCTGGGCATGTCGGTGTCGCGGACCCAGAACGCCTCCGAGGCGACGGTCCAGAAGATCGACTCCGAGATCCGCCGTCTGGTCGAGGAAGGCTACAAGGAAGCGACCCGCATCCTCACCGAGAAGCACGCCGACCTCGAGGCGCTCGCCAAGGGCCTGCTCGAGTTCGAGACGCTCTCCGGCGACGAGATCGTCGACCTCTTGAAGGGCAAGAAGCCCAACCGCGAATCCGTGCTCGAGCCCACCACGCCGCGCGCCTCCGCGGTGCCCCCGGCCGGCAAGTCGCCGCGCCCGCGGCCCGATGCGGATCCCGGCCTGGAGCCGCAGCCGCAGGCGTAATCGCCGGGCGGCAGAGCGAATTGAAAAACGCGGCGGAAACGCCGCGTTTTTTGTTGGCTGGGGGTTCGCCGCGGAAAAGGCGCGAAACCCTCAAGAAGAACTTAACGCTTGCGGCCTAGTTTGGCCGGCCATGACGGATCAGGTCGTCCACAGCGCGGTTCAACCGTTCTCGGCACGTGCAGTGCTCCCTTGGGCCGTGGGGCTCGCCGTCTATGCGGTGCTGCTAGTGGCCGGGCCGCGCCTGCTTGGTGATCCCGACAGCTATTCCCACATCGAGCTCGGACGCTGGATCATCGCGCATGGCACATTGCCGACCAGCGATCCCTTTTCCTTTTCCAAGCACGGCGCGCCCTGGATCACCTTCGAATGGTTGTCCGAGGTCGTCTATGCCGGAGCTTACGCGCTTGCCGGCTGGCCAGGCGTTGTCGCGATTGCGGCCGCGGCGATCGCGCTTGCCTTCGGACTGTTCACGCATTTCCTGCTGCGTGAGCTGTCGCCGACCCTGACGCTGCTCATGGTGATCGCGGCAATGGTCCTGCTGACGCCGCATATGCTGGCGCGGCCACATGTCCTCGTGCTGCCGCTGATGGTGACCTGGGCGGCGGCGCTGGTTCGCTGCATGGACCGCGGCGGCCCTCCGCCATATTGGGCTCTGCCGCTGCTGATCGTCTGGGCCAATCTGCACGGCAGCGGAGTGCTGGCGCTTGGATTGATCGGCCCTGTGGTGCTCGAGGCGCTGCTGCGCGAAGACCGCAGCCAGTGGCCGCGCGTGCTGCTGCGGTGGCTGCCGTTCTCGGCACTTGCATTGGCGGCGTCCTGCCTGACGCCGCACGGGCCGGAACCGCTGCTGATGCCGCTCACGACGCTCGGCCTCGGCTCCGCGCTGGCCTGGATCGGGGAATGGCGGCCGCAGGATTTCAGCCATATCGGCGGCTTCGAGATCTTGCTGCTGGGGAGCATCTTCGCGCTCGCTCGCGGCGTGACGCTGCCGGTCGTGCGGGTCCTGGTCGTGATCGGCCTGCTTCACTTCGCGCTGGCGCAAATCCGCAATGCGGATCTCTTGGCCATGCTGGCGCCGCTCTAT
>RXJC01000293.1 GCA_003963435.1 Bradyrhizobiaceae bacterium | reverse complement strand
GCTTCCCGGCATTTCCAGCGAGACGCTGACGGCAGGAACGCTGTCGACCTCCCCGCAAATTCCCGACGACGACCTCGACACGATCGGGCTGGAATGGCTGCTGGTCGCACAATCCAGGATGTCGCCGACCACGGCAGGCGAGCTCGCCCGCATCCTCTACGAGAACAAATCCGCGCTCGGGCTCGACAACGGCTTTGCCACCAGGATCGAGCCGGCCGCTGTCGAGAAGGACGCCTACGTGATGGCGCACCAGGGGGCGGCCGACTACATCAACGACGACACCAAGTCGTTCATGGAGAAATACAGCGACTTGATGTATCTGGGCGCCGCCGCGCTCAGCGTCATCGGCTCGATCTTCGCCGCGATCTACGCCAAGATCACCCGCATCGCGCCGGAGAAGGCCAGCGAGCTCTCCACCGCGATCCTCGACATCGGCGAGCGGATCGAGCACGCCCACTCTCTGGACCAGCTCGAATGTCTCCAGGACGAGCTGGAGGGGATCCTGCGCGGCGCCGTGATCGGACTACGGGACGGCACGATCAGCACCGACGGGCTCGACACCTTCAAGCTCGGCTACGAATTCGTCCGCGACGAGATCGGCATGCGCCGCGACTATCTGAAACGTCATGCCAGCGAGAGCGAGAAGGCGGCGCGCGAGGCGGCCTCTGCTCAGCACGACGACAGCAATGTCGTGGTGGTGAAGACCGCCCAGAGTGCCTGACAAGGCGGGTTGAGCAACCCGCCTTCTCCGCCGCGCACCGCTGCATGTTGCGCCGCGCCGGGGGCATGAGACCGGGGTGCGAGCTCCCGCCCATCGAGCCGGCCGTCTGGAACCTCGGCGATCTGCAACCGTTGGTTTCCCGTTACAACCGGAGACCGCAGCATGCGTGCACTCCTCATCATCCTCCTTCTTGGAATGCTGGCGGCGACCGGCTACTTCGCCTATTCCGCAATGGCGGTCGAGGGTGAGCCGATCCCGACGGAAGGCTACGTGGCGTTGGCGCTGGGCGCGGGGTTTTCCGTCATCGTCGGCGTCGGGCTGATGGTGCTGCTGTTCTTCAGCAGCCGTCGCGGCTACGACGAGCCGCCGCACTTCCGGTAGGCACTCCGCCAACGACGGCGGCACGGACAGATCGGCCCGGCGCAAGGGCGCCGGCAAGGCAGCCCAGCGCCTGCACCGTCGTTGACGGCCTCCGCCCGGACGGGCACTTTGGCGCCGACGTCCCAACCGGGGCCTCGCGACTTGCCCCGAGACCGAATAGCCTTCCCGCATGTCCAAGCCGCTGATCTCCGCTCTGGCCCAGTTCGCGGCCGCCACGGCCGGCCGCAACATGACCAAAGCGGCCTATGTCGCGGTCACCGTTGGCGTGCTCGGCATGGTGTTGCTGTCGGACAAGCGAGCCCATGAGGTGCACGGCTGGATCGGAGCTCTGCTCTGGATCTGCCTCGCCTATTTCGTGTTCGAATGGCTGGTCCGGCTGCGCCACATGGCGCGGCAGGGGCGCCTTGCGCTCTACATGTCCTCCTCCGCGGGCAGCGTCGACATGATTGGAGCGCTGGCCGTGCCAGTCGCGCTGCTGCTCGGCGTCGAGCCGAAGACGGCCTGGCTGCTCAGCGTGCTCTGGGTGCTGAAGGTGGTCCCGGGCATTCCGGGCCTGCGCCAGCTTCGCCGCGTGCTGGTGCTGGAATCCGGGGCGCTGGTCAGCGTGCTCGTGATCTTCCTGATGGTGGTCTTCCTCGCCTCCGTCGCCGAATATTTTCTGGAACGGGACGTGCAGCCCCAGACGTTCGGCAGCGTGCCGGCCGCGCTATGGTGGGCCGTCGTCACGCTGACGACCACCGGCTATGGCGACGCCGTGCCGGTGACTCCGCTGGGGCGCCTGGTGGCGGCCGCGGTGATGATCTCCGGCCTCGGCGTGTTCGGCCTCTGGACCGGTATCCTGGCGACCGGCTTTGCCGCCGAGACGCGGCGTGACAACTTCCTCAAGACCTGGGAATCCGTCAGCAAGGTGCCGTTCTTCGCGGCGCTCGGGCCCGCCGCCATTGCCGACGTCACCCACATGCTGCGCACCATGGAGCTGCCGGCGCGCACCATGATCATCCGCAAGGGCGCGCAAGGCGATTGCATGTATTTCATCGCCGCCGGCGAGGTCGAGGTCGACCTGCCCGGCAAGAAGATCCAGCTCGGCGAAGGCGCCTTCTTCGGCGAGATGGCGCTGCTCGGCAACAACAAGCGCGGCGCCAACGTCTCGACCACGAAAGTATCGCGCCTTCTGGTGCTCGACCTCGTCGACTTCCGCGTGCTGATGGCGCGGCACCCGGAGCTGGCCGAGACCATCGACGCGGAAGCAAGACGCCGCGCGCTCGAAAACAAGTAACAAGGAGACAAGAATGTCGGACACAGCCGACGCGGCATCCAGCCCCGTGCTCGAAATCAACGGCGCGCGCGCCACCATCCGCCTCAACCGGCCGAAGCATCTCAACCGGCTCCAGGCGGAGGACCTCGACGAGCTCGTCAGGCTGTTCGACCTGGTCGAGGCCGATCCTGCCATCCGCGTGCTGGTGCTGACCGGCACCGGACGCGCCTTCTCCGCCGGCTACGACCTCAACTCGGTCGCCGAGCGCGCGGTGAGCGCGAACGAGCAGCAGAGCGCGGGCTCGGCCTTCGAGGTGGTCGTCAACCGGCTCGAGGATCTCGGCGTTCCCACGATCTGCCGGCTCAACGGCGGCGTCTATGGCGGCTCGACCGACCTCGCGCTCGCCTGCGATTTCCGCATCGGCGTCGATACCGCCGAGATGTTCATGCCGGCGGCGCGACTGGGGCTGCACTACTACCCGAGCGGCATCAAGCGCTACGTGACGCGGCTCGGCGTCGACAATGCGAAGAAGCTGTTCCTGACCGCGCAAAAGATCAGCGCGCCGGAGATGCTGCGCATCGGCTATCTCACCGCGGTGGCGCCGGTGGAGTTTCTGGACGAGGAGGTCGATCAGCTCGCCACGATTCTCGCCGGCAACGCGCCGCAGGCCATGCGCGGCATGAAGCGCGCGATCAACGAATTCGCCCGCGGCGAGCTCGACGACCGCGCCGCCGACCAGCGCCACCGCGACAGCATGCGCGGTGACGAGATCAAGGAAGGCATCAAGGCGTTTGCGGAGAAGCGGCCGCCAAAATTCTGATCACGCCCGCTTCGACCGCATCGCGCGCACCTGCGTGAGCTTGGGATCGCGGACCAGCGCCTGGTAGCGTTTGCTGTCGACGGCGTAGATCGCGATCCGGCCCTCACTGTCGGCATGAACGCCCCAGCCGAAGCGCTTGCCCAGGCTCGACGCCCTCATGCACGCCTGTCCCCGCGAGAAGAACGCTTCGCGGGCCGCACGCTTCTCCGTTCTCGTCGCCTTCGCGTCGAGCTCGCGTCCCGGCGCAGACGTCGCGAAGATCACGTCGTCGGACGTGTATTTGTAGGGCGCCTTGGCGATCATTCCGTATTGCAGGGAAGCCACCGTCGGCTTTCCCCCG
>RXJC01000405.1 GCA_003963435.1 Bradyrhizobiaceae bacterium | reverse complement strand
GGTCTGCTCGCCCGCGCGCAGCGCATCGCAGCCGACGGTGAGGCTCGCCAGCGTGACCTCGACGTCCTGGCCCTTCAGGCCCTTCAGGAAGTCGGTCGCCGCATCCAGCTTGACCTTGACTGCGATCGCCTCCGGCGAGACATCGGTGAAATCCTTCGGCTGCGGCGTGATGCCGTCGTCCGAGGTCTGGTTGTCCAAAAACTCCCTCTCGCTGAGATCGGAATTGTCGGGCGAGGTGACCTCGGTCACCACCTGGCCAATGCTGATCTGGCCGCGGAATTCGAAGGCGTCCCCGCTCTGCTTGCGCAGCAGCTTGACGCTGACGGGAGCTTTTTCGCCAAGGCTCTGCGTGCTCCCGGTCAGCGTCTGGCCCGCGACCTGGAGGTTGACGACGAAGCGGTCCTTGCGGTCGGAATTCTTCGCGACGGGATAGCAGACGTCGAGCACCGCCGCCGTCACCGTCTTGCCCTGGCGGGTCTCCTTCAGGATCACGTCGGCGTTGCCGTCCATCAGCCCGTCGATCGAGGTGAAATAACGCGTCTCCACGCCGCCCGGCGCCGTGGCCTTGGGCGACAGCTTCATCTGGGCCGAGGCGACCTCCGGCGAAGCTGCAAGCAGAACCGCCAACAGGGCTGTCGAACAAACCAAAAGCGCGCGCATCGACGAAATCCTCGAGCAATGAGCATGAAGCGGTTTTCGGAAGATCATGCTCAAACAATAGAATCGGCGCCACCGTAGTGGGTTTTGGCCGTGGAATGAATCGGAAAGCGGAGCCCATCGTCGGCAAAAAAGAAGGCCGCCCGGAGGCGGCCTTCGCAACACTGTAATGAAAGGATCGGCTTAGAAGCCGCCCATGCCGCCGCCGGCGGGCATCGCGGGCGGAGCTTCCTTCTTCGGCGTCTCGGCGACCATGGCTTCAGTGGTCACCAGCAGGCCGGCCACGGAGGAGGCGTCCTGCAGCGCGGTGCGCACCACCTTGGCGGGGTCGATGATGCCCTTCTCGACCATGTCGACATAGTCCTCGTTCTGGGCGTCGAAGCCGAAGGTCTCGGACTTGTTCTCCAGGATCTTGCCGACCACGATCGAGCCTTCCACGCCGGCGTTCTCGGAGATCTGGCGGATCGGGGCCTCCAGCGCCTTCAGCACGATGTTGATGCCGGCCTGGACGTCGGCATTGGCGTTGGTGAGACGGCCGACCGCCTTCTTGGCGCGGAGCAGCGCGACGCCGCCGCCGGGGACGATGCCTTCCTGCACCGCGGCGCGGGTGGCGTTGAGCGCGTCCTCGACGCGGTCCTTCTTCTCCTTGACCTCGATCTCGGTGGCGCCGCCGACGCGGATCACCGCGACGCCGCCGGCGAGCTTGGCAAGGCGCTCCTGCAGCTTCTCACGGTCGTAGTCCGAGGTGGTCTCCTCGATCTGGGCCTTGATCTGGCCGACGCGGGCCTCGATGTCCGGCTTCTTGCCGGCGCCGTTGACGATGGTGGTGTTCTCCTTGTCGATCACCACCTTCTTGGCGCGGCCGAGCATCTTCACGGTGACGTTCTCGAGCTTCATGCCGAGGTCTTCGGAGATGAGCTGACCGCCGGTCAGGATCGCGATGTCCTCGAGCATGGCCTTGCGGCGGTCACCGAAGCCCGGCGCCTTCACCGCGGCCACCTTTAGGCCGCCACGGAGACGGTTGACGACCAGGGTGGCCAGCGCCTCGCCCTCGACGTCCTCGGCGATGATGACGAGCGGCTTGCCCGACTGCACCACGGCTTCGAGCACCGGCAACATGGCCTGCAGGCCCGAGAGCTTCTTCTCGTGCAGGAGGATGTAGGCGTCCTCGAGCTCGGCGGTCATCTTCTCGGGATTGGTGACGAAGTAGGGGCTGAGATAGCCGCGGTCGAACTTCATGCCCTCGACGATGTCGACCTCGGTGTCGAGCGACTTGTTCTCCTCGACGGTGATGACGCCCTCGTTGCCGACCTTCTGCATCGCCTGGGCGATCATCTTGCCGATGGCGGCATCGCCGTTGGCCGAGATGGTGCCGACCTGGGCGACCTCGGAGGAGGCGGCGACCGGCTTGGCGCGCTTCTCGATGTCCTTGATGACGGCCGCAACCGCGGTGTCGATGCCGCGCTTGAGGTCCATCGGGTTCATGCCGGCGGCAACCGCCTTGGCGCCTTCGCGCACGATGGCCTGGGCCAGCACGGTCGCGGTGGTGGTGCCGTCGCCGGCGAGGTCGTTGGTCTTGGAGGCGACCTCGCGCACCATCTGGGCGCCCATGTTCTCGAACTTGTCCTCGAGCTCGATCTCCTTGGCGACGGTGACGCCGTCCTTGGTGATGCGGGGCGCGCCGAACGACTTCTCGATGACGACGTTGCGGCCCTTCGGGCCGAGCGTCACCTTGACGGCGTTGGCGAGAATATCGACGCCGCGCAGCATGCGATCGCGCGCGTCTCCGGAAAACTTGACGTCTTTGGCAGCCATGGTCTGCAATCCCCTCGTTTCGTGCTGTGTCTTGCTGTGTGCTGTGCGGCGGAATGATGGATGCCCGGATCTCCTGGATCCGGGCATGACATTCAGCGGCCGTTCAGGCGGACGGCCTTAGGCCAGAACGCCCATGATGTCCGACTCCTTCATGATCAGGAGGTCTTCGTTGTCGATCTTGACCTCGGTGCCCGACCACTTGCCGAACAGCACGCGGTCGCCGACCTTGAGGTCGATCGGGATCAGCTTGCCGGCCTCGTCACGGCCACCGGGGCCGACGGCGACGATTTCGCCCTGGGACGGCTTTTCCTTGGCGGTGTCCGGAATGATGATGCCGCCCTTGGTCTTTTCCTCGGCGTCGATACGTTTGACCACGACACGGTCATGCAGCGGACGAAATTTGGATTTAGCCATGACGTTTCCCTTTGGAGGCTCGCTTCGGAAGGTGTGGAAGTGGGTGGGGCGGCGCTTCCGTCCAACCCCTATCCCGAGGATCGAACGGCGCGCTTAGCAATCGGGCTTTCCGAGTGCTAATAGTGGCTCGGAAATATGGCTTGGCCGCGATCCTGTCAAGCAAAGGTGGTTAAGCGGTTGTTGAGGCGGATATAGGATGGTGGCATTGGAAACTCGTTCGGGGCTAAGGCGTATCAAAGGACGTCATTGCTCCGGCAGCGGTTTTGCGCTTGGCTGCGGGAGGGGTGCGGCCATGGTCTTGTTCGGGGGAATGCCATGATCAGTTCAGCTCACGCGCGCACGGTTGCCAACCTCGCGGCCGCCTCTTGTCTGGCGCTGCTGCTGGGCGCCTGCGGCGGCGGTATGAGCCTGCCGTCCTTCTCGTCGTCCTCGCCGCCGCCCGAAGCCGAGCCCGGCACGGCCCCGGAAATGCCCGCCTCCATCCGGGCCGACGAGATCGTCGGCCGCTGGGGTCTGGCCTCGTTCCAGAATCCGGCCGACCGCGCCCGCACCGAGGCGGCCGCCCGGGCCCAGTGCAAGAATCCCTACGTCATCACCGCCGGTTCCTCCGGCGGCGTGATCATGCATCTGGCCGACCAGGCGACGCCCCAGGAACTGCGGCTGAAGGGGTCGCCGAGCGGCAAGAACTACATCGGGCCGGCCGGTCCCACCCCCGGCGAGCAGGACCGCGAGATCGTCTCCTTCGACGGCCGCGTCCTGATCACCCGCTTCATCGACAAGGACGCCGCCACCCGCTACGGCAACATGGTCTACGTCCGCTGCGCGCCGCGGGCGTGATTATTTCCCGTCATTCCGGGGCGGTCCGCAGGACCGAACCCGGAATCTCGAGATTCTCGGTGCGCAAGTGCGCACCATAGTTCACGCTTCGCGTGCCCCGGAATGACGGAGCAAGAAAACTTCCCAAAGCAAAAAACGCCGGCCCAGGGCCGGCGTTTTGTTTTTCTCCGTATCCGCGTCCGCTCAGTCGAACAGCGCGTCGATGTCGTCCTGCGAGGCGTGGCCGACGTCGCCTGAGAGCTTCGGACCGTTGAGAAGCTTCTCGTCCTCGCTGCGATTGTCCACCGGGGGCGGCACGTGGGCCTTGATCGCGTCGACGCCGCCCCAGATCTCCATCATCGCATTGATGTGCTGCTCGATGAACTTCATCGTGGTCATGACCTTGCTGATGCGCTGGCCGGTCAGGTCCTGGAAGTTGCAGGCTTCGAAGATCGAGATGACGCGTTCCTGGATGTCGTCGGCGAGGCGCTTCTGCTGATCGGCCGAGTCCACCTTGGACATTGCGCTGGCGGCCTGGTCGATCGATTCCGCGGCTTCGAGGATCTGCTGGGTCGCCTGTTCGGTGCCGCCGACCACCGCGCCGAGCTCGCCGTTGACCTTGGCCATCTCGCCGCCGTCGAAGCTCTTGCCGTGCAGGGTCGCGATCTCGCGCTTGGTGCGGTCGATGGCGTCATGGATGAGGTCGAGCTCGACCTTCAGCTTCTCGCACTGCTCGATCTGCGCCCGATACGTCTCGAGCATGGTGCGAGCCTCGGAGAGCTCGTGGGCGGTGGAGGCGTCGATCGCCGCCATGGCTGCGCTGCCGGACAGCGGGGCCGCCGTGATGCCCTTCGCCATCTGGGCGCGGATCGCGCGCAGCTCGGCCATGATCTCGCTATGCATCGGGCCTGCTTCTTCAGTCACGTCCAAAATCGGCATCTCGCCACCCGCGATATCCTCAACGCGAAAACGTTTGCGGTGAACAGCCATCAGGATACTCCCCCCACCTCACTCACGCGTCTTTGTAGACAGAAGCGATTTAACACGAAGTTCACGCCAGGAACTGTCGAGCGGCGCGGCGCGACGCCGTGCAAAGAGTCGATTAACCATGGCCGCGCCGCGTTCATCGAAAATAAACGCTGATCGTCAAATTGCCGCGCGCTTGACGACGTGGTGAATCCAAATGCCGCTTCTGTTTACCAAACAAAACGGCTTTTGCCTTTTATTGACCACGTCGAAGGGCGCTGATCAGCCACCAGCTCTCGAGCGACGCGTGTGATCTAGACGAAACAGTACAGAGTACGTCGATGTTCAAGAAAATGTCTGTCGCGCTGCTCGGCAGCGCTTGCACCTTCTTTGCCGGCACGAACGACGCCAGCGCTTTCGACAACACCGTGCCGAACGATCCGCCCGCGGTGCTTTACGCGCCGCAGGTGCCGCCGGCGCCGGTGCGCGTTGCCTCCAATTCGAACATGGGCGGCGGCTTCATCGAGTTCCTGTTCGGCGACGGCCCCGGCCGCGGTCCGGCCTACGCACCCGAGCGGCCGGTGTATCAGCAGCAGCCGGGCTACTACGATCAGCGTCGCCTGCCGCCGATGGGCGAGCCGCAAATGCAGGGTGGATATCAACAAGGCGGCTACCAGCAGGACGCGGTCGATCCGCGGCAGCGTCAGTTCGATCCGAAATTCGAGAAACAACTCGTTGACTATAGCGGCAAGGAAACTCCCGGCACGATCGTGGTCGATACCCCGAACAAGTTCCTCTATCTGGTCGAGGGCAACGGCCGGGCGATGCGCTACGGCATCGGCGTCGGGCGTCCCGGCTTCACCTGGTCCGGCGTGAAGTCGATCACGGCCAAGCGCGAATGGCCCGATTGGACGCCGCCGGCAGAAATGATCGCCCGCCGCCCCGATCTGCCTCGCCACATGGAAGGCGGCCCGGAGAATCCGCTCGGTGCCCGTGCGATGTATCTCGGCTCGACGCTCTATCGCATCCACGGCTCCAACGAGCCCTGGACCATCGGCACCAACGTCTCCTCCGGCTGCATCCGCATGCGCAACGAGGACGTCATCGACCTCTACGGCCGCGTCAATGTCGGCACCAAGGTCGTGGTGATGTAGCCAAGCGCTTGTTGCTCATGAAAACGGCCGCCTCGTTGGCGGCCGTTTTTGTTCGTGACGTTGCGCAGCAGCCTCAGGCGTAATCGCTGCCGCCGTCGTCGCCGCCGAAATCGCTGTCGTCGGCCATATCCACGTTGTCGTCGCCGTCGTCGTAATTCTGGTCGTTGTTGTCGCCGTCGTTCGACGCCTGGTCGAAGAAGCCCTGGCGGGAATCGCGGTTCGAGCCGATGTCGTTGAGGCCGGCATCGCGCGCGAGCGAGCCGCCGGACTGATCGCTGCCGCCCCAAGGGCCGCCACCTCCGCCGCCGCGCTCCTCGATGATGGTGGTGTCGCCAAAAGCCTGCTGGTGCGATCCGCCCATCATGCCGCGGATGCTGGACAGCAGCAGGGAGCCGCCGACAACGCCGGCCGCGGCCGCCGCGGCCGTGCCGAGGAACGAGCCGCCGCCACCGCCGACCGGCGGAGCGCCATAGCCCTGACCTTGGCCATAGGCCTGCCCATAAGGCGGCGGTGCGCCGTAGCCCGGCTGGCCCTGCGGCATCGCCTGGCCGGTGTTCCAGACCGGCCGCTGCTCACGCGGCGGCACGTTCGGAACCGAGCCGCGCGAGGGGCCTCCGCCGAATAGCGTGTCGCGCATCGTGTCGAGGAAGCCGCCGGATTGGGTCTGTTCGGGCGCGTGGGCCGCTTCCAGCTCCTGGATGCGGGCATGGGCGCGCTTCAGCGCTTCGTCCTGCACCAGCGTGGTCTGCACCAGCGCGTAGACCGCGCCGGGGGCCTTGCGCAGCCCGTCGGAGATCGCAGCGATCGCGTCGGGATCGCGCGGTGCGTTTTCCAGCTTTGAAAGCCGGTCGAAAAGGTCGTCGACGAGCTGGCGTTCCTGCGGCGTCATGATCTGTCTCCTTCGCGCAAAATCAAGCGCGCAAGAAATGTAGGGTTCCATTGTGGCCCCAACAGTGCCGGCCGGATTAAATTTCGGTATGCGACAAGCTGCCCCGCGGCTTGTCGTCCGCCAATTTCAGCCCAGCGTGACGCGGCTGTCCGCAAGCAGGCGCGCGAAGGCTTCGCCCGCGAGATAGGCGTGTTCGCGCTCGCGGACGTCGGTCATCGGGTCGAGGCCGGCGAGGACCTCGTCGACGAAGCCGGGATGGCACATCACGAGACCGCCATCGGGGAGTCCTTCCAGGAATTGCCGCATCAGCGCGCCGAAATCGTTTGCGCGCGTGAAGTCATAGGCGCCGGCAAAGGCGGGATTGAAGCTGAGGCCGGCGCTGGTCGCGCGGCGGCGGAATTGCGCGCTCAGCGTATCGAGCACGATGGCTTTCGGTGACGCCAGCCGCTGCCTGAGCGGCAGGTTGCGGCCGCCCTGGCGCACCCAGGCGTTCGGCGCGCCGTCGCCGACGGCTTCGACAAAGCCGTCGCGCACCTGCGGATAGAGCTGCACATGCTGATGGCCGTCGACGAAGTCGGGCGCCCGGCCGAACGCGTCCATGAAAGCCGCGAGCTGCGCCTTCACCTCGTTGCGAAAGAACTCGCGGTCGAGCCGACGCATCAACCCGGCGCGCAGCAATTTTGGGAACGCCATGAACATGTCGCCGTCGAGCGGGCGGAAGTGCATGGTGAGGGGGCGGAACGGCGCCGACAGCGTCACATGCAGTCCGATCGCGCAGCGCGGGCTTTGCTTTGCCGAGGCCTGCAGCGCCTCGACGTCGCTGCGCGAGATCGCCGGTCCCACCATCATCACCGAGGTGGCGTTGAGACGGCCGCGCTCGATCAGGTCACAGATGGCGCGGTTGACGCCCGGGCTGATGCCGTAGTCGTCGGCACAGAGCCAGATCCGCCGCAGGTCCGCGGCCGCGCTCATTCGGCCGCCGTCCTCTTCGCGGCGTCGTCAGCCTTGTCGGTCTCGAAGTGCTTTTCACTGTGCTCGGCGACGAAGTAGATCGGGCGCGCCTTCAGCTCGGACAGGATCTTGCCGATATATTCGCCGACGATGCCGATCATGATGAGCTGGACGCCGCCGATCGTCATCAGGCCGATCACGAGAGAGGGATAGCCGGGCACCTGCTTGCCGGTGGTGAACACCTCCCAGAGGATCGAAAGGCCGAACAGGAAGGCGCCTCCGGCGAGAATAACGCCGAGCAGGCTGGCGAAGCGCAAAGGGGCAACCGAGAACGAGGTCAGGCCCTCGATCGACAGGCCGAGCAGGCTTGCGGCGTTGAAGGTGGTAACGCCATGGGTGCGCGCCGCGGGCTCGTAGTCGACGCGGATCTGGCGGAAGCCGATCCAGCTGGCGAGGCCCTTGAAGAAGCGGTTGCGCTCCGGCAATTGCCTGAGCGCGGTGACGGCGCGCGGCGACAGCAGGCGGAAGTCGCCGGCGTCCTCGGGAATCTTCTGGCGCGCGCCCCAATTGATCAGCGCGTAGAAGCCGTGCACGGCGACGCGGCGCAGGAAGCCCTCGTTGTCGCGATGCGCCTTGGCGGTGTAGACGACGTCGTAGCCGTCGTCGATCCAGTGCCGCACCAGCTGTTCGATCAGGGCCGGCGGATGCTGGCCGTCGCCGTCCATGAACATGACGGCGCCGAGCCGGGCATGGTCGAGGCCGGCCATCAGCGCCGCCTCCTTGCCGAAATTGCGCGACAGCGACACCACCTGGACGTCGATCGCGTCGGCCGGCAGGCTACGCGCGATCGCCAGCGTCGCATCCTTGCTGCCGTCGTCGACATAGACGACCTCGCAAGCGAGGCGATAGCGCTGCCGCAAGGTCTTGGCGAGATCGCAGATGCGCTGATGCAGGGCAGCGAGGCCCGCCGCCTCGTTGTAGACGGGGACGACTATCGACAGTCCCTTCGCAGCGGCGTTGGCTGCGGTGGTCGTCATGCCGGAAACGTCAGAGCCCAGCGTCATCGATCAAGGTTCCAGAGGCGTTCAAAGTCATCTCAACAGCATATGGTAGCTGCCGTTTGCTGTCGCTACGCTGAACGAAGCTGCTCAACAAACTTTGGGCTCACCGCCGCAGGAACGCCTCGAGCTTGGCGAACAGCGGGTTCTCCCGGTCGAACACGTAGTCGAGCGAGACCACCGAGACGGTCTCGGCGCCGTGCTCGCGCAGGAAGCTTGCCAGTGCATAGAGCTGTCCCGGCGGACAGTGCAGCGTCAGCATGCCCGACGAGGTCGGTCCGCCGAACGGTGCCTCGACACCGAAGCGGCTGTGGGCTTCGCCGAGCAGGGCGCCATCGCACTGCCGGAAGCGGGTGCGAACCTCGCGGTATTTGTTGGCGCGCGCCCTTGCTGCGATGTGGTCGAGGATGATTCGCGCGGTCTCGCGCGCCTGCGGCGACCAGTCCGCATCCCGGGAGGCGACCAGATTGGCCTGGCTGCGCAGGATCGTACCGTCATCGAGCACCCGCAGGCCGTTGGCGGCCAGTGTCGCGCCGGTCGTGGTGATGTCGACGATCAGCTCGGCGCTGCCGGCCGCAGGTGCCCCCTCGGTCGCGCCCGCGCTTTCGACGATGCGGTAATCGGTGATGCCGTGGCTCTGGAAGAACGCGCGGGTGAGGTTGACGAACTTGGTCGCGACCCGCATCCGCATGTGATGCTGCTCGCGGAAGCCGGTGGTGACGTCGTCGAGATCGGCCATGGTGCGGACGTCGATCCAGGCCTGCGGCACCGCGACGACGACGTCGGCATAGCCGAAGCCGAGGCCTTCGATCAGCGAGACGCGCTTGTCGGCGTCGGCGATGTTCTCGCGCACCAGGTCTTCACCGGTGACGCCAAGATGCGCAAAGCCGCGCGACAATTGCGATGCGATCTCGCTCGCCGAGAGATAGGCGACCTCGACATTGTCGAGGCCGGCGATGGTGCCGCGGTAGTCGCGGGCGCCGCCGGCCTTCGACAGCTTGAGCCCTGCGCGGGCGAAGAAGGCCTCGGTGTTCTCCTGCAGGCGGCCCTTGGAGGGAACGGCCAGAACGAATGGCGCGCTCATGATGAAGCTCCCACCTTGCGGCCGATCTTCGTCAGCGCATCCACCCAGACCGAGAACCCCACCGCCGGGATCGGCGCGGCTGATCCGAGCTGCGTCATCAGCCCGTCATAGCGGCCGCCGGCGACCAGCGGCTCGGCGCCGTTGCCGCGGTGATGCAGCTCGAATTCGAAGCCGGTGTAATAGTCGAGGCCGCGCCCGAACGCGGTCGAGAAACGGGTCTGCTTCACGTCGATGCCGCGCGCGGCCATGAAGCCGACCCGGCTTTCGAACTGGTCGATCGCCGCCGTAAGGTCGAGCTTTGCGTCGGCCGTGAGCGCCCGCAGCTCGGCGATGGAATCGTCGGGATTTCCCGTGATCGACAGGAAGCGCTTGAGCACGGTGATCGCCTCGCGCGACAGCGCGCCGCCCTTCAGCGTCGATTGTTCGAGGAAGCGGTCGGCGATCTCGGCGGTGGTGCGGCCACCGACATTGGTGGTGCCAGCAATCGACATCAGATCGGTGACGAAGGCGAGCGCGGCCTTGCGGTCGGAGCCGGCGAGCGCGGCGAGCACGCCCTCATATTCGCTGTGGGTCGCGGTGGTCGCAGCCGCCAGCCGCTCCAGGTCCTGCTCCAGGCTGATCTTGCGGTTGAAATCCTTGACCAGGCGGCGGCGCCAGACCGGATAGAGGTTGAGCGCATCGAGCAGCGCGTTGAACAGC
>RXJC01000202.1 GCA_003963435.1 Bradyrhizobiaceae bacterium | reverse complement strand
GCCCGGCGGCCAGTTCGAACTGTCAGGCGCGCCGGTCGAGAACGTGCACCAGACCCAGAGCGAGCTGATGGCGCATCTGGCGCAGGTGCGCGAGATCGCAACGCCGCTCGGCATCGGCTTCCTCGGTCTCGGCATGACCCCGTCCTGGTCGCGCGCCGAGATCCCGATGATGCCCAAGGGCCGCTACAAGATCATGACCAACTACATGCCGAAGGTCGGCCAGTACGGCCTCGACATGATGTACCGGACCTGCACGGTGCAGACCAATCTCGACTTCTCCTCCGAAGCCGACATGGTCAAGAAGCTGCGCGTGTCGCTGGCGCTGCAGCCGGTCGCGACCGCGCTGTTTGCCAACTCGCCGTTCACCGAAGGCAAGCCGAACGGCTTCCTCTCCTTCCGCTCCGAGATCTGGCGCGACACCGACAATGCGCGCTCGGGCATGATGCCGTGGGCGTTCGAGGACGGCATGGGTTTCGAGCGCTATGTCGACTACGCGCTCGATGTGCCCATGTATTTCGTCAAGCGCGACGAGGACTATATCGACGTGTCGGGCTCCTCGTTCCGTGCCTTCTTCGACGGCCGCAACAACAACCTGCCCGGCGAGCGTCCGACGCTGTCGGACTGGGCCAACCATCTCTCCACGATCTTCCCGGAGGTGCGGCTCAAGCGCTATCTCGAGATGCGCGGCTCCGACGGTGGTCCGTGGGACCGGTTGCCGGCGCTGCCGGCGTTCTGGGTCGGGCTGCTCTATGACGACGTCTCACTCGATGCGGCCTGGGAGATCGTCAAGCACTGGACCGCGCCCGAGCGTCAGGCCCTGCGCGACGACGTGCCGCGCATGGGCTTCAAGGCACGGATCAAGGACCGCTATTTGTTCGAGATCGCCAAGGAATGCCTCGTTCTGGCACATGCCGGCCTGCGCCGGCGCGGCCGGATCGACCAGCTCGGCCGCGACGAAACGCGGCATCTGGAGCCGCTCGACCGCATCATCGATAGCGGTCGGACGCCGGCCGAGGAAATGCTGGAGAAGTTCAACGGCCCCTGGAAGGGCTCGGTGGAACCGGCCTACGCGGAATACGCTTTCTAGACCTTAGACCAACGACCGGGATTTCAGCCGTTCATCGCCCATACAGGTTTGCGGCGATCAAATGACCGGCCGAAAAACCTGAGCGTCGTCAATAACTCGAAAGCTGTTCCGATGGGGAAGGGCCGCCTGTCCGGCGCCGTCATGGCAAAGGTCTTGGCAAAGGTCTTGGCATGCGCCGTGCTGCTTTCGCTCGCCTTCGCGAGCACGCCGGCGCGCGCCCAGACCGCGTTTGATCGGCCCGGCGGCGACTATTTCAGCACACCGGTCGCATCCGGCGATCCCGAGGATTGCGCATTGCTGTGCGAGCGCGATCGCCGCTGCCGCTCGTGGAGCTTCAGCTATCCCGACGTCGAAGGCGGCTCGGCGGTGTGCTGGCTGAAGAACACCGTGCCGGCGCGCGTGCCGGGAAGTTGCTGCATCTCCGGCGTCCGCGGCGCCGGCGTGATCGAGCCGCGGGTCGAGGGCGTGGAGACGTCGATCGACCGCCCCGGCGGTGACTTGCGCAATTTCGACCTGAAGGAGGGGGAGGGCGTGGAGGTCTGCAAGGCCGCGTGCACCGCCGACAACAAATGCCGCGCCTTCACCTATGCCCGCCCCGGCTACACCGGGCGCGAGGCGCGCTGCTTCCTGAAAAAGGAAATCAAGCCGCCGCGCAGGAAAGCAGGGTTCACGTCGGGCGTGGTGCGGTAGGCGCGCAGGTCTTTTCGTCATCGCGCTGCCGTAGGGTGGGCAAAGGCGCCCTTGCGCCGTGCCCACGTTCTTTCCGATCCGGCAACAGACGCGTGGGCACGCTCCGCTTTGCCCACCCTACGAGATCTCATTCCGCCGCGATCACCGTGAGCTCCGGCCACAGCGCCTTCCATCGCGCGGTCTTCACCGCGTAATTCGCCGCTGAAAAGTTCGGCCCTGGATTTGGCCGCGCGATCAGTCTCGCCACATCGTCAAAGCCGTGCGGCGCGTAAACCTCGTAGCCAGCGCCCGCGCGTCTCACTCCGATCTCCGTGTTCTGCGTCAGGAAGCGGTCGATGCCTTCTCTGGAGCTCTGCAAGGGCGGATAGGGCAGGCCGTGCTTGGCGGGGTACCACAGATGCACGCGCGCCTGGTTGCGGATCTCGACCTTGGGGCCGAGATGCGCGACCCGCGCCTGCACTTTGCGGATGACCGCGTCCTCCGCCTCCCACGACGTGTCGGGGTCGAAATAGAACACGTCGTAATCGGCGATGCCGTGGTCGAGCGCGCGGCCGGTGAGCACGTTCCACACGGTCTGCACCAGGCAACCCGAGACCAGCCATGCATCCGGCAGATCGAGCCGCGCCAGCTCGTCGATGAGCGCGACGTTGACCGGATTTCTCAGCGCGAGCGCGAGGAACTCGTCACGGCTCATCGCGAGATGAGGCGTGTCAATGCACCGCGGTGAAGAACCGCGCGAGCCGGAAGCCGGACAGCCAGGTCCACACCGGCTGGCTGCGCATGCCGAGATCCCAGGAGCCGAGCACCGCATCCGCACGGCCGATCAGATTGTCGATCGGCAACAGACCGACGCCGCCGGAGCGCAGCGACACGCGGCTGTCGGCGGAATTGTCGCGGTTGTCGCCGAGCACGAAGAGGTGGCCGGCCGGCACCGTCACTTCGGGCGTGTTGTCGAGCGGACCGTTGTCGCGCATCTTGAAGATCAGATGCGAGACGCCGTTCGGCAGCGTCTCGACGTAGCGGTAGGCGGGCTCGCTGCCGCCATTGTCGTCCTCGGCAGCTCCGACGCCGTCGGGCTTGAGCTCGGCGGGGCGGTCGTTGATGAAGAGCTGGCCCTGCCGCATCTGGATGCGATCGCCGGGCAGGCCGACGACGCGCTTGACCCAGGCCTGCGAGCGATCGCCGGGCCAGCGGAACACGACGACGTCGCCCTGCTTCGGCGTCTCCGCGAACACGCGGCCGGTCTCGGGCAGGCTGATCTGGATCGGCAGCGACGAGGTGCCGTAGCCATAGGGGAATTTCGAGGCGAGCAGCGCGTCGCCGATCAGCAGCGTCGGCTCCATCGAGCCCGACGGCACGTAGAACGGCTCGGCGAGCGCGCCCTTGGCGATGAAAACGGCGGCAACGATGCCGGCGAGCTGAACGATCTGTCCGGCCCAGCCGCTGCTCTTCCGCTTGGAGGTGACAGTGACCTTTTCTTCCACGCTCATGCGCCCGTTCCACCTACCGTGATGCGTTCCATCAGCAGCGACGGCTGGCCGACGCCGACCGGCACGCCCTGGCCGTTCTTGCCGCAGGTGCCGATGCCGGTATCGAGCGCAAGGTCGTTGCCGATCATGCGGATGCGATGCAGGTCGGTCGGCCCATTGCCGATCAGCATGGCGCCCTTGAGGGGCGCGCCGATCTTGCCGTTCTCGATCTTGTAGGCCTCGGTGCACTGGAACACGTATTTGCCCGAAGTGATGTCGACCTGGCCGCCGCCGAAATTCGCGGCGAAGACGCCGTTCTTCACCGAGGCGAGAATCTCGGCCGGATCGCGGTCGCCGGCGAGCATGTAGGTGTTGGTCATGCGCGGCATCGGCACGTGGGCATAGCCCTGGCGGCGGCCGTTGCCGGTCGGCTTCATGTTCATCAGGCGCGCGTTCTGGCGGTCCTGCATGTAGCCGACCAGGATGCCGTCCTCGATCAGCACGGTGCGGTTGGTCGGCGTGCCCTCGTCGTCGATCGACAGCGAGCCGCGGCGCGAGGCCATGGTGCCGTCGTCGACCACGGTGACGCCCTTGGCCGCGACCTGCTGCCCCATCAGGCCCGCAAAGGCCGAGGTCTTCTTGCGGTTGAAGTCGCCTTCGAGGCCATGGCCAACCGCTTCATGCAGCATCACGCCGGGCCAGCCGGCCCCTAATACGACGTCCATCTCGCCGGCCGGGGCGGGAATCGATTCCAGATTGACCAGCGCCTCGCGTAGCGCGCCGTCGGCGGCGTCGCGCCAGTTCTTGCTCTCGATGAATTCGGCATAGCCGGCGCGGCCGCCATAACCCTTGCTGCCGCTCTCCTGGCGGTCGCCCTGGCCGGCGACGACGGAGATGTTGACGCGCACGAGCGGGCGGATGTCGCGATAGCTCTCG
>RXJC01000519.1 GCA_003963435.1 Bradyrhizobiaceae bacterium | reverse complement strand
GCGAGCTTCTGCTTGAGCAGCAGCGACATCTTCTGCACGTGATCGAAGAAGCCGGGCTTGAGCATGACGTCGAGCACCGCGTTGGCCGCGGAGATCGCCAGCGGATTGCCGCCGAAGGTCGAGCCGTGCGAGCCGGGGCCCATGCCGGCGGCCGCATCCGCGGTCGCCAGCACCGCGCCGATCGGGAAGCCGCCGCCGAGCGCCTTCGCCAGCGACATCACGTCGGGCGTGACGCCGGTGCGCCGATACGCGAACAGATCGCCGCTGCGGCCCATGCCGGTCTGCACCTCGTCGAAGGCGAGCAGCAGGCCCTTCTCGTCGCAGAGCTGGCGCAGCGCCTTGAGGAAGTTCGGCGGGGCGGAACGCACGCCGCCCTCGCCCTGGATCGGCTCGATCAGGATGCCGGCGGTGTGCGGGCCGATCGCCTTCTTCACGGCCTCGATGTCGCCATGCGGCACCTGGTCGAAGCCCTCCATCGGGGGGCCGAACCCTTCGAGATATTTTGCAGAGCCGGTCGCGGCGAGCGTCGCCAGCGTGCGGCCGTGGAAGGCGCCTTCGAAGGTGATGATGCGGTAACGCTCCGGGTGGCCCTTGGAGAAGTGGTGATGACGGACCAGCTTGATCACACCCTCCAGCGCTTCGGCGCCGGAATTGCAGAAGAACACGAAGTCCGCAAAGCTCTCATTGCACAGGCGCGTGGCGAGCTTCTCGCCGTCCGGGCTCTGAAACAGGTTCGACATGTGCCAGAGCCTGGTCGCCTGCTCCTGCAGCGCCTTGATCAGGTGCGGGTGGCAATGGCCGAGCGCGTTCACGGCGACCCCCGAGGTGAAATCGAGGTAGCGATCGCCATTGGTCGAGATCAGCCAGCAGCCTTCGCCGCGTTCGAAACCGAGGTCGGCCCTGGCGAAAACGGGGAGCAAATGCGGCGCTGCGCTGTTAGTCATGACGGTCACTTGATGTTGCGGACGGTGTGAGGCGTGCATTGCGCAACGCACCAGACCGGCCCGGAAAACGAAACGTGCCGCCTTTTAAGGGCGGCACGTGACACCATCTTATGCCGCGTGAAACCGGTGTCAATGGCGCCGGAAAGCCTCAGGAAACGCTGATTCCGTAGTCTTGCGGTGGCGATTTTGCGGGTTTTTCACCACGGAACATGTGGAAGCGAGTCGGCGGACTCTTGCGCGTGAGTCACGGCATATTGTAGCGTTTGGATTGTCAGATACGACATCTCGTGCAGCGGTTCTGATCCCAAGAGTCCTCATGTACCGGCGTAAACGTTCGGGCGTCAGTTGAGCGCCCGGCGAGCCTTAAGGGATTCCGGCGGCACGGGTTTTTCGAAGCTTAGGCATTCGCCGCAAGGGCGCCAGGACGGCCGCCGCGCGGCGAGGGAAAGGGTGCAATGACGGTTTTGACCTGGTCCGATGATCGCGTCGAGCAGCTCAAGAAGCTCTGGGAGGCCGGATTGTCGGCCAGCCAGATCGCAGCTGAGCTCGGCAATGTGACCCGCAATGCCGTGATCGGCAAAGTGCACCGGCTCGGCCTGTCCGGCCGCGCCAAGAGCCCGTCATCAGCCGCGCCGCGGCCGCGCAAGGCGCGTCCGGCGCAGCACATGATGCGGGTGACCCGCCCCATCGCGCGCGGCAACACCGCGCTGGCGCAGGCCTTCGAGGTCGAGGTCGAGGCCGAACCCGTCACCTACGACAACGTGGTGCCGATGAGCCAGCGGCTGTCGCTGCTGGAGCTGAACGAGGCGACCTGCCACTGGCCGGTCGGCGATCCCTCGAGCCCGGATTTCTTCTTCTGCGGCGGCAAGGCGCTGTCCGGCCTGCCCTACTGCGCCCAGCACTCTCGCGTGGCGTATCAGCCCGCGGCGGATCGGCGCCGCGCAGCACCGAAGCCGGGCCCGCGGTGAGCGGATTTAGCTGACTGCAAAGACGGCGGCCGTCGCGTGACGGCGCCTCAACCACCCCGATGTCGTCCCGGACAAGCGCGCCACAAGCGCGCGCAGATCCGGGACCCATAACCACCGCAACATGTGGTTACGGGGACTCGGAGTGGCCCTCTCGCAAAAAAATTACTGCCTGTGGCTATGGGTCCCGGATCTGCGCTGACGCTTGTCCGGGACGACACTGAGTGTGTCGCCGTAGCTCGCCAATCCAACCCGCAAAGCTTACGTCTGCTCGGCCTTCGCAAACCGATCGTCCAGCGCATAGCCGGCGCCGCGGACGGTGCGGATCGGGTCCTGCTCGCGGCCGAGATTGAGCAGCTTGCGCAGGCGGCCGATATGGACGTCGACGGTGCGCTCGTCGATGTAGATGTCGCGGCCCCAGACGCTGTCGAGCAGCTGCTCGCGCGAGAACACGCGGCCGGGATGCTCCAGGAAGAACTCCAGCAGCCGATATTCGGTCGGCCCGAGATCGATCGGCCGGCCCGAGCGCGCGACGCGGCGCTTGTCGCGGTCGAGCTCGATGTCGCCATAGGCCAGCACTGTCGCCAGCCGCTCGGGACTGGCGCGCCTGAGCAGGCCTTTCACGCGCGCGAGCAGCTCCGGCACCGAGAACGGCTTGACGATGTAGTCGTCGGCGCCGGTGGCAAGGCCCCGCACCCGCTCGCTCTCCTCGCCGCGCGCGGTGAGCATGATGATCGGCAGCTGCTTGGTCTCGGGCCGGGTGCGCAGGCGACGGCACAGCTCTATGCCGGAGAGGCCCGGCAGCATCCAGTCGAGCACGATCAGGTCGGGGATGTGTTCCTTGAGGCGGGTGTCGGCGTCGTCGCCGCGCATCACCGTCTCGACGTCATAGCCGTCGCCTTCGAGGTTGTAGCGAAGCAGCTCGGTGAGAGCTTCCTCGTCCTCAACCACCATAATGCGTGCGCCCATGGTGTCGTCGCTCCTTGAAGTCTTCAGGTATTCGGGATCGTCGTGGCGAACGTCGTCATGTCGCCCTTCGGCCGCTTGTCGGTGATCGCCTGGCCCTCGATCATGTAGAACACGGTCTCGGCGATGTTGGTGGCGTGGTCGCCGATCCGCTCGATGTTCTTGGCGCAGAACATCAGGTGGATGCAGAACGAGATGTTGCGCGGATCCTCCATCATGTAGGTGAGGAGCTCGCGGAACAGCGAGGTGCAGATGGCATCGACCTCCTCGTCGCCCTTCCACACCGCCATCGCCGCCGGCAGGTCGTGCGCGGCATAGGCGTCCAGCACGCTCTTGACCTGCTGCTGCACGAGGTCGGTCATGTGCTCGAGGCCGCGGAACAGCTTGAGCGGATGGAAGTCG
>RXJC01000089.1 GCA_003963435.1 Bradyrhizobiaceae bacterium | reverse complement strand
GCGGTCGATCAAGAGATAGATCACGGGCGTGGTGTAAAGCGTCAGGATCTGCGAGACGAACAGGCCGCCGATGATGGTGATGCCGAGCGGACGGCGCAGCTCCGTGCCGGGGCCGGTCGCCACCACGAGCGGGATGCCGGCGAACAGCGCCGCCATGGTCGTCATCAGGATCGGACGGAAGCGCGCCTGGCAGGCCTCGAAGATCGCCTCCGCCGAGGACAGGCCGCGCTGGCGTTCGGCCTCGAGCGCGAAATCGACCATCATGATGCCGTTCTTCTTGACGATGCCGATCAAGAGGATAATGCCGACGAAGGCGATCACCGTCAGCGGCGTGTTGGTCACCTGCAGGGCCAGGAGCGCGCCGAGCCCGGCCGAGGGCAGCGTCGAGATGATCGTGAGCGGATGGGCGAGGCTCTCGTAGAGCACGCCCAGCACGATATACATCGCCACCAGCGCGCCGAGGATGAGCAGCGGCTGGCGGCCGCTGGTCTTGGCGAAATCGCCCGCGTTGCCGTCGAAGCTGCCGCGGATGCCCTCGGGCATGTGCAGTTCCTCGACTGCCCGCTGGATGTTCTGGGTCGCCGCTTGAAGCTGCACGTTCGGCATGAGGTTGAACGACACCGTGGTCGAGGGAAACGACTGCGAGTGATAGACCGCGAGTGCGGCGAGTCCCCGCGTCGCGTGCACGACGGCCGACAGCGGCACCTGCGCGTCGCCCGCGCCCGCGACATAGATGCGATCGAGGTTGGAGGGGTCGACCTGGAATTTCGGATCGATCTCCAGCACGGTCATGTACTGGTTACGCTGGGTGTAGATGATCGAGATCTGCCGCTGCGAGAAGGCGTTGTTCAGCGCGTTGTCGATGTCCTGAACCCTGACGCCGAGCGCCGAGGCCTTCTGGCGATCGATGCTCAGGGTCAGTTGAAGCCCGCCGGGATCGCGGTCGCTGGAGATGTCGGTGATGCCCTCGACGCTCTCCATGCGCTTGGCGACGATCGGCGCCCACTTCTGCAGCAGACTGAGGTCGGTGCTGGTCAGCGTGTACTGGTAGTCGGAATCGCTCTGCCGCCCGCCGGCGCGGACGTCCTGGGCGGCGAACATGAAGAGGCGGATGCCGGCCACCGGATACAGCGCGCGCCTGAGACGGTCGATCACGACCTCGGTCGAGACGTGGTCGCGCTCCGCCGGCGGCTTCAGGCTGATATACATGATGCCGCGGTTCGAGGTCGCTCCCCCCGGCCCGCCTCCGGCGCCGACGGTCGAGCCGATGCCGGCCACGGCCGGATCCTTCATCACGATGTCGGCGAGCCGCTGCTGCAGACCAAGCATCGACTGAAACGAGATGTCGGCCGAGGCGCGCGTCGCCCCGATGACGAAGCCGGAATCGTCGGTCGGGAAATAGCCCTTGGGGACCTTGATGTAGAGCGTCACGGTGAGGCCGATGGTGGCGAAGAACACCAGCAGCGTCGCCAGCGGATAGTCCAGCACGGTGCGCAAGGTCCTCGCGTAAAAGGCGACGATGCGCGACAGCGAGCCCTCGATGATGCGGTCGAACAGCGTCGCGGTGCCGGACGTGGTCTGCCGGATGTAATGCGCGCAGATCATCGGCGTCACCGTCAGCGACACCAGCGTCGAGACCAGGATGGCGAAGGTCAGCGTCAGTGAGAATTCGCGCAGGAGGCGGCCGACGATGCCGTCCATGAAGATCAGCGGCGTGAACGCTGCAATCAGCGACAGGCTGATCGAGACCACGGTGAATCCGATCTGCCGCGCGCCCTCTTGCGCCGCCCGGAACGGCCGCATGCCGTGCTCGAGATTGCGGTACATGTTCTCGATCATGACGATGGCGTCGTCGACCACGAAGCCGACGGAGATCGCGAGCGCCATCAGCGAGAGATTGTCGATCGAGAACCCCGCGACCCACATGCCGGCGCAGGTACCGGCCAACGCCAGCGGCACCGAGATGCCGGCCGCGATCGTCGGCGTCAGCCTGCGCAGGAACACGAACACCACGATCATCACCAGGATCGCGGTCGCCAGCAGCGTCCACTGCATGTCGAGCACGCTGGCGCGGATCGTCCCGGTGCGGTCGACCAGGGTCGAAATCTCGACGCCGGCCGGAATCCACTGCTTCAGCTCGGGGATCAGCGCCTTCACGCGGTCGACGGTATCGATGACGTTGGCATCGCCCTGCTTGATGATCTGGATCAGCACCGCGGGCTGCTTGTTGAACCAGGCGATCGAACGGGCGTTGCGGACGGAATCCTCGATGTCGGCGACGTCGGAGAGCCGGACGAAATTGCCATTGGAGCTCTTGATGACGATGTCGCGGAACTCTTTCGCAGTGCGCATCTGCTTGTTCAGCGCCAGCGTCTCGCTCTGCCGCTCGCCATTGAAGATGCCGACCGGACCGAGCGGATTGGCATTGATGATCGCCGTCCGCACGTCGTCGGTGGCGATGCCGGCGTTCGACAGCGCGACGGGGTTGATCTGAACCCGCACGGCAGGCTGGTCGGCGCCGGAGATCAACACATTGCCGACCCCCGGCACTTGCGAGATGCGCTGCGCCAGCACGCTATCGGCGACGTCGTAGATTGCAGCGGAAGAGATCGTCTTGGAGGTCAGCGCCAGCACGAAGACAGGTGCGCCGGCCGTGTTGGCCTTGCGGAAGCGCGGCAGGGTCGGCAGGTCGCTCGGCAGGTCGACCATCGCGGCGTTGATTGCCGCCTGCACGTCGCGCGCGGCCTTGTCGATGTTGCGGCCGATGTCGAACTGGAGCTGGATGCTGGTCGAGCCGAGCGTCGAGGTCGAGGTGATCTGGTTGATGCCTGATATCTCGCCGAGCCGCCGCTCCAGGGGCGAAGCCACCGTCGCCGCCATCACCGAGGGGTCGGCGCCGGGCCGGCTGGCCGAGACGAAGATGGCGGGAAAATCGACGTTCGGGACCGAGGCGACGGGCAGGAACTCGTAGGCGACCACACCCAGCAGGAACAACCCGATCGACAGCAGCGTGGTCGCAACCGGGCGGCGGATGAAGGGCTCCGAGATCGATGCCATCACTGCATCCCCTCGGTCGCGCCCGCAACCGGCGGCCCGCCGGATTCGGCCGGCGGCAGCGCCTGCTCGAGGCGGCGGTTGATGCGGTCGAGCGCGAGGTAGATCACGGGCGTGGTGTAGAGCGTCAAGAGCTGGCTCAGCAGCAGTCCGCCGATGATGGAGATGCCGAGCGGAAAGCGCAGCTCGGCGCCGGTGCCGCTCTCGATCGCGAGCGGCAGCGCGCCGAACAGCGCCGCCAGCGTCGTCATCATGATCGGGCGGAAGCGCAGCAGGCAGGCCTGCACGATGGCTTCGTGCGGCGACATCCCCTGCCCGCGCTCGGCCTCCAGCGCGAAGTCGATCATCATGATCGCGTTCTTCTTGACGATGCCCATCAAGAGGATGATGCCGATCAGGCCGATGACCGAGAGGTCCTGCCCGCACAGCAGCAGCGCCAGGATTGCGCCGACGCCGGCCGAGGGCAGCGTCGACAGGATCGTGATCGGGTGGATGTAGCTCTCGTAGAGCACCCCCAGCACGATGTAGATCGTGATCACGGCCGCCAGCAGCAGCCAGGGCTGGCCGGCGAGCGCCTTGGCGAACTCGGCGGCATCGCCGGCATAGACGCCGACGATGCTGCCCGGCATGCCGATCCGGGTCTCGATCGTCTTCACGGCCTCGACGGCATCGCCGAGCGCGGCACCGGGCGCGAGGTTGAAGCTGAGCGAGACGGACGGGAACTGGGCCTGGTGCGAGATCGCGAGCGGCGCCGTGGTACGCTTCAGCGTCGCCACGGCCGACAGCGGCACCTGGGCGTTGGGAGCCCCCGTGGTGGCGCTCGCGGCACCCGGCAGATACAGCTTCGACAGGATCGAGGGATCGCGCTGGTACATCGGCAGCGCCTCCAGCACCACGCGGTACTGGTTAGCCTGGCCGTAGATGGTCGAGATCTGCCGCTGGGCAAAGGCGTCGTTGAGCGTGTCGGTGATGGCTTGCAGGCTCACGCCGAGTTGGCCCGCGCGGGTGCGGTCGACGTCGAGCTGCGCCCGCAAGCCGCCCTCCTGCGCCTCTGAGGAGACGTCGCGGAATAAGGGATCGCGCCGCATCTCCGCAACCAGCTTGCGCGCCCATTCCGACACCAGCGCCGCGTCGGTGCCGGTCAACGTGTACTGGTACTGCGAACGGCTCGACTGGGTCGATATCTGCACGTCCTGGACCGGCTGGAAATAGACGGTCATGCCGGGGATACCCGCAACCCGGTCCTTCAACCGGGTTATGACCGCCGAGACGTCGTCACGCCGTTCGCCGCGCGGCTTCAAGGTCATGACCAGCCGGCCGACATTGGTGGTCGGGTTGACCGAGCCGGCCCCGATCACCGAGACGATGCCGACCACGTCGGGATCCGCCTTGATGGCGTCGGCGGCCTCGGCCTGCCGCTTCTGCATCTCCGCAAACGAAACGTCCGGCCCCGCCTCCGTCACCGCGGTGATCGAGGCGGTGTCCTGCAACGGCAGGAAGCCCTTTGGCGCGACGACATAGAGCACGAGCGTCGCAACCAGGGTGGCGAAGGTCACGACCAGCGTGGCGCGCTGATGCCGTAAGACCACCAGCAGCGTGCGATGATAGGCCTCGACGGTGCGGTCGATGAAGCGGCTGATCGCGGCCAGTCCCGGCACCGCCAGCTCTTCATGGGCGTGCTTGAGCAGGCGCGAGCACATCATCGGCGTCAGCGTCAGCGAGACCACGGCCGAGGTCACGACCGCGATCGTCAAGGTCAGCGCGAATTCGCGGAACATGCGTCCGACGAGACCCGACATGAACAGCAGCGGGATGAACACCGCGATCAGCGACACCGTCAGCGAGATCACGGTGAAGCCAATTTCGCTGGCGCCCTTCAGCGAAGCCTCCATCGCGCTGTCGCCGTTCTCCATGTGACGGACGATGTTCTCGATCATGACGATGGCGTCGTCCACGACGAAACCCGTGCCGATCGTCAGCGCCATCAGCGACAGATTGTCGAGGCTGAAGCCTGCGAAATACATGATGCCGAAGCTGGTGATCAGCGACAGCGGCAGCGCCACGCCGGCGATAATGGTGGCGCGCAGCGAGCGCAGGAACAGCAGCACCACCAGCGTCACCAGCACGACGGCGAGAACCAGCGTGAATTGCACGTCGTGCACCGAGGCGCGGATGGTCACGGTGCGGTCGGAGACGATGGTGAGATTCACGCCGGCCGGGATCGCGCGCTGCAGTTTGGGGATCTCGGCGCGGATCTGGCTGACGACGTCGATCACGTTGGCGCCGGGCTGGCGCTGGATGTCGATGATGACGGCCGGCGTGCCCTGGTACCAGCCGCCGGTGCGGTCGTTCTCGAGCCCGTCGACGATCTGCGCGACGTCGGCGATGGTGACCGGCGAGCCGTTGCGGTAGGCGATGATGACGGGCCTGTAGGCGTCGGCCGCTGCGATCTGGTCATTGGCCGCGATGATGTAGGACTGCTGCGCGCCGTCGAGCGAGCCTTTCGGCCCCGAGACGTTGGCATTGGCAATCGCGGTGCGCAGATCCTCCATGGCGATGCCGTAGGCGGCGAGCCGCGCGAGGTCTGCCTGGATGCGTACCGCCGGCTTGAGCCCGCCGAGCACCGCGACCCGTCCAACGCCGGAAATCTGGCTGAGGCGTTGCGCCAAAATGGTGTCGGCGATGTCGCTCATCGCCCGCAGCGAGATAGTGTCGGAGCGCAGCGCCAGCGTCATGACCGGCGCATCGGCCGGGTTCACCTTGGCGTAGGTCGGCGGATAGGGCAGCGTCTTCGGCAACACGCCGGCCGCGGCGTTGATCGCGGCCTGCACGTCCTGGGTCGCGCCGTCGATGTCGCGGTTGAGATCGAATTGCAGCGAGATCTGGCTCACGCCGAACGAGCTCGTCGAGTTCATCGCCGATAGCGACGGGATCTGGCCGAGCTGCCGCTCCAGCGGCGCGGTGATCAGCGAGGCGATCACGTCGGGGCTCGCGCCCGGTAGCTGCGTCGTCACCTGCACGGTCGGGAAATCGACCTGCGGCAGCGCCGAGACCGGCAGCGCGAAATAGCCGAGCAGCCCGCCGATCAAAAGCGCGATGCCGAGCAGCGAGGTCGCAATCGGCCGTCGGATGAAGGGTTCGGAGACACCCATGGGATCTGCCTGCCGCGTCAGGCGGCTGTTGTCGGGATCATGGCTGCTTGGCTCCGCTTCCCGACGCCCCCGCCCCCGGCCCGGTCTGCCCCTTCTGGTCGCCCTCGCTGCTCTTCCGCTTGGCGCGAAGCTCGCCGTCCTTCTGACCGTCCTTGGCGCCATCCTTCTTCTGGGCATCAGGCCCACGCGAGCGCTTGCGCGGGGCGAGATCGGCCGACGGGGTCTGGTCGTCGCGGCCGATGGTCACCTTGGAGCCATCGGACAGGTTGGCAAAGCCGGTCGTGACGACCTTGTCGTTCGCGGTCAGGCCGCTGGCAATCACCGCGTCATGCTCGTTCTGCTGCGTTACCGTCACGGCCCTTGCCGAGACGATATTGTCTTCGCCGATGACATAGCTGAAGGTGCCAATCGGGCCACGCTGCACGGCCGAGGTCGGCACCACCAACGCCTGCGTCAAGGTCTCGACCTTGAGACGGACGTTGACGAACTGGCCCGGCCAAAGCTGGTAATTGGCGTTGGGAAACTCGGCCTTGAGCTTGAGCGTGCCGGTGGTCTGGTCGACCTGATTGTCGATGCCGGTGAGCTTGCCGGTGTCGATCACGGTGACGCCGTCATTGCCGAACACGTCGACCGCGAGCGCGCCTTTCGCCGCGGCGGCATTGACGCGCATGATCTGCTGCTGCGGCAGGCTGAACCACACCGCGATCGGCTGCAATTGCGTAATCACCACAAGGCCCGTGGTGTCGGAGGCATGGATGATGTTGCCCTGGTCGACCTGGCGCAGGCCGGCGCGCCCCGAGATCGGCGCCACGATCTTGGTGTAGCTCAGCGTCGCCGCCGCGTTGTCGATCGCGGCCTGGTCGGCCTTGACCAGCGCCTCGGTCTGCGCGACCAGCGCGCGCTGGGTGTCGGCCTGCTGCTTGGAGCCTGCATTGGAGGCCGCGAGCTGCTCGTAGCGCGTCAGGTCGATGCGCTGGTTGGCGAGCTGGGCCTGATCCTGCGCCTTCTTGGCAACCGCCTGGTCGTACTGCGCCTGGTAGATCGCCGGATCGATCTCGCCGAGCACGTCGCCTTTCCTGACGTCCTGTCCTTCGGTGAAGTTGACCGCGATCAGCTTGCCGTCCACCTGCGAGCGCACGGTCACGGTGTTGAGCGCGCGAATGGTGCCGACGCCGTCGAGATAAACTGGAACGTCCTGCACCCGCGGGCTCGCCGCCAGCACGGGCACCGGCAGATCGAGCCGCTGGTTCTTGCGGTTGTTGGCCTGTTGCTGATGCGTGGCGTTCCAGCCGAGATAACCGAGCCCGCCGAGGATCGCGAGCGTGATCAGGGTCATGACGAAGCCGCGGCCGCGCGATTTTTTCGCCGTCCCCTGTTCCGCGCCCTGCTTGCTATCCGGCTTAAAGAGCATTGACCGGCTTCTCCATTCGCGGCTCCCAGCCGCCGCCGAGGGCCTGATACAGGCTGACGATGGCGAGCAAGCGGGCCAGTTGCGCCTGTGACAGCGCGTCTTCCGCCTGGAACAGGGTCAGTTGGGTGTTGAGCACGGTCACGATGTCGGCGGTGCCGGCGCGCAGTTGCTGCTCGGAGAGATCGAAGGCGCGGCGTGACGCGGTGACGACGTCGCGCTGCAATCGCAGCTTGATCGTGGTCTGCTTGATCGAGAAAAGCGCATTGTCGACGTCGGCAAAGGCCTGGACGATGGTCTTGCGGTAGGTCTGGAGCAGCTCGTCCTGCCTTGCCTTGGCGAGTTCGAAATTGCCGAGGATCTTGCCGCCGTCGAAGATCGGCTGCGTCGCGCTGCCGACGAGCTGGAAGAACGCCGCATGCGGCTGGAACAGCGAGACCAGCGCCGAGCTCTGATAACCGCCATTGCCGGTGAGCTGGATGGTCGGAAAGAACTGCGCGCGGGCATTGCCGATGTTGGCGGTCGCAGACGCGAGCTGCGCCTCCTGGCGGCGGATGTCCGGCCGCTGCGTCAGGAGCTCCGACGGCAGGCCCGGCGTCACGCGCGGGATCGCAATCCGGTCCAGCGAGCCGCCGAGCACGCGCACGCTCTCCGGCGGGCGCGAGACCAGCACGGCGAGCGCGTTGATGTTCTGGTCCAGCGTCTGGCGCAGCGGCGGCACCAGGGCCTTCTGGTTGGCGAGCACGCTCTCCTGCTGGGCGACATCGAGATCCGTGCCGGTGCCGGCCTTGCGGCGCTCTCTCACCGCATCGAGGATGCGCTGTGCACTGGCAATGTTGCGCTGTGAGGTCCTGATGCGGTCCTGCGAGGACAGCACCTGGAAATAGGCGTTGGCAACCGCTGCCAGCGTGGTCAGCGCGACGGTGTCGCGATCGAAGCGGTTGGCGTTGGCGGTCTCCTCGGCCGATTGCAGCGCATCGCGGTTCTGGCCCCAGAAGTCGAGCTGATAGCTCGCGCTCAGCGAGGCCGAATAGTTGACGACTTCGCGGCCGCCGATCGACAAACCCGAGGAGCTTGCGCCCGATGTGCGCGAATAGGTCTCCGATCCCGACGTCGACACGCTCGGCAGCAGCGCCGCGCCCGCCTGCCGCGCCTGGGCGTCGGCCTGAACGATGCGCGAGACGGCGGCGGCGATGTCGAGGTTGACGGTCTGCGCCTCCTCCATCAGCTGGGTCAGCTCCGCGGAGCGGAAGCCGCGCCACCAATCCAACGACGGCGGCGCATCGCCCTTGCCGGCGTATTTGTACTGTATGGGAACGTCGAGGGCGGGATCGGGAAGATCCTGGGTCAGCACGCATGCGCCCGAGGCGGCGGCGAGGCATGCCACCGCAAGCCAGCGCGCCGCGCCCCGCGCCCGGGATGCAGAACCCTTGGACCGCCGCATGGAGATCGCCGGAACGTGCTGTGTCACATCCACCCCCCGCCGGGCAGATCATGCCGCCGCGCAACCGGATTAACCGATTCGCGGCGGGACAATCGGGGGGCTTTGGACAACTCGTTCACAATGGTGATGCTTTCTACGGAACCTGAGATCCATACTAGCCGGGCGCGGAACGGCAGGACAGTGCCGCAGTTGCGAAGTGCCCATGCCAACGAGCCCGGAGCGAACTGGCAGAGATGTAAAATGTGCCTGTCTCGCAGTAACTTCTTTCGTGACGAAACGTCTGGAAACCGGCTCAAGCTTACCAAGAATTCATGTGATATTGCTGCAACACCGGCTGCTCCAACCTTCGATCCCGGTTGCCCCTTGCGGCTTCAGCTCAGTCGCGCCCCCTGGTCACCTCACAAGACCGTCAGTTGCCTGAAAACGAAGCGGCCAACGGGCAGATATGCCCTTCGCCTTCGACACGCCGTCCAGGCTTCTCGAGCGCGCCCCGCTCAGCCGTGGCAAAATTCGTTCGCAAGACCACTCATTGCCAGCGTGATCGTTTCGTGCTCAGGCGGAGTTCAGCCGTTTCCTCCTACCGATATCCCGCCGCGCCGCCGAGTGCATCATCACCGGTCTCGCGTCTCAAGAATATCACTGTTGCAACAGGCGTTTCAGTCGGTTTCGCCGCAACGCAAAAGCCTTCCCCTTTGGTCTCCCAAGCACTAGGTTCTGGGCAACCAGATCAACCCCCTTGGTAGCGATTTCCCCGACATGACCATTCGAAACGACGTTGTCGAAGCCATCGGCAACACCCCGCTGATCAGGCTGAAGCGCGCCTCGGAACTGACCGGCTGCACCATTCTCGGCAAGGCCGAGTTCATGAACCCGGGCCAGTCGGTCAAGGATCGCGCCGGCAAATGGATGATCCTGGAAGCCGAGAAGCGTGGCGAGCTCAAGCCTGGCGGCCTCGTGGTGGAAGCGACCGCCGGCAATACCGGCATTGGGCTTGCGGTCGTCGCCAGCGCGCGAGGCTACCGGACGCTGATCGTGATTCCGGAGACGCAGAGCCAGGAGAAGAAGGATTTTCTGAAGCTGTGCGGCGCCGAGCTGATCGAGGTCCCGGCCCTTCCTTACGCCAATCCCAACAACTACCAGCATGTCGGCCGCCGTCTTGCCGACGAGCTGCGCAAGACCGAGCCGAACGGCGTGCTGTTCGCCGACCAGTGGAACAATCTCGACAATGCCAAGGCGCATTACGAATCCACGGGGCCGGAGATCTGGGAGCAGACCGGCGGCAAGGTCGACGGCTTCGTCTGCTCGGTCGGCAGCGGCGGCACGCTGGCCGGCACCAGCCGTTACCTGAAGGAGAGGAACAAGAACGTGCGGATCGCCTGCGCCGACCCGCACGGCGCCGGCATGTACGAATATTTCAGGACCGGCGAGGCCAAGGCGACGCCCGGCGGCTCGATCACCGAAGGCATCGGCCTCAACCGGGCAACCGCGATCGTCGAGACCGCAAAAGTCGACGATGCCTATCTCATTCCCGATGCCGAAGCCGTCAGCGCCATCTACGAGCTGCTCCAGCACGAGGGTCTATGCCTCGGCGGCTCGACGGGTATCAATATCATCGGCGCGATGCGCCTCGCCAGACAGCTCGGGCCCGGCAAGACGATCGTCACCGTGCTGTGCGATTCCGGCAGCCGCTATCAGTCGAAGCTGTTTAACGCGGACTTCATGCGCGCCAAGAACCTACCGGTGCCGGAGTGGCTGGAGAAGCGCAGCAACATCAAGCCCCCGTTCGTGTGATCGTCCTCGCACATCGGTGAGGACGCGCGCTCGCAAGCTCGGCGCGGTTCGGTGAGCCTACGTCACTCGCCGCGTTCCGAGGCCGCGGCACAATAGTCGCGCCAGAACTGGCGGTACCCTTCCTCGACCTTGCGCGTGTAGATCTCGACATTGCCGGCCGCCGAGGCCGCGATCCGCGCCGGCAACTCCGCACGCAGCTTCGCTAGATGAGCGGGCTGCGCCGCATATTTGCAAGCGAGCGCGGCATAACCCTCGTCATCCACCGCGACCCAGTCATTGAGACCGACAGCCGAAACGATGGAGCCGCCGGCGCGCGAGGACGCGCCATGGCCGAGCTTGGCGACGACCGGAACGCCCGCATAGAGGGATTCCCAGGTGCTGACGCCGCCGTTTTGCGGAAATGGATCGAGCGAGATGTCGACCTGCGCGAAGGCCCGCAGATGCTCGGCGCGATCGGACGAGCCGAGGCAGATGATGTTTTCTTCCGCAATCCCCTGCGCCACAAACCGCGCGAGAAGACCGTCGCGCACCAGCGGATCGTCGAGCAAGGTATGCTTGATGATGATCTTCGATCCGGTCACCTCGCGCATCACTTTCGACCATACGCGGATTGCGCCGTCCGATATCTTGTTGACGCGATTGAACACGCCGAACGTCACATAGCCGTTGCGGAGCATGGGGAGCTCCGAAGGCGGCACATCCAGGATGGGATCGATGGTGATCAGGCACGGCAGGTCAAAGACCTTTTCGGCCAGCAGATGCCGTGCCGATTGCGGAATGAAGACCGGGTCCGCGAGCACGTAGTCCATCGTCCGAAGGCCGGTACCGGTCGCGTGTCCGAAGCCCGTGACCTGGACGGGAGCCGGCTTGCGTGCGAAGACCTGGAGCCTGTTGCCCGACGAATGCCCGGACACGTCAATCAGGATATCGACCTTGTCGGCCTGAATACGATCGGCCAGTTCGTCGTCGAACATCTGCCAGGCGTCGACCCAGACGTCCGCCGCCGACTTGAACTCGGCTGTCACCGCATCCCGTGTCGGCGAAACCGAATAACAGACGATCTCGAACTTCGCATGGTCATGATGACGCAGCACCGGCAACAGGCCGAACGCCGCCGAGTGGTACCAGAACTCGGCAGAGACATAGCCGATCACGATCCGCTTGTCGGGGTCGAGCTGTCGGGGCGCGAGCTTCCTTAGCGGCACTCTGGCGCCGATCGCTTCACCCCAGGACTTTCGCGCGGCCTGCTGGACCGTGAAATCGGCGTCAGGGAGAAAATCGAGGAAGTAGATCTTCCGCGCCATCAAGTCCGGATCCGGCGAGATCGCCAGCGCCCTGTCGAGATGTTCGATTGCGGAGGCGATCTCTCCCTGATTTGCAAAACAGGAGCTCAGCAACGCCAACGCGATCGTGGACCGCGGATTTTGCTCGAGCAAGGTCGTGCAGGCCAGGATCGCCTGTGCGGTGTTTCCGATGCTGAGCGAGACCTCTGCCTTTCCGCGCAAGGCCACTTCAAACCGCGGCGAAAGCGCAAGTGCCGCATCGAAGTCCGCAGCCGCCTGCTCCAGCCGCGACAGTACCGCGTTGAGCCGTCCGCGTTGCGCCAGGATCTTCGGCGAATCGGGCTTGATCGCGAGCGCGGCTGCGAGCGCGGTCTCCGCCTCGTCGTAGCGCCTGAGCTCGATGCTGACCATGCCTTTGCCGATCAGCGCTTCGACGTGGCGCGGCTGAAACAACAGCGCGCGATCAAAGCTCTCCCGGGCGCGATCGAACCGGTACAACGCCAGCTCCGCCACGCCACGATTGCAGAGCGCGTCGGCATAGTCGGGCTTCAGTTTGAGCGCGCGCTCGTAGATTTCGATGGCCGGTTCGGGCAGGCCCATCTGGAGCAAGGTATTGCCGAGGCCGGCCAGAGCCGGCGTATAATTGGGCTTCAGCGCGATCGCCTTCTCCTGACAGGCGCGGGCCGCCTCCAATTTTTGAAGGACGAAGTAAACGGCCGCGAGATTGCTTTGAGCCTCATGCGAACGCGGATCGATCGCGATCGCGCGTTCGAGCAGTTGCTGCGCCTCTTCAAGGCGCCCGCCATATTGGGCGCAAAGGCCGAGCAGGTGGGTGGCGTCGAAATGATCCGGAACGGCTTGCAGGATCTGGCGGCAGAGCGCATCGGTCTCCGCGTACCTGCCCTGGCCATAGGCACTCGCCGCGGCAGAGATGATGGCGTCGGCCTGCTTCTTCAACTTCTTCTGCAACCGCGCATTCTGGAATGCGCGCGCGCCGGCGCTGCTCAAATTGTCTCTCCGAAAGATGTTTCGTGGCGAGTCTAACTGATTCGTGTCTCGCACCGCCGGTCGGTACCACCGGAGGTGCGCCAGGATGTCCCTGGGCTCAATGCGGGAGCCGGCTCCGGAACCGCGGGGCCGGTCTGGCCGGCCTATGCAGCGTCGCCGCCTTCTGAGGCCGCAGCACAATAGTCGCGCCAGAACTGGCGGTAACCCGCTTCGAGCTCGCGCGTGTAGATCTCGACATTGCCGGCGGGCGAGGCTGCGATCTGGGCCGGCAACCCCGCACGCAACTTCGCCAGATGCTCCGGCTGCGAGGCGAACCTGCGGGCGATCTCGACATAGCCATCGTCATCCTCGGCGACCCAGTCACCGAGACCGACGGCGGTCACGATGGAGGCGCCGGCACGCGAAGAGGCGCCGATGCCGAGCTTGGCGACGACCGGCACGCCCTTGTAGAGGGATTCCCAGGTGCTGATGCCGCCATTCTGCGGGAACGTGTCGAGGGAAATATCGATCTGGTCGAAGGCCTTCAGATGGTCGTCGCGCGAGGTGGTGCCGAGGCAGGTGATGTTCGCCTCGCCGATGCCCTGCGCCATGAAACGCGTGACCAGGCTGTCGCGCAGCAGGGCGTCATCCAGCAAACCGTGCTTGAGGATGATCCTCGATCCCGGCACCTCCCGCATGATGCGCGACCACGCACGGATTGCATCATCCGAGATCTTGTAGATGCGGTTGAACACCCCGAAGGTGACGTAGCCGTTGCGCAGCATCGGCAGTTCGGACGGCCGCAGATTGGTAATGGGCTCCATCGTGATCAGGCACGGCAGATCGTGGATCTTTTCGGGAAACAAGTGCCGGGCCGACGGCGGAATGAAGATGGGATCCGCGAGCACATAGTCCATGGTCGGCATGCCCGTGCCCGTCGCGTGACCGAAGCCGGTGGCCTGGATCGGCGCCGGCTTCCGTGCGAAACAGGGCAGCCTGTTGCCGGTCGTGTGGCCGGAAACATCGATCAGGATGTCGACGTTGTCGGCCTGAATACGATCCGCGAGCTCGTCGTCCGAAAGTCCCCAGACGTCGACCCAGACGTCCGCCAATGATTTGAACACGGCGGTGTACTCGTCCGATCCCGGCCAGGAATAATAGCAGATGATCTTGAACGTGGCGTGGTCATGATGGCGCAGCACCGGCAGCAAGGTGAGCCCCGCCGAGTGTTGCCGGAATTCGGCCGCGACATAGCCGACCGTAATCCGCTTTTCCGGATCGAGCGGCCGCTTCGGCAGCTCCCTTCGCGGCACCCTGGAGCCGATCTGATCCCACCAGGTTTTTCTCACCGCCTGCTGGACCGCGAAATCGGCCTCGGCGCGGTAGTCCTCCAAGAAAATTTTTCCTGTGATCGCATCCTTATAATCGGGTCGAAGCTTCAACGCGCGATCGAGGTATTCGATCGCGGTATCCATGTCGCCCTGGTTCGAATAGGCGAAGCCCATCAGCGCCATTCCCATCTCGGAGCGCGGATTCCGCTCGATCAGGGTCGTCGCGGCTGCCATCGCCTGCGCGGTCTTTCCCATCACGAGGCAGGTCTGGGCCTTGCCCCGGAGCGCCAGCTCGAGCTTTGGCGAGATCGCGAGCGCCGCCTCGAAATCCGCAAGCGCGGGCTCGAGGCGCTGCAGCTCGTAACTCAGCCGCCCGCGCTGGGCCAGGATCCTCGGCGCGCCGGGCTTGATCGCCAGCGCCGTGGCGAACTTGGCCGCCGCCTCGTCGTAGTGCCGGAGTTCCATGCTCACCATGCCGCTGCCGACGATGGCCTCGGCGTGGCGCGGCTGAAACAGCAGGGCGCGGTCGAAGCTCTCCTTGGCACGCGTGATCTGGCCAAGCACGATCTCGACCATGCCGCGGTTGCAGAGCGCATCGGCATAATCCGGCTTCAGCTTGATGGCCCGCTCGTGCATCTCGAGCGCCTGCTCGTACTGTCCCATATGCATCAGGGTGTTGCCGAGATTGGTCAGCGCCACCGCGAAATTCGGCTTCAGCGCGATCGCCCTCTCCTGGCAGCGCCGCGCCTCTTCATAATTGCCGAGGTCGAAATGGACCGTCGCGAGGTTGTTGTGAGCATCGTGCAGGCGCGGATCGATCGCGATCACGCGCTCCAGCAGCTCTTTCGCCTCCTCGAAGCGCCGGCCGTCATGAGCGCACATGCCGAGCAGGTGCAGGGCATCGACATGATCCGGAAGGGCTTTCAGGATCTCGCGGCACAGCGCCTCGGTTTCGGCGTATCGTCCCTGCCCATAGGCATTCGCCGCAGCGGCAATGATCGCATCGGCCTGCTTCGTCAATTTCTTCTGCAGTCGCGCGTTCTGGAATGCGCGCGCGCCGCCGCCGCTCTTCTGCAAGGTGTCTCTCCGGAGAATGCCCTGGCCAGAGTCTAACTGATTCGCGAGCCCGGCCGCCGGTCACCCGACCGGCATCGCCCCCGGGATTTCCCGGGGCTCGGCAAGATCCTGCTACGCTGCCTCGCCCCGGTCTGCGGCGCCGGCACAATGATCGCGCCAGAACCGGCGATAGGCCGCCTCGACCTCGCGGGTATAACGTTCGACGTCGCCGGCGGGCGAGGCCGCGATCCGGGTCGGCAGCTCCGCCCGCAACTTGGCCAGATAAGCGGGCTGCGCCGCATATCTGCACGCGATCGCGGCATAGCCGTCGTCATCCTGCGCGACCCAGTCGCCGAGGCCGACGGCCGCCACGATCGAGCCGCCGGCGCGCGCCGAGGCACCGTTGCCGAGCTTGGCGACGACCGGAACGCCGGCATAGAGGGATTCCCAGGTGCTGATGCCGCCGTTTTGCGGGAACGGATCGAGCGAGATATCGACCTTCGCGAAGGCCAGCAGATGCTCGTGGCGCGAGGTCGAGCCCAGGCAGGTGATATTCTCTTCGGCAATGCCCTGGGCCACGAACCGCGCGATCAGGCCGTCGCGCAGCAGGGGATCGTCGAGCAGGCCGTGCTTGATGATGATCTTCGAGCCCGCGACCTCACGCATCACTTTCGACCACACCCGGATCGCCTCGTCCGAGATCTTGTAGATGCGGTTGAACACACCGAAGGTCACATGGCCGTTGCGGAGCATGGGAAGCTCAGAAGCCGGCACGTCCGAGATGGGATCGATCGTGATCAGGCATGGCAGATCATGGACCTTCTCGGCCAGCAGATGGCGGGCCGGTTGCGGAATGAAGACGGGATCGGCGAGCACGTAGTCCATGGTCTGCAGGCCCGTGCCGGTGGCGTGGCCGAAGCCAGTGGCCTGAATCGGGGCCGGCTTGCGGGCGAATACGCCAAGCCTGTTGCCGGCCGTATGCCCGGACACGTCGATCAGGACGTCGATCTTGTCCGCCTCGATGCGATCGGCCAGCTCGTCGTCCGAAAGCTGCGCGGCGTCGACCCAGACGTCCGCGAGAGGCTTGAACTTCTCGGTGATCTCGTCTTGCAGCGGCCAGCAGGAATAGCAGACGATCTCGTACCTCGCGTGATCATGATGGCGCAGCACCGGCAACAGCGCGAACGCCGCCGAGTGGTTCCTGAATTCCGACGCGACATATCCGACGACGATCCGCCTGTCCGGATCGAGCCGCCGGGGCGGCAATGTCCGTTGCGGCAGCCTGGCGCCGATCGCATCCCACCAGGATTTTCGCGCTGCCTGCTGGACCGCGAAATCGGCCTCCGGCAGATAATCCAGGATGAAGATCTTGCGCGCGATGGCATCGGCATAATCCGGCGAGATCTCGAGCGCCGTGTCGAGATACTGCAGCGCGGTCGCGACGTCGCCTTGGTTGGCATGGCAGGCGCCGAGCAGCACGATCGCGTAGTCGGAGCGCGGATTGTCCTCGAGCAGGATCTTGACGGCCGCAATCGCCTGAGCCGTGTTTCCCAAAAGAAGATTGACCTGCGCCTTGCCGCGCAGCGCGAGCTCGAGCCGCGGCGATTGCACCAGCGCCGCGTCGAAGTCCGCCGCCGCCTGCTCCAGCCGGTTGAGATCGAAGTTCAGCCGTCCGCGCTGCGCCAGAATCCGCGGCGAACCCGGCTTGATCGCGAGCCCCGCCGCAAGGGCGGCTTCCGCCTCCTCGTAGTGCCGGAGCTCGATGCACACCATGCCTTTGCCGGCGAGCGCTTCGGCGTGCCGCGGCTGAAACACGAGGGCGCGATCGAAACTCGCCTTGGCGCGCTCGGGCCGGCCGATCATCAGCTCCGCCATGCCGCGGTTGCAAAATGCATCGGCATAGTCCGGCCGCAGCAGAATCGCGCGTTCGTGCAGTCCGATCGCCTGCTCGCCGAGCCCGATGTTCAGCAGCGTGTTGCCGAGATTGGTCAGCGTGATCGGACAATTCGGCTTCAGCGCAATGGCCTTTTCCTGGCAGGTGCGGGCGTCCTGAAACTTCTGCAGATCGAAATACACCGCCCCGAGATTGCCATGCGCATCGGGCGAGCGCGGATCGATTTCGACTGCGCGCGCAAGCAGCTGCTGCGCCTCTTCCAGCCGCCCGCTCTCGAAGGCACGCAGGCCGAGCAGGTGCGTGGCGTGGAAGTGATCCGGAACTTCCTTCAAGATCTCGCGGCAGAGGGCCTCGGCCTCCGCGAACCTGCCCTGCCCGAGCGCCTCGACCGCGAAGGACAAGACGGCATCCGCCTGCTTCCTCAACTTCTTCTGCAATCGCGCATTCTGGTAGGCGCGCGCGCCGACACTGCTTTGCAAGGTCTCTCTCCGGGGATGGCCCGAAAAGGGGCAGAGCTGATTCGCATTGTGCCAAGCTGGCGGGTCAGTCAGGCCGCCGAGACCGCCGGGATGCTCACCGCAAAATCTGGCTCAGGAACAGCTTCGTGCGGGCGTGCTGAGGCGCGGCAAAGAACTCGTTCGGGGTGTTGGCCTCGATGATCTGGCCGGCGTCCATGAACACCACGCGGTTGGCGACCTCGCGGGCAAAGCCCATTTCGTGGGTGACGACCAGCATGGTCATGCCCTCCCCGGCGAGGTCCACCATGGTGTCCAGGACCTCCTTGACCATCTCGGGGTCGAGCGCCGAGGTCGGCTCGTCGAACAGCATGACCTTCGGGTTCATCGTCAACGCCCGCGCAATCGCGACGCGCTGCTGCTGGCCGCCGGACATCTGGCCGGGAAACTTGTTGGCCTGGTGCGGAATCTTGACCCGCTCGAGGAACTTCATCGCGGTCTCCTCGGCGTCCTTCTTCGGGATGTTGCGCACCCAGATTGGCGCCAGCGTGCAATTGTCGAGCACCGTGAGATGCGGGAACAGGTTAAAGCTCTGGAACACCATGCCGACCTCGCGGCGAACGGCGTCGATGTGCTTGAGGTTGGGCCCGAGCTCGATGCCGTCGACGACGATCTCGCCCTCCTGAAATTCCTCGAGCGCGTTGATGCAGCGGATCAGGGTCGACTTGCCGGAGCCGGAGGGACCGCAGATCACGATGCGCTCGCCCTTGCGGACATCGAGGTCGATGTCGCGCAGCACGTGAAAGTCGCCGTACCATTTGTTGAGGCCGGAAATCTTGACGATGGGCTCGGACATGGTGACCTCGCTCAGTTGCGACGGTGGACGTTGAGACGATGCTCGACGAACAGCGAGTAGCGCGACATTCCAAAGCAGAAGATGAAGTAGATGATCCCGGCGAAGGCAAAACCCGTGAACGCGGTCGAGGGCGTCGACCATTTCGGGTCCGAGAACGAGGCGCGAAGCGAGCCCAACAGGTCGAACAGCGCCACGATCGAGACCAGCGAGGTGTCCTTGAACAGGGAGATGAAGCTGTTGACGAGGTTTGGAATGACGTGGCGCAGCGCCTGCGGCAGCACGATCAGCGAGGTCGTCTTCCACCAGGACAGCCCGAGGGCCGCCGCTGCCTCGCTTTGCCCCCGCGGGATCGCAGCGAGCCCGCCACGAACGTTCTCGGCCTGGTAGGCGCCCGTGAACAGCGCGATGCCGATCAGCGCGCGGACGAGGCCGTCGACGGTGAAATTGCCGGGCAGGAACAGCGGCAACATGTAGGTGGCGAAGAACAGCACCGTGATCAGCGGCACGCCGCGCCAGAACTCGATGAAGGCGATCGAGAAGATCCGGATCAAGGGAATGGTGGAGCGGCGGCCGAGCGCGAGCGCGATGCCGATTGGCAGCGAGGTGACGATGCCGGTGACGGAGACCACCAGCGTCACCAGCAGGCCGCCCCACAAATTCGTTGTCACGACCGGCAGGCCGCCGTGATCGAGCCCCATCAGCTTGATGACGGCGGCGATGGCCGCGAAAGTGGCGATGCTGGAGGCGAAAGCGCGCCAACCCGTGCGGAAGCCGCCGCCGAGGCCGAAGGCGATCAGGGAAACGATCGCGGCCGTGACGGCGAAGTCGGCCCAGACCGAGTGACCCGCTCCCTGGAGCTGGTCGCGCAGCCAGGCCAGCGGCAGAATCAACCAATGGATCGCCGTGCCGACCAGCACGATGAGATTCCCGAGCGCCCACAGCAGCGGCCCGACAGCCGACGTCTTGCTGAGGTTGAGCAGGGCTTGGCCGGCGCCGACGACACTGTCGTCGAACAATTCCAGCAGGGCGGCCGTCCAGCTCAGGCCAAATCCCTTGATGCCGCCGCCATGCAACAGGAAGAATGCAACCACCGGAAAAGCGACGAAGAACAGATTGGCATTGAGCCCCTTTGCCGGCAGACGCGGCACCAGCAGCGGCACCAACAGGACCACCGCAAGGACGAATGTGAGATTGACCCGCCATCGCTCGGCCTCGGGATAGAAGCCGTAGATCAATTGAGGCAGCTTGGCCTGGATATAGGGCCAGCAGGCGCCGACGGCAAAGCCGGCGTTCTCCGTAAGACACGCGGTGCGATCACTGCCGCTCCATACCGCATCGGCCATCAGGAACTTGATCGCGGGAATGATGGTGAACCACAGCAGCAAGGCGCCCACGATCGTGAGCAGGATGTTGGTCGGCGAGTTGAACAGGCGCGTCCGCATCAGCCCGACAAAGCCCGTGGTCTTCACCGGCGCGGGACGCTCGGTGAGCAGATCCTGGCGGACGAAACTGCTCGAGGCGAGATCGCTCATGCGCCCAGACTCCGGCTGACGCGCCAACCGTAGATGCTCATGATCGCGCTGGTGAGCAACGAGATCAGGAGATAGATGCCCATCGTCATCGCGATGATCTCGATCGCCTGTCCGGTCTGGCTCAGCGACGTGCCGGCGAACACCGAGACGAGGTCAGGATAGCCGATCGCGACCGCCAGCGAGGAGTTCTTGGTGAGATTGAGGTACTGGTTGGTCAGCGGCGGCACGATGACGCGCATGGCCTGCGGCACCACGATCAGCCGGAGCGTGGCGCCGCGGCTGAGGCCCAGAGACGCCCCCGCCTCCATCTGCCCCTTGTGGACCGACAGGATGCCGGCGCGGACGATTTCGGCAATGAAGGCGGCGGTATAGGTGGACAGCGCCAGCGTCAGCGCCACGAACTCCGGAATGATCCGCGAGCCGCCCGCGAAGTTGAAGCCCTTCAGCTGCGGCAGCTCGAAAGTGAACGGCAAGCCGAACACCAGTATAGTGGCGAGCGGCAGGCCGAACAGCAGACCGAGCACATAGGGCCAGATCCGGATCACTTGTCCCTGCTGGAACAACGCGCGCCGGGCATAGAAGCGCAAGACCAGTGACGCGACGATGCCGAGCGCCAGCACCGCCAGAAACGGCTCGAGGCCGCTGCCGCCGACCGGACTGGGAATGACGAGGCCGCGATTGCTGAGGAAGGCTATGCCGAGCAGCGAGATGCTCTGCCGCGGATTGGGCAGGGCCGCGAGCACCGCCAGGTACCAGAACAGGATCTGGAACAGCACCGGCAGGTTGCGGATGATCTCGACATAGATCTCGCCGACGCGCGACAATAGCCAGTTGGGCGACAGCCGGCACAGCGCGACGACGAAGCCGATCAGGGTGGCGAAGACAATGCCCACCACCGAGACAACGAGCGTGTTCAAGAGGCCGACCACAAACACGCGCAGGAATGTGTCCGAGCCGGTATAGGAGATCAGGGTCTGGTTGACGTCGAAGCCGGCATTGTTCCGCAAGAAGCCGAAGCCGGCGGCAATATGCTGGTTTTCGAGGTTGGCGCGGGCGTTGGAGACGATCTCGTAGCCGATCCAGCCGAGGATCGCCGCGAAGGCAAGCTGGACGGCGACGCCGTTCCAGCCTGCTTTGCCGCCCAGAATGCGCCTGATCTTCAGCGCGATCTGGGGCGGCGGTTTTCGGGCTTCGGTGCTCATGCCGCCGCCAGCCGATCAGGGCGCGATCAGCGAATCGGCGGCGCGTACTGAAGACCGCCCTTGTTCCAGAGATTGTTGAGACCGCGGTTGATGGCGAGCGGCGAGCCTGCGCCGACATTGCGATCGAACGCTTCGCCGTAATTGCCGACCGCCTTCACGATCCGCACCACCCAATCCTTGGTCAGCCCGAGCTGTTCGCCGAAATTGCCGTCGGTGCCGAGCACGCGCTTCATCTCGGGATTCTCCAGCTTCGCCTTCTCGTCGACGTTCTTCGAGGTCACGCCGAGCTCTTCGGCGGTGAGCATCGCGAACAGCGTCCATTTCACGATGTCGAACCACTGATCGTCGCCGTGGCGCACCATCGGGCCGAGCGGCTCCTTCGAGATGATCTCGGGCAGCACCATGTGGTCGTTGGGATTGGCGAGCTTCAGGCGGTTGGCGTAGAGGCCGGACTGGTCGGTGGTGAAGACGTCGCAGCGGCCGGCTTCATAAGCCTTGACGGTTTCGTCGTTGGTGCCGAACGCGATCACCTCGTACTTCATGTTGTTGGCCTTGAAGTAGTCGGCGAGATTCTGCTCGGTGGTGGTGCCGGTCTGCACGCAGACCGAGGCGCTGTTGAGCTCGAGCGCCGAGTTCACCTTGAGCGACTTCTTCACCATGAAGCCCTGCCCGTCATAATAGGTCACGCCGGTGAAGTTGGCGCCGAGCGAGGTGTCGCGCGAGATGGTCCAGGTGGTGTTGCGCGAGAGCACGTCGATCTCGCCGGATTGCAGCGCGGTGAAGCGGTCCTTGGCCGACAGCGGCACGAACTTGACCTTGGTCGGATCGTTGAAGATCGCTCCGGCAATGGCGCGGCAAACATCGACGTCGAGGCCGGTCCAGTTGCCCTTGTCGTCGGGCGAGGAGAATCCCGGCAGGCCCTGGCTGACGCCGCAGGACAACATGCCCCGGTCCTTGACGGTCTTGAGCGTTTGCGCATCGGCGGCTTGGGCGGAGAGGCCGGCGGCAAGAGCAAGGGTGAGAGCCAGGGTTACGCGTTTCATGGGCTTTGGGCCTTTCAAAGTCGTCACAAGGAACGTTGTCTCAGGATCGTCCGTGCCGAGCCAGGCGTTCAAGACAGGCCCTGCAAGAGTCATGCTGGAAAACCTTGCCGAACACTCGCCGATCCCGGGAGGCCATTACCTTAATCCCCGCCGCTGGCGCCCGCCATTGTGGCCGTGGCGCAAGGTTCGGTCAGACGATGGATCGAAGGTCGCGGCAGGCCCCTCAACATGCGGCGACTGAATAGCACCTGCGCATCACAGAACGACTGGCGTGCCGGGTCAAGGGGTTGACGGGACTCTTCTGTGTTCTGTTATTAACGATAGCGGCCTTTCGGCCGGCCCGTCAGGCGACACGCCCGAGCGGAAACGCGGTTTTGAAAGCAGACGCATGGATTCCTCGCACCCCCAAGAGCAGCAAGAGCAGCACGCCGAGACCCGGTTGGTCACCTCCGGCCGCGACACCAAGGCACAGAAGGGGTTCGTCAATCCGCCGGTCTTTCACGGCTCGACCGTGCTCTACCCGACCGCCGAGGACCTGCACGCCCATCGCGGCGAGTTCACCTACGGCCGGCACGGTTCCCCCACCACCAAGGCGTTCCAGGAGACGCTGATGGCGCTGGAGGGGCCGCAATGCGCCGGAGTCGGCATCGTCCCGTCGGGGCTGTCGGCGATTTCCACCACCCTGCTCTCGGTGCTGAAGGCCGGCGACCACCTCCTGGTCGTCGACAACGTCTACCGGCCCTCGCGCAATTTCTGCAACGGCATGCTCGCGCGCTATGGCGTCGAGACCACCTACTTTGACCCGCTCATTGGCGCCGGCATCGACAAGCTGTTCAAGCCCAACACCCGCGCGGTGCTGGTGGAGGCGCCGGGCTCGCAGTCGTTCGAGATGCCGGACATTCGCGCCATCGCCGAAGTCGCGCATGCCCGCGGCGCGCTCGTCATCGACGACAACACCTGGGCGACGCCGCTCTATCACCGCTCGCTCGAGCAGGGCGTCGACGTCAGCATGCAGGCCGCCACCAAATATATCGGCGGCCATTCCGACATCATGTTCGGCACGATCTCGGCCAACGCCAAGGCCTGGCCGATGGTTGCCGAGGGCATCCGCCTGCTCGGCGTCTGCGCCGGTCCCGACGACGTCTTCCTCGCGCTGCGCGGCCTGCGCACGCTGTCGGTGCGGCTGGCGCAGCATCATCGTTCCGGGCTCGACATGGCGCGCTGGCTCGCTGCCCGACCCGAGGTCGCGCGCGTGCTGCATCCCGGCCTGGAGAGCGATCCCGGTCACGCCATCTGGAAGCGCGACTTCACCGGCGCGTCCGGCCTGTTCAGCATCGTGCTGAAGCCGGCGCCGCAGAAGGCCGTCGACACCATGCTCAACACGCTCAAGCTGTTCGGCATGGGTTTTTCCTGGGGCGGATTCGAGAGCCTCGCGATTCCCTTCGACTGCGATGCCTATCGCACCGCGACCAAGTGGGCGCCGGGCGGCCCGACTCTGCGGCTGCACATCGGGCTCGAAAGCGTCGACGATCTCAAGGCCGATCTCGATCGCGGCTTCGCGGCCCTCAAGGCCGCAATGTGAGCCTGCTCACAAGGCATCGCACCGCAGGAACGAGCAACCCGCGCAAACGTTAACGCCGATGTGCCAACAAATGGTTTGAACCCTAGGCATTTGGCGCTAGCCTCACCAATCGACTCCAATCCGGACACGGAGCATGGGAACGTTGGTACTGCTCGATCTCATGGGCGGCGTGGCGCTGTTGTTGTGGGGCCTGCACATGGTCCACAGCGGGATCTTGCGCGCCTTTGGTCCCGACCTCAGGCGCCTGCTCGGCAAGGCGCTGAGCAACCGCGTCAGCGCCTTCGCCGCCGGACTCGGGCTCACCGCGCTGCTCCAGAGCAGCACGGCGACTGCCTTGATCACGTCTTCGTTCGCCGCCGAGGGCCTCGTCAGCCTCGCCGCCGCGCTCGCCATCATGCTGGGCGCCAATGTCGGCACGACGTTGATCGTGCAGGTGCTGTCGTTCAACATCGCGGCCGTTGCGCCGGTTCTGTTCGTGCTTGGCCTCGTCGCGTTCCGCTCCGGCCCGCGCTCGCGGATCAAAGACATCGGCCGCGTCTGTATCGGCCTCGGCCTGATGCTGCTGTCGCTGCACATCCTGCTCGACACGCTGGCGCCGGCCGAGAACGCGCCCGGCGTCCGCGTCGTGATGTCGGCCATCACGGGCGATCCCATCCTGTGCATCGCCATCGCCGCCCTCATCACCTGGGCCGTGCATTCGAGCGTCGCCAGCGTGCTCCTGATCATGTCGCTGGCCTATTCGCAGTTCATCACGCCTGATGCGGCCCTGGCGCTGGTGCTCGGGGCCAATCTCGGCAGCGCCATCAATCCCGTGTTCGAGGGCGCCAAGCGTGACGATCCCGCGAGTTATCGCCTGCCCGTCGGCAATCTCGTCAACCGCGTGATCGGGATTGCCCTGGTCCTGCCCTTCCTCGGCGTGATCGCCGAGCATATGCACGCCTGGCAGCCTGATCTGGCCAGGATGACGGCGGCCTTCCACATCGCCTTCAATGTCGGCACGGCCGTCGTCTTCATCGGCCTGCTCGACACGATGTCGCGCCTGCTCACCCGCCTCCTGCCGGATCGCGTGCAGGAGGCTGATCCGGCGAAGCCCCGCTATCTCGACGAGACCGCGCTGGAGACGCCGTCACTGGCGCTCGCCGACGCGGCCCGCGAGACCTTGCGCATGGGCGATCTCGTCGAGGTCATGCTGCGCAAGGTGATGGCCGCGATGATGACAGGCGACCGGGCGCTGGTCGACCAGGTCTCCAAGATGGACAATTTCGTCGACGGCCTCGACGAGGCCATCAAGCTCTACGTGACCAAGCTGATGCGGGGCAGCCTCGACGAGAGCGAAGGACGGCGCGCGATGGAGATCATCTCCTTCGCCATCAATCTCGAACACATCGGCGACATCATCGACAAGAGCCTGAGCGAGCTCGCCACCAAGAAGATCAAGCGGCGCTTCCAGTTCTCGGCGGAAGGGGCCGATGAGCTCGCCGCCTTCCACAAGCGCACGATGGACTCGCTGCGGATCGCCTTCGGCGTCTTCATGTCGGGCGACGCCAACGAGGCGCGCAAGCTGCTGGTGGAGAAAACCGCTCTACGCAACACCGAGCTCGCCGCGGTCGAGCGCCACCTCGACCGGCTGCGCGAGGGCCGCCCCGAAACCATCGAAACGACCTCGTTGCATCTCGACGTGCTACGCGACCTCAGGCGCATCCATTCCCACATCTGCTCGGTCGCCTATCCCGTGCTGGACGCGGCCGGCGTGCCGTATCGCCGGACCGAGGCCGAGACTGCCGCACTGCCGGCCTCAGGCACAGCCTCGGCGGTGCCGCGATAGGGCGGCGTCTCACCGGTCCAGCGTCTTCGAAGCCTTGCCGCGGTTCTTGAGGATCAGCATGATGTTGCGGATATAGATCACGGTCGCGAGCGATTGTCCGAGGATGATGACCGGCTCGCGCTTCACGACGCCGTAGACCAGCGTCATCAGTCCGCCGCCCATCGAGCAGAACCAGAACGCCATCGGCACCACGCTGTTGCCGGCACGCTCGCTTGCGATCCACTGCACCAGGAAGCGCGCCGTGAAGAACAGCTGCGCGACGAGGCCGAAGGCCAGCCAGAAATCGAACTTGGCGACGAAGACGTCGTAGAGATAGTTGCTCAGCGCCTGACCGTATTGGATGATCATGCGTTCACCTCAGTCACTTCCGGTGTCGGCTTCTTGCGGCGGATCAGCCACCACACGCCGGCGAGATCCATGATGCCGATCCACAGCCGGTCGAAGAAGCCGTAATTCGACACGCCGGAATGGCGCGGCCGGTCGATCACGTCGACATAGGCGATGTCGTAGCCCTCGCGGCGGACCAGCGCCGGCAG
>RXJC01000392.1 GCA_003963435.1 Bradyrhizobiaceae bacterium | reverse complement strand
GCTCGTGCCGCCCGTGATGCTGATCACGATGATGCCGATCTCGATCGCCGGCTGGGGCGTGCGCGAGGCCACGATGGGCCTGGCGTTCGGCTTCGCAGGGCTTGCCCCCAACGAGGGCGTCAACGTCTCGCTGCTGTACGGCGCCGTGTTCTTCATCGTCGGCGCGGTCGGCGGCCTGGTCTGGATCCTCAGCGCGGAGAAAGCCGCGCAGGGGTCGGCGCAGCTCGGGGTTCCGGAGTGACGACGTCCGTCGGAGGTCCGGACCTTGCGGCCGGACTGGTGCTGCTCGCGCTTGCGCCGGCCGTGCTGTCTGCGCTGATCTCCGCCTGCATCACCTGGCAAAGCATGCCGCTGCTGCAACGTTACGCGCTGGCGCGTCCGAACGCGCGCTCGTCGCACAAAATTCCGACGCCGCAAGGGGCAGGCATCGCGGTCATCGCCGCCACCCTGCTGGTGGCTGCGCCCTGGGCGGCCTGGACCTACGGCGCAATTCCCCTGGCCCTGATCGGCTCCACCCTCGTGATCGCCCTGGTCGGACTTGTCGACGACATCAGGCCCCTGCCCGTCCTGGTCCGGCTCGTGCTGCAGGCGGCAGCCGTGGCCGCCGTCGTCTTCACGGCGCCGGAGACGCTGCGGATCGTCGCGGCTCTGCCGCTCGCCGTTGAACGCGTGATCCTTCTGATCGGCGGCGTCTGGTTCGTGAACCTCGTCAACTTCATGGACGGGCTCGACCTGATGACGGTGTCGGAGGTGGTGCCCGTCGCGGCCGCACTCGGGCTGCTCGGCTGGTTTGGCGACCTCTCGCCGTCAGCCGCAACGCTCGCCATGGCGCTGTGCGGCGCCATGCTCGGCTTTGCGCCGTTCAACCGTCCAGCGGCAAAGGTCTTCCTGGGCGATGTCGGCAGCCTGCCGATCGGTCTTCTGCTCGGCTGGTGCCTGCTGGAGCTTGCCTGGCACGGACACCCGGCGGCGGCGCTGCTGCTGCCGGCCTATTACCTTGCCGATTCCACCATCACGCTGTTTCGGCGCATCATCAGGCGCGAGCCGTTCTGGTCGGCCCACCGTACCCATTTCTATCAACGCGCAACCGACAACGGCTTCACCGTCGCGCGGGTGACCGGCGAGGTGTTCACGCTCAATCTCGTGCTGGCGTTGCTGGCCGTCGCCAGCGTTCGCGCCGGCTCGACGGCGATCACGGTCCTGTCCGTGCTCGCAGGCGCCGTCGCGGTCGCCGTCGTGCTGCGGCGCTTCTCCCGCGCTCAGGCGTCCTGAGCCGACAGCGCCAGCCGCAAGCCCTCGTCGAGCGAGACCGGCGGCTGCCAGCCGGTCGCAAGCGCCTTGGAGATGTCGAGCTCGAGCGAGCCGATCAGACTGTCATGGGTATCCTGCCGGCCGATCGCGCCGAGCAGCTTGCCGAGCACGCCCGCCGGCACGCTGAACATCCGCGGCCTCTTGCCGGACGCCGCGGCCAGACGCGTGACGAACTCCGGCGTCGAGACCTGCTCCCTGTCGGCCACCAGGAAGATCTCGAAATTGCTGGCGGGATCGGGGTGCCCCAGCCGGTGCAGGATGAACGACGCCAGGTTCTGCACGGCGAGGAAGGCGCGCTGGTTGCGGATCGCGGCAAAAGGCAGCGGCAGCCCGAGAGCGACCGCGCGCGTCAGCAGCGCGAAATTGCCCTTGGCGCCGGCGCCATAGACCAGCGGCGGCCGGATCACCGAGATCTTCATGGCGTTGTCGCGCGCCAGCGTTCTCAAGCCGGCCTCGGCCGCGGCCTTGGACATGCCGTAGAGGCCGCGCGGCGTCAGAATGTCGTTCTCGCTGAAGGGGGCGCGGCCCTCGTTGCTGCGGCCGTGCACGAGCACGGTGCTGACGAAGATGAACTGGCGCACGCCGGCCGTCGCCGCGCAGCGCGCAAGATGCAGCGTGCCGGCGATGTTGACGTTGCGGTAGAGCTGGACTGCATGCTCCTCGTTCTTGTGATGCACGCGCGCGGCGAGATGAACGACCGCGTCGACGCCGTCCAGCGCCGCCCGCCAATCGGTCTCGGGACCGATCGTCTCGATCACGACCTCGTCGCCGATCCCTTCCGGGTTGCGGACCGCGCGGCGGACCGACCATCCCTCGCGCACGAGCACCGGGACGACGTGGCGTCCGATGAAGCCACTCGCTCCCGTCACCAGCACGACCGGTTTCTTCTCGCTCATCGTTGCTCCGACAGGTCCGGGTTGCGCAACAATTCGTCGACCAGTGCCGCGTAGGCGTTCATCGCGGTCGTCCTGTCGAAGCGCGCTGCCGTCTTCACCGCGCGCGCCGCGACGCTGCCGTCCTCGTTGGCGGACGCCGCACGGATCGCCGCGGCGAGCTGATCGGCGCGGCCCGGCGTCACGACCCAGCCAAGCCCGTTCTCGACCACGGTCAAGGCGGCCTCGGCCTCCGGCTCCGACACCAGCACCACGGAGCGGCCGACCGCCAGCAGGTTGTAGAACCGGCTCGGCACCGACACGCCCGCAACGTCCTTCCGGTACGGAATGATCCAGAGATCGGCGGACGCCAGAAACGCCTCGAGCTCGGAATCCTCGACCCGCCCGACAAAGGAGACGTTGGAAAGGTTCGCAGCCGCCTGCAATTGCTGCAGCCGTTCAAAGCCGATGCCCCAGCCCGACAGCAGGAAGTGAATGTCCGTCTCGTCCTTCAGAAGGCGCGCCGCCTCGAACACGATCTCCGGATCGTGGGTGAAGCCGAGATTGCCCGAGAGGCCGACGATGAAGCGCGCGGCAATCGCCTTGCGGAACGGATTGTCAGGCGTGACCGGCCGTGGCGCGGGCACGAGCGTCGCCCAGTTCGGGATGAAGCGGATCTTGTTCCGCGTCATTCCGGAATAGCTGAGGAGCGGCCGCTCCGCGTCGCGGCCGATGGTGACGACGGCATTGAGCGCGCGGAACATCAGGCTGTTGGCGGCCCGCATCGTCCGCGTCACGAGCGAGCCGGGCTTCAAGAGGCCTGCCATCACCAGCACGTCGGGGAAAAGGTCGTGCATGATCAGGACCGAGCGCGCGCCCCTCAGCCTCGCGGCCGCCGCCACCGCGTAGGGCAGCATGAAGGGTGCGGTGACCGTAAGCGCGACGTCCCCTCGCCTCAGCTGCCGCACCAGGGCGACGAAGGTGCGCGAGGCGAACAGAAGCTCCGACACCGCGCGCCGCACCAGCGCGGCCTTGCCCGAAATGCGGTTCTTGATCGCGACCACGCGCGGCTTGCCCGGACCGGTCTGCGAGGCCGGCAATGCGCCCGGCCAGCCCGAGAGCACGACGACTTCGTGCTCGGCGGAAAGACGGCAGGCGATCTCGGCCATGATCGCCGCCGTCGTGCTGGCATCCGGCGGATAGTGCTGGCTCGCGACGACGATCTTGCCCAAAGGCTGCATGGTCAGGCCGCGGTCGACCCGAATTCGGGCACCGCGTCCTTCAGGATGGTCCTGATCGTGGCGCGATCGTCGCGCGCGATCGCCTGCTCCAGCGCCGCGATCCATTTGCGCAGCGTCTGCATCGGCGGCTCGTTCGGCTGCGCCGCCATGATCCCGGCAACGCCGATCTCGCGGGTCGGCTCCTCGGAGGCGAACAGGATCTCGTGCAGGCGTTCGCCCGGCCGCATGCCGGTGAACACGATCTCGATGTCGTAGCCGGGTTGCAGCCCCGAGAGGCGGATCATGCGCTCGGCGAGATCGACGATCTTCACCGGCTGGCCCATGTTGAGCACGTAGACCGAGACGTCGGGACGCTGCGTTCCGAGCGCGTGGGTGGCCGCGGTGATGACGAGGTCGCAGGCCTCGCGGATGGTCATGAAGTAGCGGACCATGTCGGGATGCGTCACCGTCACCGGGCCGCCGGCCTCGATCTGCGCCTTGAATTTCGGGACCACCGAGCCGTTCGAGGCCAGAACGTTGCCGAACCGGACCGAGATCAGGCGCATCGGCGGCTTGGCGCCGCGCGCGCCGGCTGCGAGGTCGTGATCCAGCGCCTGGCAGTACATCTCGGCGAAACGCTTGGTCAGGCCGAGCATCGACACCGGCTCGATCGCCTTGTCGGTCGAAATCATCACCATGGCCTCGGCGCCGGCGGCAACGGCGGCATCCGCCACGTTGATGGAGCCGAAGATGTTGGTCTTGACGCCCTCGCTCCAGTCGCGTTCGAGGATCGGCACGTGCTTGAGCGCGGCGGCGTGGAACACGATGTCCGGCCTGAATTCGGTCATCAGACGCGTGATGCGCTCGCGGTCGCGAATGTCGGCGATCCGTCCCTCGATCTCGGCTGACGCGCCCCGCGCGGCGAGCGCTTCCGTGATCGCGTAGAGCGCCGGCTCCGAGTTTTCCACGATCAGGAGCCGCGCCGCGCCGAAGGCGACGAGGCGCTCGCAGATCTCGGAACCGATCGAGCCGCCGCCACCGGTGACGATTACCGCCTTGCCGTTGATCAGCGCCTCCAGGCGGGCATAGTCGATCGTCTCGCTCGGCCGCAGCAGCAGGTCCTCGACCGCGACGGCCGTGAGCCGGGGCGTATCGCCGCTCTCCAGCGAGGGCATCCGGCTGACGATCACGCCCAGCTTGCGTGCCCGCATCAGGATCGATTCAGGGTGCGCTTCCGGCTCGAATGCCGACGGCGTCATGACGAGGCGCGCGATCGGCTTGTTGCGCTTGGCGAAGTCGGCGACGACGTCCTCGACGTCGTCGATGCCGCCCAGCACGGGCACGTTGCGGATGAACTGGCCGCGGTCCGCGCTCGACGGCGACAGCACGCCGGCCGGCCAGATGCGCTTGATCGCCCCGCTCTCGATGCCGCGCAGGAGCACCTCGGCATCAGCGGCGCGGCCGATCAGCAGCGTCGGTGCCGCCTCTCCGTCTCGCGCCTGACGCCGCACCCGCGTATAGCGGAAGTAGCGGTAGGCCATGCGTGACGCGCTGAGGAAAGAGATCTCGAGAAACCAATAGAGGACGATCGTCACCTTGCCGAGGAAGAAGGCGCCGCGGACATTGGGGGCGACGAAGATGTAGTCGAGCACGAGCAAGGCGACCGTCAGCACGGTCGCGACACGAATGATGTTCAGCGCGTCAGGCAGCGAGATGAAGCGCCATTTCGTCGTGGTCAGATTGAAGATGAAGAACACGACCACGCTGAAAGCGAGGAAGTAGGGCAGGATCTGGAACAGCAGCGGCAAGCGATCGTAGAACAGATCGCCGCCCTCGAAGCGCAGATAGAAGGCGCCGAAAAGCGCCGCCGCGGTCGCCAGCATGTCGTGGAGCGCTATCAGGAAATTGCGCAAGGTGAGATGCGAAAGACGCGTCATCCGCCGACCGATGAAAACCCAGTTAGATGCAACCTGACCGCGCTGATAGCCCATCTGGACCAGACTTGCCAGCCGCGCGGCCGCTCAGGAACCGGCTTCCCCCATCTTCGCCTCGGCCCGTTGTGCCCGGAGCACCATGCCGCCGGCGACACCGACGCCGATGACGTACATCCAGCCCTCGTGGAAGTCGAACAGATGGGAATTGAACAGCGAGGTGAAGACGTTCTGCACCACCACCAGGAGCCCGATCCAGTTGGCAAGCCCGTCGCCGCGAAACAGCAGCAGATGCAGGATCCAGATCGTGTAGAGAATGGCGATGCCGATCGCGCCCCATTGCACGGCCACGTTGAGCGTCTGGTTGTGCGGGTTGCCGATCACCTCGGCCGACGCCTGGTACTGACCGGCGGGGGTCGCAACGCGTTCGAACAATCCGCGCGTCGAACCGGTGCCGTGCCCGATGATCGGCGCCTGCGCGAAGAAGCCGAGCGACTTCCGCCAGAATTCGAGCCGCAAGCCGAGCGAGGTCGGCTCGCCTCTCTCGACATAGCGCGTGTAGTCGTCGGAAAACCTCTCGGCGGTATGGCGCAAATAGGGCGAGGCCTGCCAGGCGAGCACGGCGCCGACGAGCAAGCCGGCGGAGATGAGCGCGATACTGCGCCATTTGAGATGGAGCAGCGCGAACACGCCGAACATGATCGGGATGGTGACGAGCGCGGTGCGAGACACCACGACGAACGTCATGTTGACGAAGAAGCTCAGCGCCAGCGCCGCCAGCAGCGCGGCGAACCAGTATCGCTTCTCGCGCAGCAGCGTCACGATCGGATAGGCGAGCGCGACCGCGCAGAGCGCGAATTCCTGGCTCTGGTCGATGTAGTTCTTGACGAAGATGCCGCGCTCGGCCGGATCGGTCTTGAGCGCGAGCTGCGGATAGAAGGCGACCAGCCAGGACATCACCGACAGCAGGGCGCAGGACACCAGGAAGGCGACGAAGATCCAGTGGCCGCGCTGCGAGCGCTCGAAATGATAGAGCAGGACCGGCAGCACGAGCAGCTTCATGGTCGGATTGACCGCATGGAGGCGCGCGCCCCAGGCCGCGTCCGACCACAGCGTCCCCACCAGCGCGAGCAGCACCAGCGCGATCGGAGCCGCACAGATCGGACGCCGCAGGAATTGCAGGAACGCGCGGACGTCGAGGAACGGCACCATGCAGAGCAGCATCAGCGCGTTGAAGATCCCAGCAAGCGAGGTCGACCAGGGCAGCGAGGCCGCGGTCAGGACCGCCAATATGTCGACGGTCTCGCGCCAGGCAGCCGGGCTGCGCAGGCGGCGAAGCAACATCTCGCCGGTCGTCTCGCGGGCCAGCGCCGTCACTTGCCGCCTCCCCGGGCGCGATGCACCAGTGCGGTCGTGCTGAAGCCCTGGAGGATGTCGACCAGCACGACCACCCCGCCCGCTTCCTCGACGACCTCGTGGCCGACCACCTGCTCGCGGGTGTAGTCGCCGCCCTTCACCAGCACACCGGGCTTGATGCGCCTGATCAGGTCGATCGGCGTGTCCTCCTCGAAGATGACGACGAGGTCGACGGCCTCGAGCGCGGCGAGCACCTCGGCACGCGCGCGTTCGTCCTGGACCGGCCGTTCGGCGCCCTTGAGCCGCCGCACCGAGGCGTCGCTGTTGAGCCCCACGATCAGGCGGTCGCAGGCGGCGCGCGCCGCGGTCAGCACCTTGACATGGCCGGGATGCAGGATGTCGAAACAGCCGTTGGTGAAGCCGACACGCTGGCCCTGCCTCCGCCATTCGGCAAGCTGCGCGTCGAGCGTATCAGGCTCGAGCACGATCTTCTCCTCGGCTGCGAGCGTGGCATGCGGCAGGATCTTTCGGCGCAGCTCGGCCGCGCTCACGCTGGCGGTGCCTTGCTTGCCGACGGCGACGGCCGCCGCAGCGTTGGCGATGCGCAGCGCGGTGTCCCAGTCGGCGCCGGCCGCGCGCGAGACCGCGAGCGCGGCGGCGACGGTGTCACCGGCGCCGGAGACATCGCGCACCTTCACGGGAACGGCGGGGACGTGAACGAATCCGCCGCTACGCGGCACCAGCGTCATGCCGTGCTCGCCTTGCGTCACCAGGATCGCCTCGCAATCGGCGAGCCGCATCACGTCCTCGCTGGCATCGACGATGCTCTGGGGCGTGTCGGCGCGGCTGCGCGTCGCTTCCGCAAACTCCTTGCGGTTGGGCGTGAGCAGCGCGGCGCCGCGATAGATCGCCCAGTTCAGGCTCTTGGGATCGACGATCACGGGCTTGCCGAGCTTCCTCGCGGCGTCGATGGTGTGGCGGATCACGCGCGCCGTCAGCACGCCCTTGGCGTAGTCCGAGAGCAGCACGATGTCGGCGCGCGCGATTTGCGGCAGGATCGCCTCGATCAGCTTGGTCTCGACCTCATCGGAGGCAGGCAACGATTGCTCCCAATCCGCGCGCAGCATGTGCGTGGAAAAATGTTCGGAGACGAAACGGACTTTTCGCGTGGTCGGCCGCGAGGTATCGCAGACCAGCACGTTTTCGATTCCGGGGAGCGCGTCCAGCGCCGTCTTGAGCCGCGCACCGGCATCGTCCTCGCCGACGAGGCCGACGAAGATGCAGCGCGCGCCGAGCGAGGCGACGTTGCGCGCGACGTTGCCGGCGCCGCCGATGTGGATCTCGCTGCGCTGCGCCGCGATGACGGGCGTCGGCGCTTCCGGCGAGATCCGCGACACCTCGCCGTAGACGAACTCGTCCAGCATGATGTCGCCGATGCACAGCACCGTGCGGCCTGAGATGTCTTTCGCGAGGGCGTCGAAATCGAGAATGGGGGTCGGCATGGTCAAGGAGCCTCAGCGGAAGCGGTCGGGCCGGTCGAGGTAATCCCCGACATAGGCCTTGACCGCATCCTCGAGCGTCGTGAAGCCGCCGTTATAGCCGGCGCGATGCAGGCGATCGACCTCGCTCTGGGTGAAGTACTGGTAGGCCCCGCGAATCGGCTCGGGCATGTCGATATATTCGATGTTGGGCCTGGTGCCGAGCGCGGCATAGGCCGCCAGCATCAGGTCCCTGAAGCTGCGCGCCTTGCCGGTTCCGACGTTGAAGAGACCCGAGACGGCCGGCGTTGCCAGCAGCCACATAATGACGCGCACGACGTCGTCGACATAGATGAAGTCGCGGCGCTGGTCGCCGTCGGCGATGCCCTCGCGATGCGACTTGAACAATTGCACGACGCGGCCGGCCTTGACGTCGTCGAAGCGGCGCGCCAGCACGCTCATCATCGAGCCCTTGTGGTATTCGTTGGGACCGAACACGTTGAAGAATTTCAGGCCGGCCCATTGCGGCGGGAGCCGATCGCCGCGCGCGAGGTGCTCGGCAACGGCGAGGTCGAACAGGTGCTTGCTCCAGCCGTAGAGATTCATCGGCCGCAGCTTCTTCAGCGCCGGCAGCGAGGCGTCGTCGTCGAAGCCGCCTTCGCCGTCGCCATAGGTTGCCGCCGAGGAGGCATAGATGAACGGAACGGCATTCATCGTGCACCAGTCCAACAGGCGCATCGACAGTCGGAAATTGGTCTCGATGACGAGGTCGCCGTCGGTCGCTGTGGTTGCGGAGATCGCCCCGAGATGGATCATGGCCTCCAGCTTGCGGCCCTTCAACCAGTCCATCAGCTCGGCCGGCGGGACGATATCCACAAGCTGGCGCTTGGCGAGATTGCGCCACTTGCCCTCGTTGCCGAGCGCGTCGCAAACCACGACGTCGCTGCGGCCCGAATCATTGAGCGCGGCCACGACATTCGACCCGATAAAACCGGCCCCGCCGGTCACCAGCAACATTCCGAAATCCCTGCCCGATTTTTGCGGCCCGGTCCTGCCGTAGCGCATGAGCCGCCAAAGTGTAAGCGGTTTTGGGATTAAGCGGTCTGCCGGCTTTACCTGCCGCCCCGGAGCGGCTAACCGAACCGCCACAATCAGATCGCGCAGCTCCATTTTAACAAATGAATAAAAATTCACAACTTGGCGATGATGCGGATCGGAGCGACACGCGCCCGATTCTGATCATCCCCTATATGTGGATCGGCGATTTCGTCCGGAATCACACCGTTGTGCGGGTCCTGAAGGAACGCTGGCCGAACCGGCCGGTCGACCTCCTCACCAGCTCGCTGTGCGCGCCCTTGGTCGATTACATGCCCGGCGTGCGGCAAGGCATCGTCTGGGACCTGCCGCGCGGCCGCCTCGCAGTTGGCCGCCAGCTGGCCCTGGCAAAGCTCCTGCGCGAGCGGAACTACGGTACCGCCCTGGTGCTGCCGCGCACTTGGAAGGCGGCCATCGCGCCCGCCCTGGCCGGTATTCCTGAACGGGTCGGCTTTGTTGGCGAATTCCGGTTCGGCCTGATCAACCAGTGGCGCTGGGGCGAGAAGAAGCTGCCCCGCTTCATCGACAAGAACGCGGCCCTGGCCCAGCCCGACGGCGCCCCCCTGCCCCCGGAATGGCCGGTGCCGCAATTGCGGGTCCCTGCCGAGGACGTCGCGCGCTGGCGGCAGGCCAGCGGCCTCGGCGCCGGAGCCGCGGTGGCGCTGGCCCCAGGCTCGGTGGGCGTCTCAAAACGCTGGACCTCCTATCCGGAGGCGGCCCGGCTCCTGGTCGCGCGCGGCCTGGAGGTCTGGGTGGTCGGCGGCCCCGCGGAAAAGGGCCTTGCCCAGGAGATCGTCGCGGCGGGCGGCCCGGGGACCGCTGGCGGCCCTGGGGTCCGTGACCTCACCGGCACCGACTTGCGCAACGGCGTGCTCGCGATGGCCGCCGCCGGCGTCGCCATCTGCAACGATTCCGGCCTGATGCACATCGCCGCCGCGCTCGGCACGCCCACGATGGGCATTTTCGGCCCGACCAGCCCCTATCTCTGGGCCCCGCTCAACGGCCTCGCTGCGACCGTCGTCCAGGACAAGGAAAAGCTGTCCTGCCAACCCTGCCAGAGCACGATCTGCAAGATGAACGACCACCGCTGCATGCGGAATATCGCAGCGAGCGAGGTGGTGGCGATTGCGCAGCGGGTGCTGGGAGAAGCTCGTCACACGTGACGAGCCGAGACATCGCGCGCGAACAGTCCTGACCAAAGCTGGCCGGAGACCACCCTGCGTCAGCGCGGGTGGTCTCCGGTCGATCGTCAGTGATGAGTCTTGCCGCGCGCCGGAGGCAGAAGCACGGTGTCGATGACGTGGATCACGCCGTTCGACGCCTCGATGTCCGGCTGGATGACATGCGCGTCGTTGACCGTCACGCCGAA
>RXJC01000341.1 GCA_003963435.1 Bradyrhizobiaceae bacterium | reverse complement strand
TCGCGCGGTGTCGCCGGGCCAGTTCGTGTCCTATGCCGGATCCGACATTGCGCGCGGCGAGGCGCTACTGCGCGCCGGCACCATCATCGGCTCGCGCGAGATCGGCATGCTGGCGGCTTGCGGCATCGCCGAGGTGAGGGTCGCGCGCAAGCCGCGCGTTGCCGTCATCTCGACCGGCGACGAACTGGTCCAGCCCGGCGGGGCTCTTCCGCCCGCCGCGATCTACGACACCAACGGCGCCATCGTCGCCGCCGCGATCGACGAGAACGGCGGCGAGGCCGTCTTCCTCGGCGCCGTTCCCGACGATGAAGCCAGGCTCGAAGCTGCCATGCGCAGCGCGCTTGCGGATGCCGACATGCTGGTGCTGTCAGGCGGCACCTCGAAAGGCGCCGGCGACCTCTCTCATCGCATCATCGGCCGGCTCGGCGAGCCCGGCATTATCGCGCATGGCGTTGCGCTCAAGCCCGGCAAGCCGCTCTGCCTTGCGGTGTGCGACGGCAAGCCGGTGGTGATCCTGCCGGGCTTTCCGACCTCGGCGATGTTCACCTTCCACGACATGATCGTGCCGGTGCTGCGCAGGATGGCCGGCCTGCCGCCGCGCCCCGATGCCAAGGTCAGCGCGACCGTGCCGGTCCGCATTGCATCCGAGCTCGGCCGCACCGAATTCGTCATGGTCTCGCTGGTCGAGGGGAGGGATGGCCTGATCGCCTATCCCTCCGGCAAGGGCTCCGGCGCGATCACGTCCTTCGCGCAGGCCGACGGCTTCTTGCGCATCGACGCGCTTGCCGACCAGATGCCGGCCGGGACCGAAACCGAGGTGACGCTGTTCACGCCGCATGTGCGCGTGCCTGACCTCGTCATCGTCGGCAGCCATTGCACCGGCCTCGATCTCGTCAACGCGCAGCTTGCGCATGCCGGCCTCACCGTGCGCTCGATCGCGGTCGGCAGCCTCGGCGGGCTCGCGGCGGCCAAGCGCGGCGAATGCGATCTCGCCCCGATCCATCTGTTCGACGATCGAACCGAAACCTACAACACGCCTTACCTCGTCGCAGGGCTCGAGCTCGTCCCCGGCTGGCGCCGGATGCAGGGCATCGTCTTCCGCAAGGGCGACAAGCGTTTCGAGGGCCTTGGTGCGAAGGAGGCGGTTGCCGCCGCGCTCAGAGATCCCGTCTGCATCATGGTCAACCGCAACCAGGGCGCCGGTACGCGCATCCTGATTGATCGCCTGCTCGGCGGTGCCCGCCCGGAAGGCTATTGGAACCAGCCGCGCTCGCACAACGCAGTCGCGGCGGTCGTCGCGCAGCACCGCGCCGATTGGGGCATGACCATTGCGCCGGTCGCCGATGCGGCCGGCCTCGGTTTCATTCCGCTGGCGGAGGAGCATTATGACTTCGCGCTGGTGACCGCGCGCAAGGAGCGGCCGGCAGTGCGGGCTTTTCTCAAAGCCCTCGGCTCGGACGAGGCGCGGGCGGCGCTGGAGCGAGCGGGATTTAGGCGTGCGTAGTGCCGGTGCAGGACACCGCGCGCGCCAACATCTGGCTCGATACGGCTACGAGGCCTGGTCGGTGCCGCTGGCAGTCTGAGCGGCGCGCTCGCGTTCCTCGGCTTCGGCCAGCGCACGCTGCGCGGCGGGCGGAAGCGGCTTGGGATCCGGCGGGACCTCGACGGTGTCAGGCTCGCTGGGCTGCTTGGTGCGGTCGATCACGTTCGAAACATCGAGCGCGAGATCGACAACACCGAAAATGACTTCCAAGAGAGTGTCGGCCATGGCTGATCCGGGGCAACGTCCCAATCATTGGTCGTTCGCTTCGAAGGCCCGGTTCACGGCCAGTAGCTCGAGGTCAAGAGCTCCAGGCAAACGCCTCAGGCCGCGTCATCCAGTGCCGCCAGCCGTTCGGCCTCGGCGATGTCCTCGACCGTGTTGGCGTTGAAGAACGGATCGAGCGGCTCGGCCGGCCACGTCACCGTCGCGAGCGGATAGCGCGCGGTCCAGCGGTCGATCTTGCGGAGGTCTTCGACGACCAGCGCGTGGCGCAGCTCATCGCGCAAGGCGACCCGCCACAGGCCGATCACCGGATGCGACTGATCGGCTGATGCGGCGACGGCGAGCTGCGCGTTCTCGCGGCTCCGTGCTTCATGCAGGCGGGCCACCAGATCGCGCGGCAGGAACGGGCAGTCGCCGGCGGCGCTGAGCACCCAGTCGATCTGCGGCCGGTTCGCTGCGGTCCAGTCCAGCGCGGCCAAAATGCCGGCGAGCGGGCCGGGAAAGCCGGGCACGTCGTCAGGAACGACCTCGAGACCGAATGCAGCAAAGCGCGCGGGATCGCCGTTCGCGTTGAGGATCAGTCCGCTGCATTGAGGTTTCAGGCGTGCGATCACGCGTTCCAAAATGGTGCGGCCGCCGATGGTGCGCATCGGCTTGTCGCCGCCGCCCATGCGGCGCGCGAGGCCACCGGCGAGCAGCACACCCTGCGTGGCCGGAAATTCAATCGTCACCCCGTTCACCCTTGCGCTTGTGCTTCGCCGATTCCTCTTCGACGTAAGCGAGGTCCTGGTCGTAGACGATGCGCTCCTCGCCCGCGAGAGCGATGAAGCGTTTTCCACGCGTGCGGCCAACCAGCGTCAACCCTACTTGTCTCGCAAGATCGACGCCCCAGGCGGTGAAGCCGGAGCGCGACACCAGAATCGGAATGCCCATGCGCACCGTCTTGATCACCATTTCCGAGGTGAGACGCCCCGTGGTGTAGAGGATCTTGTCGCCGGGATCGACACCGTGGCGGTACATCCAGCCAGCGATCTTGTCGACGGCGTTGTGGCGGCCGACGTCCTCGGTGTAGCAGAGCGGCGTGCCCTCCTTGCACAGCACGCAGCCGTGGATCGCGCCGGCCTCGAGATAGAGCGAGGGCATGGTGTTGATGGTCTGCGTCATCTGGTACAGCCAGGATGTGCGCAACTCCGCCTTCGGGAGCGCGACGCTCTCGACGGCCTCCAGCAGGTCGCCAAAGGCAGTGCCCTGCGCGCAGCCCGAGGTCTGCGTGCGCTTCTTCAGCTTGGCTTCGAAATTGGTGTGGTGCTCGGTGCGCACGACGACGACCTGGAGGTCATCGTCGTATTCGACCTCGGTGACCGCGTCGTTATATTTCAGCATGTTCTGGTTCAGCAGATAGCCGAGCGCCAGATATTCGGGGTAATCGCCGATCGTCATCATGGTGACGATCTCCTGGGCGTTCAGGTAGAGCGTCAACGGCCGCTCCATCGGCACCTTGATCTCGACCCTGGCGCCGGTCTGGTCGGTCCCGGTCACGCTCTGGGTCAGGCGCGGGTCGTCCGGATTGGGGACGATCAGGGGCACCGGGGCTTTGTCGATCTTTATCATAGCCACGAGGTTAGCATGACATTTGGGTCAAGCCGATATAAGCATGCTGGGGAACGGGAAAATGCCGGCTCGTCGTCATTGCGAGCGCAGCGAAGCAATCCAGAATCTTTCCGCGGCGGCAGTCTGGATTGCTTCGCTGCGCTCGCAATGACGGGGAGGGGCCAGGGGTTCCATCGGCGAGCGCTGGTTGCGGAAGAGAGACCTTGGAATGAAAGTCATCGGCCTTGCGGGCTGGAGTGGTGCAGGCAAGACCACGCTGTTGACGCGCCTGATTCCGCATTTCAACGCGCAAGGCCTGCGCGTCTCGGTCATCAAGCATGCGCATCATCAGTTCGACGTCGACGTGCCGGGCAAGGATTCCTGGCGGCATCGCGAGGCCGGCGCGGCCGAGGTGCTGGTCGCCTCGTCGAATCGCTGGGCCCTGATGCACGAGCTGCGCGGTGCGGCGGAGCCGCTTCTGCCGGAACTGTTGGGCAAGCTCTCCGCTGTCGATCTCGTCGTGGTCGAGGG
>RXJC01000604.1 GCA_003963435.1 Bradyrhizobiaceae bacterium | reverse complement strand
GCCCGAGCTCGACGGCATCTCGGCGCTGCCGCAGCTCTTGGCGAAGAAGCGCGATCTCGTCATCATCATGGCCTCGACGCTGACCCGCCGCAACGCAGAGATCAGCTTCAAGGCGCTGTCGCTCGGCGCGGCCGATTACATTCCGAAGCCGGAATCGACGCGCGAGGCCTCGGCCGCCGACATCTTTCACCACGACCTGATCCAGAAGATCCGCCATCTCGGCGCGCGGTTGCGGCGCAAATCCGCGGTTGCGAGCCCGCCGCTGGCGCCCGCGAGCCCGGCTCCTGCCCCGCGCGGTCCCGTCGCGCGGCCGGCCGCGCCCGCGCCGGCTGTTCAGGCTCCGCCGTCAGGATCGTTGACGACGCGTCCGTTCTCCAGTCAGGCCCCCAAGGTGTTGCTGATCGGCTCCTCGACCGGCGGTCCGCAGGCGCTGATGGCGCTGGTCACCGAGCTCGGTCCCGTCATCGACCGCTTCCCGGTGCTGATCACCCAGCACATGCCGCCGACCTTTACGACCATCCTTGCCGAGCATCTGGCGCGTTCGAGCCGACGGCCGGCCGCCGAGGCGGTCGACGGCGAGACGGTGAAGCCGGGACGGATTTACCTGGCGCCCGGCGGCAAGCATATGCGCGTCGCACGCAGCGGCGCGGAGACCGTGATCGCGCTCGATGACGGCCCCGCCGTCAATTTCTGCAAGCCTGCAGTCGATCCGCTCTTCACTTCCGCCATCGACATCTGGCACGGCAACATCCTCTCCGTGATCCTGACGGGCATGGGCTCGGACGGCATGCGCGGCGGCAAGGACATCGTCGCCGCCGGCGGCAGCGTCATCGCGCAGGACGAAGCCTCCAGCGTGGTGTGGGGCATGCCGGGGGCAGCGGCCAATGCCGGCATCTGCGCGGCGATCCTGCCGCTCAACCAGATCGGCGCCAAGGTCAACCGCCTGTTCGCGGGAGACCGCTCGTGACGCCCACCGATTACGATTATCTGCGCAAGTTCCTGAAAGAGCGTTCCGGCCTCGATCTCTCGCCCGACAAGCAATACCTCGTCGAAAGCCGGCTGCTGCCGCTGGCACGCAAGGCGAGCCTTCCCGGCATTCCCGATCTCGTGCTGAAGATCAGGAACGGCGACGGCCGGCTTGCGACCGACGTGGTCGAAGCCATGACCACGAACGAGACCTTCTTCTACCGCGACAAGATCCCGTTCGACCATCTGCGCGACACCATCCTGCCAAGCCTGATCCAGGCGCGCGCGGCGCGCAAGTCGCTTCGCATCTGGTCGGCGGCGTCCTCGACCGGGCAGGAGCCCTATTCGATCGCGATGTGCGTCAAGGAGATGGGAGCGGCCCTGGCCGGCTGGCGCGTCGAGATCGTCGCCACCGATCTGTCGCAGGAGGTGCTGGAGAAGTCCAAGGCCGGCGTCTACAGCCAGTTCGAGGTGCAGCGCGGCCTGCCGATCCAACACCTGATGAAGTACTTCACGCAGAATGGCGAGCTCTGGCAGCTCAACGCCGACATCCGTGCCATGGTGCAGTTCCGCCAGCTCAACCTGTTGCAGGACTTCTCCCACCTCGGCACGTTCGACGTGATCTTCTGTCGCAATGTGCTGATCTATTTCGACCAGGACACCAAGGCGGTGATCTTCGAGCGGATGGCGAAGGCGATGGAAGCCGACGGCACGCTGCTGCTGGGCGCCGCCGAATCCGTCGTCGGCATCACCGACGCGTTCCGTCCCATCACCGAGCGCCGCGGGCTCTACCAGCTCAACCCCGCGCGCTCCGGCCGCCCCATGGGCGGATTGATGCCGCAGCCGCTGAAGCTCGCCGCGGCGAAGTGATCTTTCTTCCACCTCGCCCCGCTTGCGGGGAGAGGTCGGATTGCATCGGAGATGCAATCCGGGTGAGGGGGACTCTCCGCGAGTCAATCTGTCCACTATTTTCGCTGAACCAGCCCCTCACCCCAGCCCTCTTCCCGTAAGAACGGGGAGAGGGAGACGACCTACAGAATCGCGTGCGGCAGAAAGCGCGAGTGGTTGCCCGTGATCGGGCTCTCGTCCTCACGGATCGACAGCCCGCACGGCTCGTGGTTCACCAGCCAGCTTCCCACCACCGGATAAAAGCCGGAGAAATTCGGCAGCGGTGCCAGCGCCTGCCGCACGAAACCTTCGGCGCCGTAGGGGCCTGCCTGCTCGTCGAGCGCCATCCCGCCCGACACGATGGTGACATTGGCGCCCTCGCGCGACAGCAGCGGCTTGCGCACATAGGACGTGCCGAGCTCGGCGGCGCGCGGATCGTCCTCGAAGAAGGCCGGCAACAGGTTGGGATGGTTCGGAAACATCTCCCAGAGCAGTGGCAATATGCCCTTGTTGGAGAGCACGGCCTTCCAAGGCGGCTCGATCCAGCGGGTCGGCGCGTCCTTCAGCTTGGCACCGAAGGCGTCGTGGAACATCCACTCCCAGGGATAGAGCTTGAAGGCGAGCGCGATGTCGACCTCGTCGAGGTCGACGAAGCAGCCTGGCTCGTCGCGCCAGCCGATCTCCTCGATGTCGAGCACCTTCGTCGACAGCCCGGCCTGGCGCGCGGTGTCTTCGAGATAAGCGAGCGTGCCGGCGTCCTCGGCGTTGTCGGTGATGCCGGTGAGATGGACGTGGCAGCCGTCGGCGATTTCCTTCCACGCCGCGATCAGCCGCTCGTGGATGGAGTTGAACTGATCGGCGCGTGAGGGGACGACGCGGCGTTCGATCGCCTGCTCGAGCCAGGTCCATTGAAACACCGCGGCCTCGAAAAGCGAGGTCGGCGTGTCCGCGTTGTATTCGAGCAGCTTGGCTGGGCCGTTGCCGTCGTACTTCAGATCGAGCCGGCCGTAGAGGCTGCGGTCGTCGCGCTGCCAGCTTTCGGCGATCAGGCTCCAGAACGCTTCCGGAATCCGCAAGCGACGCAGATGGCGCTCGTCGGCAATGACGCGGCCGGCAAGCTCCAGGCACATCGCGTCGATCTCGCCGGTCGGCGTCTCGATGCCGCGCTCGATCTCCTCGAGCGTGAAGCCGTAATAGGCGCGCTCATCCCAATAGCGTTCGCCGTCGATGGTGTGGAAGACGAAGCCGCATCGCGCCGCGGTCTCCCGCCAGTCATCGCGCTCCAGGCAGGTGATGCGCTGCATCCGCTAGCCGCCGCTGTGCCCAGGGATGACTCGACCACCAATGATTTGACCACCCCTCATGGTGGGCATGACCGGTCTCGACGTTTCATGGCAATTCAGTCTCCGACGCTCTGGCCTTGAACCAACAGTTTCCACCAGATGAGTGTCTCTCGACAAGCCCGGGAGCGATACGCCGACAGTCAGAATGTCGGCGCCGGCCGGAAGGTCGCGGACGGGGCTACGCGCACCGGCGCACGCGGCGCGAGTCGAAGCGATGAGCCGGCGAGATTCCCCGGGCCGACGCCGGAAGGTTTGACCGTCGGTACGTTCTTCTTGTGGATCTCGGCATGACCGTATGAGCCGACATCTCCACCGGACGATCCTCCGCCGCCCTGGCAACTGCATGACTTATTGTACCATTGGCCCGTCTTTGCGTCATACCAGGCGCCGTTCTCCTGAGACGTGGCGTAGGTGGTGCACTGCCAATGCTGGCCGCCCGGACAGTGTCCTTTGGCCTGAGCCGCAGTGGGTATCGCCACCGCAGCGCACACGAGTGCTGCATGGATCGCGGCGGCGAACGCTGATGTTTTCTCGCGCCTCATGGCCTGGCCCTCGTCGACGCGAGCCAGGATGCCTGTGCAGTCGCGCCGCACGTTGATGTGTGTCAACGGCGAGAGGCGTGGTGTTCGATTCGCACGCTCGGCATCGTCGCGATACCGCTGAAGGTTTCATTGTAAGGCCCTCCGCGGTTCTCGCTTCAATTCGAGAATCGAACGTTTGTTGATCCCGCTCAAGTCCGACGGTGGAGATCGGGCGTCAACTACACCTCGGTGTTTCATCAGGATCATTGCCAATGCAAACCCGTATGCCCCGCTCGATTCCACCTGAGCAAGATCATCGTGCATATCGGGGCGGCCGGCTGCGCGCCGTGTTGTTTGCCGCAGCGTCGTTCGGCCTGTTTGCTTGCGCTGAAGCCGCGGCGCAACCGGTCGGCATCGTTGCCAATGGCAACGCGGTCGTCACGGGATTCTCGGGGGCGATGCCGCCCGCCGAAATTCCGCCCGGTGTCGATCCCGCCGACAAGACGGCCATCGACCTCAACGGGCCGTCGGCGCGCGTACTCGATCTGCAGTCGCCGGGTGCGCCCCCTCAGGCGCAAATCCTGACGGCGCCAAAACCTTTCACAGTCACCGCCGGTCAAACCGGCCAGCTATTCGGTGTCGCGCTCGACAATGCAACGTCGCCGAACGTGTTTGTCGCTGCGACGTCGGCTTACGGATTGCCCATCGTTGTTCCAGCCGGAGCCGGCCAGTTCACGCGCATCAAGCAGGGCGCGCCCAATGCCGCGTTCATGCCGGGACTGTTCGGGCCGCCGCAATCCGGCAGCGGCCCCGGCTCGATCTGGCGGATCGATGGCGCCACCGGCGACGTCCGCCTGTTCGCCAACGTGACGTTCGAGGGGGCACCCAATCCCGGTCCGGCGCTCGGCGGACTTGCCTTCGATGCGGCGTCCAGCACGCTGTTCGTGGCCGACCGCGCCACCGGCATGATCCACGCATTTGACTCCACTGGAACGGAGCGCGCCCGTTACGATCATGGCGTGCAAGGGCGCAGCGCCGCCGGCCTGCCGCCGGTGCCGTATGATCCCGCCGGGCGTCTCGATATCTCAAGTCCAAAATTTCGCACTGGCGATCCCGCGACCTGGGGCTATGCCAATCCACAGCGCCTGATCTTCGGTCTCGCTGTGCGCAACGGGCGCCTGTATTACGCCGTCGCCAAGGACCTGCAGATCTGGTCGGTGGCGATTGCGCCGAGCCTTGGCGCCGATCCGCGCCTCGAGTTCAGCGTTGCGCCGGGACCTGGTCCCAGCGAAATCGCCAAGATTGCGTTCGACGACCAGGGGCGCATGGTGCTCGCCGAGCGCGCCGCGCCGAGCGGCGCCTATGACTTCAACGTGCTGACGAGGGAAGCGACCGGTCGCGTGCTGCGCTATCTGCCGGCGCCGCCCGGCACCGGCGGCCCGCAATGGCAATTGCAGCCGGACGAATACGCGATCGGCTTTGCACGCGAGATGCGCAACGGCAATGGCGGCGTCGCGGTCGGCTTCGGCTACGACGATCAGGGCCGGATCGATCGTGCTGCCTGCGGTCAGTTCCTGTGGTCGACCGGCGAGCAGTTGCGCACTTCGAACGATCCCGCGATCGCCGCGCAGCTCGCGGCCGGCGGTCCGGCCGAAGTCAACGGCGTGCAGGGCAACGACGTCTTCGCCGTGCGGCCCTTCAATGTGCCGCCGTGGCAGAGCTACTTCATCGATTACGACGACCAGTTCCAGGATCCGTCCGCGCGCGGGCATCTTGGCGACATCGCGATCCTGCGCGTCTGCGGCCGGACGGGATTCAATCTGCCGGGTTGGTATCGCCCGCGCGTCGAGCTGTTTCCGGGGTTCTTCTGGTATCGGCTCCACGGCAAGAAGCCGCCGCTGCTCGATTGCCCGCCCGGTTCGGGTCATCAATGCGCCTGTCCGCCCGGCACCACGCAACAGCCCGGCTTCCAGTGCTGCCCGATCGGAACCTATGCGGGGCCCAACGGGCAGTGCATATCGCCGTGTCCGGATGGATCGATCGATCCCGGCAAGATCGAGGCCTGTCTGGCAGGCTTCGATCCCAACTCGTTCGATCCCAACGATATGTCGAAGTTGACTTGCATCGACGGCTCGAAGGCGGTGTACGACGGCAACGGCTATCATTGTCCGACGTTCAAGGCGCCGGTCTGCCCGGCAGGGTTCGTGCCGGATCCGTCCGTCGACTTCTTTGGTTGCAAGCCGACGGCTCAGGAAATGGCATGTCTGACCACGCAATGGCCGACTATCCCCCAGGTTGGCCTTGACGGCAGTTGTCAGCAGCTTTGCCCGAGCGGCTCGTGGGGTTTTGCGGCCAACCAATGCTGCCCGAACGGCCTGTTGCCCGGGCCAGACGGCAAGTGCGGCCAGCCGCAGCAGCCCTCGTGCCCGCCCGGCCAGCTCTCCTCGAGCGGTCAGTGCTGTCCTCCCGGCAGCAAGCCGCAGCCCGACGGCAGTTGCTACCCGATGAAGAAGCCGTGTCCGCCCGAACAGCTGTCGTCGAGCGGTCAATGCTGCCCGCCCGGCTCCAAGCCTCAACCCGACGGTAGTTGCGGGACGCAGCAGAATGGGTGCCCGCCCGGCCAGCTATCCTCCACCGGTCAATGCTGCCCGCTTGGGTCCAAGCCGCAGCCGGACGGAGGTTGCAAGCCGCCGCTCGAAATGGGCTGCAAGGTCGAACAACTGACGCCGAATGGCACCTGCTGTCCGCCCGGGACCAAGCCGCAGAGCGACAATACGTGCGGCTCACTGGCCGGATGCCCGCCGGGAACGACCACCGATCCGCTCACCGGCCAATGCTGCCCGTCCGCCAGCGCGGTGGCCGGCGCCAAGGCCGCGTGCACGTGTCCGCAGGACCAGTTCCTTGTCGATGGCAAGTGCGTCGGGAACGCACCGCCTGCCAAGGGCAGCTGCTTCGCAGGCTATGTGAAGTTGCCGAACGGATCCTGCTGCCTCGCAGGCCAGGCGACCGCCGGCGGGCAGTGCTGTCCGGCCGGCCAGAAGCCCGACGCCGACAAGCGCAAATGCGTCCCCGCGGGAGGCGCGACCTTCGTGCCCGCCACGCCGCATCTGCCGGCGCCGATCCTCGTTCCCGGCAAGCGCGGCAGGATCGTCACACCACCGCCGCCGCGTCCGCCGGTCGTCGTCGTTCCGGCCCCGCCGAAGCGTGTCGTGCCACCGAAGCGTTTCACGCCAAGGCCAATCGATCGGCCAAGGCCGCCTCCGCCGAAAATTCGTCGGCAGATCGAACAATAGGGAGAGATTCTGATGAAGCTACGAAAGCTCACACCCGCGGGACTCGCGATCGCAAGCCTTGCCTGTGTCGCCACATTGAATGTGGCCAGCGCCGACTTCGCGGCAGGGCCGGCCGGCGCCACGGCGCAAGCCGACGCGCAACAGCCGGTCAGGTTGGCACAAACGACGGTGGCGACGCCGAAGCCGAAGCCTGCGAAGAAGACCAAGAGTTTGAAGGTCGAGCATCCCAAGACGAATTGGCTCAACCCGCAGCCCGAACCGCCGATGGGAAGCAAGAAGCCCGTGCAGGGCAATAACTGGTTGAACCCGCAGCCGGAGCCGCCGCGACCGGATACGACGAAGAAATTGCAGTAGAGGCGATGGGCGCGCGTCGTTCGCGAGGCGCGCTCGCCGAGATCGTGCAATCGAAAATGGAGCGCCCAAAAACGGAGCGCCAAAAAAATTGGAGCACGATGGCATCCTTGCCGCCGCGCTCCAACATTTGTGTGTCGTGTCAGTCGTTGGGACCGGGCGATTTGTTATGCTTCACCGACGGTACGTTCTTCTTGTGAATCTCGGCCTTGCCGCCGCCGCTCCAGGTTCCGGTGCCCGGCGGATTTTCACACTTGCACGGCATCGGCGTGGTGTTCGGAGGACGATCGTTCTGCGGCGGCTGCAGGCAGACTCGAACCATGCCAGGCGGGCAGGGTGCGGCTTCGACTTTGGCTGACAACGATGTCAACGCGAGGAAGGCCAGTGCCGGCGTCATCATGATACGCATGGTCGTGCCTCGATCCATCTCTCGCCCCTGCGGGGCGTGTTGTCGTAACCGCCTGATCCACGCTCAATTGTTGGGGCCGGGCGATTTGGTCGGCTTCACCGTCGGTACGTTCTTCTTGTGGATCTCGGCTTTGCCGCCGCCGCCGCTCCAGCTTCCGCTGCCCGGCGGATTTTCGCATCGGCAGCGCTGCGGCGTGGCGGGTGGACGGTTCTGCGGCGCGGGTTCGCAGACCCGCACCATGCCGGGCGGGCAGGGCGCCGCCTCCACAGCGGCGGCCAGCGATGCCAGCGCCACGGTGGCGAGTATCGACGTGATGATCACACGCATCGTGCACCTCGATTCTTGATGCCCATGCCGGGCGTCACCAAGGCTGCACGATACAGAGCGCCCGCGGGTCTCGACTTGACGTGTCTCAATTCCGCAGCGGCTCTAGCCGCCGCCCGAGAAGCCGTGGGCGAACGAGCCGAAGCCGCCGCGGCTCACGCTGCCGTGGCCGGAATCGGAGGAGGCGCTAGATCCCGAATGGCTCGATGAATCGCTGCTGAAGAAGCTCGATCGCGACGACCAGCGCGAGCTGCTGCCGGACGACCTGCCGCCGCTGCTGCTTGTGCAGGTCGTGGTCGTCTGTCCCGGCACGGCGCCGGGCGTCGGCTCGCAAGTCTGCCGCGGCATCAAGGTGTAGGCGGTGGTGCCGACCGCGAGTGTGCCCATCACCAGCAGCGCGACATGACCGGAGCGCTTCACCGGCTCTTTGGCCGGCAGCGGCAATGGCTCCGGCAGGCGTACCCGGCGCTTGCCGAATTCCTTGTTGGAGGGATTGTCGGCCATCTCAGTAGATCATGCAGGCGGCGTTGAGCAGGCCCGCGGCGAGCGAGGACAGGCCGAGCCAGATCGCGGGCGCCAGCTCGCCGGCCGAGATCCGCGCCGACAGGTTCGGTACCGGGACCTTGACCAGGAAGAACACGATGACCTGCACCACCAGCGCGATGGTCGCCCAGATCAGGCAGTCCAGCACGTTGGCCGAATGCGCGATGGCGCTGACCAGCGGCGCCACGAAGCCGAGCAGGCTGAGGCCGAGCGCGATCGCCGCGGCCGGCTCGTTGTCGCGGATGAGCTGGAACTCGTTATGCGCGGTGATGCGGGTGTAAACGAACAGATACGCCACGATCGCGATCAGCCCGGTGCAGAAATAGACCAGGAAGGCGGGCAGGCCGGCGAGTGATTGCAGGATCATCGTTCCCCCATCGTGCAGCGACCATTCGTCGGCGGGAGAAGGATAGCGGTTCAACGGCAGAAGGACGACGACGCCTCGTTCCGCGTCCCCAAAAAACAAAACCCCGCCATTTGCGGCGGGGTCCAGGCTGGGAGGAGCGAGCCGAGGCTCGCGACGTAAACCCAGAAGATCAGGCGGGGATGCGCTCGTCGGCCTCGTGCGGCTCGCGCAGCACGTAGCCGCGGCCCCACACGGTCTCGATGAAGTTGCGGCCTTCGGAGGCGTTGGCCAGCTTCTTGCGGAGCTTGCAGATGAAGACGTCGATGATCTTCAGCTCGGGCTCGTCCATGCCGCCATAGAGGTGGTTGAGGAACATTTCCTTGGTGAGGGTGGTGCCCTTGCGGAGCGAAAGCAGCTCCAGCATCTGATATTCCTTGCCGGTCAGATGCACGCGCTGGCCGCCGACTTCCACCGTCTTGGTGTCGAGGTTAACGACGAGGTCGCCGGTCTGGATGACCGACTGGGCATGGCCCTTGGAGCGGCGCACGATCGCGTGGATGCGGGCGACCAGCTCGTCCTTGTGGAAGGGCTTGGTCATGTAGTCGTCGGCGCCGACGCCGAGACCCTTGACCTTGTCCTCGATGCCGGCGAGGCCGGAGAGGATCAGAATCGGTGTCTTGATCTTGGAGACCCGGAGCTGCTTGAGCACGTCGTAGCCGGACATGTCGGGCAGGTTGAGGTCGAGAAGAATAATGTCGTAATCGTATAGTTTACCGAGATCGACGCCTTCTTCCCCCAAATCGGTCGTGTAGACGTTGAAGCTCTCAGACTTCAGCATCAGCTCGATCGACTGCGCGACGGCGCTGTCATCTTCAATCAGCAAAACGCGCATGCCAGTTCCCCATAGTCGCCGCTCCTGGGCGTCAGGTCGGCCGCATTCGCGGCACTCAACAAAACGCCTTTGAACAACTGATTCGGATCCTGACAACAGATGGTTAACAAATCCTGATTCTGGAACGCAAGTCCTCCCGGTGCAATTTTTGTCGAATCGCCCTAAGGTCTTGCGCGTGAAGCAGCTTTCGTCACCCAGCTCCGTTCAAGTTCCACTTTAAGAGACGGGCCTAACCGACTCCCGCGACTCAGCCTTCTTCTGAAGGGGAGTCACGCTCAGTCACAAAGACAGTGACGCAATGATTAATGATGCGGGTAAACACGAAGTTAAGCGCCGTTCAGAAATATGGCGAAACTTAAGGTTTTCACCGTGAAGTCCCGGGATCGCGCAATGCGACCTTGGGGACTACGAAGGCGTGCCCCCTTAATGAAGGTCCACCGATGAAGGCTTTGGCCGAACAGATCGGCGACATCGACGGCATCAATATCTACGGCCGTGTGGTCGGCGTGCGCGGCCTGATGGTCGAGGTGGCCGGCCCCATCCACGCGATGTCGGTCGGCGCGCGGCTCGTGATCGAGACCGGGGCGAACCGGACGATACCCTGCGAGGTGATCGGCTTCTCCGGCAACAACGCCGTGGTGATGCCGTTCGCCGGCCTCGACGGCGTGCGCCGCGGCTGCAAGGCCGTCATCGCCAATGCCGCCAATCTGGTGCGGCCGTCGTCGGCCTGGCTCGGCCGCGTCGTCAACGCGCTGGGCGAGCCGATCGACGGCAAGGGACCGCTGCCGCAAGGCGCCTCGCCGATGCCGTTCCGCAATTCGCCGCCGCCGGCGCATTCGCGCAAGCGCGTCGGCGCCCCGCTCGATCTCGGCGTGCGCGCGATGAACACGTTCCTCACCTGCTGCCGCGGCCAGCGCATGGGCATCTTCGCAGGCTCCGGCGTCGGCAAGTCGGTGCTGCTGTCGATGCTCGCGCGCAACGTCGATGCCGCCGTCAGCGTCATCGGGCTGATCGGCGAACGCGGCCGCGAGGTGCAGGAATTCCTGCAGGACGACCTCGGCGAGGAGGGCCTCGCGCGCTCGGTCGTGGTGGTCGCGACCTCCGACGAGCCGGCGCTGATGCGCCGCCAGGCGGCCTATCTGACGCTCGCGGTCGCGGAATATTTTCGCGACGAGGGCCAGGACGTGCTCTGCCTGATGGATTCGGTGACGCGCTTTGCCATGGCCCAGCGCGAGATCGGCCTGTCCGCCGGCGAGCCGCCGACCGCCAAGGGCTACACGCCGACCGTCTTCACCGAGCTGCCGAAGCTGCTGGAGCGC
>RXJC01000690.1 GCA_003963435.1 Bradyrhizobiaceae bacterium | reverse complement strand
CTACACGCCCAACGGCCGCATCCGCGAAGACCAGCGCATGGTGCACGACCTCTATCTGGTGCAGGTCAAGACGCCACAGGAGTCCAAGGGACCGTGGGATTTCGTCAAGCTGGTCGCGACCATCCCGCCCGACCAGGCCTTCCGTCCGCTCGACCGCAGCAAGTGCGGGCTGGTTGGAAAATAGCCGCTTACGCCAGATACAGCGCCAGATAACCTTCCATCGCATAGAGCGCGCACAGCGCCAGGCTCGACCACACCGCGGCGCTGAAATACAGGAACATCCAGGTCAGCTCGCCCTTCCAATGCGCGATGTCGTGGGTCACCACCCAGCGCGTCGACACGTCGTGGAGGCCTTCGAGGAAGCCGAGGAACGTGTTGCCCTCGGCATGCCCGGCCCGCCAGCGGCTGAGATACATCGGCACGTCGACGGTGACGAGGAAGGCGAGGAAGCAGGCGATGCCGACGATGCCCGACATCAGCGCCCAGCGCACCACGCCCTGGAATTCCGGCATCAGGCGGCACAGCGCGATGCCGGCCAGGAAGAAGGTCACCGCCCACAGCGAGTTCTCGATCGCATTGTAGAGGAAGTTGGTCGTCACCACCGCGTACCAGGAGAAGCACTCCGCGATGACGATGATCGGCACGATCACGAGCGCGATGTTCACCGCCGTCTCCGCGCCCGTCATCTTGCCGAGCTGATGCAGGATGATGGCCCATTGCGCGACGAAGCAGAGCTCGGCCACGGTCGCGACCGTCCGGCCGATCACGACGCTGGACAGCCAGGTATCGAACAGGCAGATGCGCTGCACGTCGGCGCGCGGCAGCACCGAGCGGAACGCGCAGCCGAACACGTAGCCGGCGCACAACAGGAACATCAGCCCGATGTCCGAGCCGCCGCCATGGCTGCTCAAGGGCGTCGGGTAGAATTCGCGGTACAGCATGAACCAGACGAGGATGTTGGCCGCGCTCACGAGCGTCAGCGAGCCCCACCACCATGCGAGGGGATTTGACCGCGCCTGCCACTGCAACATGAGCCGCTCCAGAAATTATCGATCCGACATGCCGACGTAATAATCCTGTCACAAGACGCCATGCAATCACGACAAAAATCCGTGTGGTCGGTCGGTCCAGCGCGTTCTCCAGCAAAATCTCGCGCGATCGGTGTGTCCACATATCGGACAATTTTTCTGCTATTGTCGAATCTATTGGACAGGTCCGGCGTCGCCGTCTGATAGTCGGGAATGGCCCGGACAGACTCAACCAAGCCGCGACATCCGCCCTCCTCCGCCGCCGCCGTGCTGGCGGAAAGTGGCGATGATGCCGCCTTCGCCACGACGCTGGCGAAGGGGCTCGTCGTGCTCGAGGCGTTCAAGGCCGGCAGCACGCTGCTCGGCAACATGGAGCTGTCGACGCTGACGGGCATCCCGCGCCCGACGGTGGCGCGGCTGACCCACACCCTGACCGAGCTCGGCTACCTCCGCTACGACGCCGAGCGGGCCAAGTACCGCGTCGCTGCGCGGGCGCTGCGGATCGCGCATCCCCTGCTTGCCGGGATGCAGTTCCGCCAAGTGGCGCGGCCGATGATGCAGGAGCTCGCGCTCAGCGTCCGCGGCACGGTCTCGATCGGCCTGCTCGATGCCACCTCGATGATCTATGTCGAGACGGCGCGCTCCGGCGATGTCGGGCCGCACGCACCCGACATCGGCATGCCGATCCCCGTGGTGATGACCGCGATGGGACGTGCCGCTGCGGCGACCCTGCCGCCATCAGACGCAGAGCGGCTCGAGCGGAACATTGCCGCCGAAGACGGCGAGCTCTGGTCGGCGTTTCGTGACAAGTACCGCGCCGGGATCACGCAATGCAAAAGCCGCGGCTTCTGCACCTGCTGGGGCGAATACATGGCCTCGATCCACGCAGTCGCCGCGCCGCTGTTTCACATGAGCGAATCGAAGCAGTCGTTCTCGATCAATTGCGGCATCCCCGCGTTCCGCCTCCAGCCGGGTCAGCTGGAAGGCGAGATCGGCCCGCGCATCGCGGCTCTCGCCGACAGCATCCGCGCCATCGTCGGGCAGGCAGAGCTCGCGCCGCCGCGCAAGACCAGGAAGATCACAGGCGCCGGGACGTGACATGGCTGGACCGCTCGAAGGTTTGAGAGTTCTCGACATCGCGACCATCATCGCGGCGCCCTTCGCTGCGACGCTACTGGCCGATTACGGCGCCGAGGTGCTCAAGATCGAGATGCCCGGCCAGGGCGACGGCGTGCGCTCGTTTCCACCGTTCAAGGACGGCAAGCCGCTGTGGTGGAAGGCCGCCAACCGCAACAAGAAGTTCGCCACGCTCGATCTGCGCACTGCGGAAGGACTTGCGCTGTTCAAGCAGCTGCTTCCGCGCTTCGACGTGCTGATCGAGAATTTCCGTCCGGGAACGCTCGATCGCTGGGGCTTGTCGAGGGAGGTGCTGTGGTCGATCCAGCCGCGCCTCGTCATCCTGCGCGCCACCGCCTTCGGGCAGGATGGGCCCTATCGCGAACGCCCCGGCTTTGCCCGCATCTTCGAGGCCATGGGCGGGCTCACCTACATCACGGGCGAGCAGGATGGCGAGCCGACCCATCCCGGATATCCGATCGGAGATTCGATCGGCGGCCTGTTCGGCGCCGTCGGCGCGCTCGCGGCGCTGTGGAAGCGGGCGCGCGACCCCGATGCGCCCGGCGAGGAGATCGACCTTTCGCTGACTGAGGCAACCTTCCGCCTGCTCGATGTCCTCGCCATCGAGCACGATCAGCTTGGTGCCGTTCGCAGCCGGATCGGCAATGCCAACGGCTATTCGGCGCCGGCCGCCGTGTTCCGCACCAGCGACGACCACTGGGTGACGCTCGCGGGTTCCACCAACGCACTGTTCGCCGCGAATTGCCGGGCGATCGAGCGGCCCGACCTGATCACCGATCCACGCTTTGCCAGCAACGACCGGCGCGTCAGACACTCCGCCGAGCTGAACAATATCTTCGGCGCTTGGTGCGCCACCCATCCCCTCGACGAGGTCCTGGCGCGGTTCAACGCCGCGCAAGGCACGCTCGCTCCGATCTATGCGATCGACCAGATCGCGGGCGACCCGCAAATGAAGGCCCGCGAGGTGATCACGCGCGTTGCCGACCGGGATTTCGGCACGGTTGCCATGACCAATGTCGTTCCGCGCTTCACCAATGATCCCGCGCGATTGCGTCACGCCGCCGGTGACATCGGCCAGGACAATGACGAGGTGTTTCGGAATTGGCTCGGCCTGACCGAGCAGGAGATCGAACGGCTCACCGAGCGAAAGGTGATCTGAACTAACAAGAAGACTGACAACAAAAGGGAGGAAGAAAACAGTGGCATCGCTCGAAGTCACACGCCGAACCCTGCTGGGCACCATCGCAGGCGGCCTCGTCGCCGGCTCAAACGTGACGGCACGGGCCGAGGATGCATGGCCCTCGCGCCTGGTGCGGCTGATCTCGCCCTACGGGCCCGGCGGCTCCAACGACATCTCCTTGCGCTTGTTGGCCGAGGAGTTCGGCCGCAGCCTGCGCCAGCAGTTCATCGTCGAGAACAAGCCGGGCGCCGGCACCCGCATCGCCAACGACATGGTCGCCCATGCGCCGGGCGACGGCTACACCCTGCTCTACGTC
>RXJC01000301.1 GCA_003963435.1 Bradyrhizobiaceae bacterium | reverse complement strand
ATCGTCACCGACAAGCCGCGCCGCGGCACGCGCGATTTCAGCGCGGAGGCTGCGCTCACGCCCGCGGAGCTGGCCTTCGCCTTCGAGGCCGGCCAGCGCGCGGTTGCACGCGCGCAAGCCGACCAGCCTGATCTCCTGATCTTCGGCGAGATGGGCATCGGCAACACCACCGCGTCGGCGGCGATTGCCGCGAGCCTGCTCGGCATCAGCGCAGGCGAAATCGCCGGCAGCGGCACCGGCGTCGATGCAGCCGGCCGCGCGCACAAGGCGCGGGTGATCGATGCGGCGATCGCACGTCACGGCGTTGCGGGCGCAACGCCGGAAAAAATCCTGTGTGCCGTCGGCGGCCTCGAGATTGCGGCGATCTCAGGTGCCATCATCGCCGCCGCGCAGCGCCGCATCCCCGTCTTGATCGACGGCTTCATCGTGTCCGTGGCGGCGCTGGCGGCGGCGCGGATCAACCCGTCGTGCCAGCCGTTCCTGCTGCCCTCGCATCAGTCGGCGGAACAGGGGCATCGCCTGGTGCTGCGCGCGCTGAACGTGCAGCCGCTGATCAGCCTCGACCTCAGGCTCGGCGAGGGATCGGGTGCGGCCATCGCCCTGCCGCTGGTGCGCGCGGCCTGTGCGCTTCACAACGGCATGGCGACCTTTGCGCAGGCCAACGTGCCCGACAGGCCTAGCTGATCCGCTGATTGACGGAGACGACCCGCCAGCCATTGGCGAGGCGATCGATCCGGGTCAGCGACAGCGGATCGATCACGAAGCGCAAGGCGGCCTGCGGCGTGAGATCCAGCGCGATGCAGAGCGCGGCGCGGATCGTGCCGGAATGCACGACGAGCGTGGCGGGTCCGGCTCCGACCCGCGACAGACCGAGCCGCACGCGCGCGACCTGGTCCGCAAAGCTTTCGCCGCCCGGCGGACGTCCGCCGGCCGGATCATTCCAGAACTGGGCGTAAGTCTCGCCGCCGGTGGCCGCGAGCTCGTCGTGGTGATGGCCGGTCCAGTCGCCGAAATCCTGTTCGCGGAATTCATGGACCAGTTTGGGTTCGGGTCCCAGCGCGCGCGCCGTCTCGACCGTGCGCCGCGACGGGCTGGCATAGCTCGCGGCGCCTGGCGGCAGGCGCTGCCGCAGCGTCTCCAGTTGCGCGCGATCGCGAAGGTCGGCCGGCGCGTCGGCGGCGTGGATGGTCCCCTTGATGCCATCGACCGGCGCGTGCCGGATCAGCCAGAGGAAGGTCTCGCCTTCCATGCTCGTCTCTCCAAAGGAAATTGGTCGCTGTGGCAATAGCGCCGCAACTGCCACATTGACTCCGCTGTGACGGTAATCCTAGATGCTCGCGACGGTTTCCCCGAGAGGGGATGAAAAGGGAATGCGGTGCGGGGACATTGTCCCCAATGCCGTGGCTGCCCCCGCAACTGTAAGCGGCGAATCTTGCGTCACAAGCCACTGGGTATCTCGGTCCCGGGAAGGCGACGCAAGGTACTGACCCGCGAGCCAGGAGACCTGCCGTCAGCCGTGGTCACACGCGAAGATGTCGGTCGGGGAGTACAGACATTCGGCTTCATCGGACGGCCGCAGGGCCAAGGGTGAGACCTCGTTCGCTGTGACGTGCCACTGACGTCATACCGAGGTTTTGTGCCGTGTCTTCAATCCGTATCGTACGACCGCGTCGTCTCCTGCTTGCGTCCGCCACCCTCACGTTTGCCGCCGCGGATATGCCGGTCGCGCTGGCCCAGCAATTTCGCGAACCTCTGCCGCCGGTCGAAGTGTCGCCGGCCCAATCCCGCAAACAGGCGAAGCCTGCCGGCCGGGAAGGGCGGAGCGCCCGCCGCGCACCATCGCGCAGATCCGCGGCCGCAGCGCCAAATCCTGCAGTGCCGGGCGCTGAAGCGCAGACGCAGGCGACAACCCCGCTGAACTCCAACGCCGTCGCCGAAAGCGCCTCGCGGCTCGGCCTGACAGTGCGGCAGACGCCTGCGACCGTCGAGGTGATCTCGGCCGAGACCATGCGCGAGCAGGGCTATCGCACCGTGTCCGAGGTGGCGCAGGGCGCCGTCGGCGTCACCTCCGGCGACAATCCGGCCGAGCCTGCGGCGTTTTCCATGCGCGGTTTCACCAACAGCCAGATCAACACGCTCTACAACGGCATCAAGATCGGCCCGCAGAACATGACCTCGCGGATCACCGACACCGCCAATCTGGAAGCGATAGAATTCCTCAAAGGTCCGGCCTCGCTGATCTCGGGCGAGGGCGCCGCCGGCGGCGCGATCAATTTCGTTACCAAGCAGCCGCACGCGGGTGCGATCCGGAACGAAGCCGATTTCTCCTGGGATTCGCTGAACTCGTTCCGCGCGCATTACGGCTCGGGCGGCAGCACCAACGTGCAGGGCCTCGACTACCGCTTCGACATCAGCCGTTCCGCGCTCAACGGCTTTGTTGACGACACCAACACCAAAATGCTGGATGTGTCGGGTCAGCTCAACTACCGCGTCTCCGACAGTCTCAAGGTCTGGGGCGCGATCGAGTATCGCGAGGATCGCGGCAAGGCCTATTGGGGGGCGCCGCTGGTGCCGATCGCCTTCAGCGGCTCGCATGCAACGACGGGCATCGTCTCCGGCAATTACTCCAACCGGACCGATCTCGGGGCGATCACGATCGACGATCGGACCTTCAACACCAATTACAACGTCCTCGACAACCGCAACGTGGCACAGGAGGTGTGGTTGCGCGGCGGCTTCGAGCTGAAGCTGGCACCCGACCTGACGCTGAAGAGCCAGGCCTACGGCTACGGCGCGGAGCGCACCTGGTTCAACAACGAGATCGCGGCGTTCGATTCCACCAACAACCAGGTCTATCGCGAGCGCTTCTATGTCGCGCACAGCCAGCGTCTCGTCGGCAACATCACCGACCTGATCTGGGACGCTGATGTCGCCGGCTTCGACAACCGCCTGGTCACGACGCTGTCGTCCAGCTACCTCGATTTCGTCAGGCCGGGCGCGGCGAACTTCCCGAACGACTACGTCTCGCTCGTTGATCCCGATCGCGGCTTCTACGGCACGCTCACGACCAAGCAGCAGACCGCCCGCATCGACAACGAGGCGCTGGCGTTCGAGGACCGGCTGAAGCTGACGCGGACCTTTGCGCTGATCGGCGGCCTGCGCGTCGAGCATATCGGGCTCGACCGCAACTCCACCGACGCCGCGGGAATCGTGAACGCGGGCTTTCCGTACACGAAGGACTGGGCGCCCGTGACCGGGCGCATCGGCTACACCTGGGAAGCCGTGCCCGGCCTGACCTTCTTCAGCCAATACGCCACCGGCGCCGACGTCTCCGCCAACAACATCTTCCTGCTCGCGCCGACCCAGCCGCTGGACCTCACCACCGCCCGCACCTACGAGACCGGCGTCAAGCACCTGTTCTGGGACAACAGGGCGGAGTGGTCGTTCTCGGCCTACGACATCCTGCGCAAGAACGTCTATGCCGCCGCCGGCGGGCAGGCCCTCAACATCGCCGGGCGGCAGGAATCGAAGGGCGTCGAGCTCGCCGCCTCGGTACGCCCGGTCGAGCCGCTGCGGCTGTGGGGCAACATCGCCTATGTCGACGCGCGCTATGCCGACTACAATTTCGTCGGCGGCTCGTTCTCAGGCAACACGCCACCGAACGTGCCGCGCATCGTCGCCAATGCCGGCGCGTCTTACCGGTTCTTCACGCCCTGGCCGGTGGAGCTCGGTATCACCGGCCGTCACGTCGGCGACCGCTACAATACTGACGCCAATGTCGTGACGATGAAGGCCTACACCGTCGCCGACGTCTACGCCTTCGTCGACATCCCCAAGACCGTGTTTGGCGCGGTCGACCAGGCCCGCCTGACCTTCCGCGTCCGCAACATCACCGACAAGCGCTATGCGATCTGGGGCGATCCGTTCTATCCCGACCAGATCCTGCTGGGCGCGCCCCGCACCTACGAGCTTTCGGCCGCGTTCAAATGGTAGGGCGCTAACGCATGATGAGCGCGATCGTCCTGCTGCATCGCTGGCTCGGCATCGCGTTCTGCCTGCTGTTCGCGATGTGGTTCACGACCGGCATCGTGATGCACTTCGTTCCGTTCCCGTCGCTGACGGAAGCGGAGCGCTTTGCCGGCCTTGCGCCGCTGGATCGGACGGAGGCACGGATTGCCGTTGCCGATGCCGTCGCCGCGAGCGGAATCGCCGACGCCACGCGCGTCCGGCTGATCCGGCGAAGCGACGGGCTCACCTATGTCATTGCGGGATCGTCGCGCCTGCGCGCCGTGCGCGCCTCCGACGGGAGCGACGCTTCGGTGTCATCGTCCGATGTGGCGCTCGCCATCGCGGTAGGCCACGCGCGCCGCCGTGGGCTCGAGGCGGCCGGCGCGACGCTTCTGGGATTGGCGGATTGCGATCAGTGGACCGTACCGAATGGATTCGATCGTCATCGGCCCTTGTTTCGCATCGCGCTTGCCGACTCGGCCGGGACAGAGGTTTACGTCTCCTCACACACCGGCGAGATTGTCCTGGATACGACGCGGAGCGAGCGCGGCTGGAATCTCGTCGGCAGCGTGCTGCACTGGATCTATCCGACTTTTCTAAGAAGCAACTGGGCGCTGTGGGACAGCGTCGTCTGGACATTGTCGTTGCTGGCCCTGATCGCAGCCGTGCTCGGCGCTATGCTCGGAATCGTGCGGATCAGGATGAGGGACGGCCGGCTCGCGACGCCTTATCGCGGCTGGCACGCGTTGCATCACGTCTTCGGCCTTGCGGCGACGATATTCGTGCTGACCTGGATCTTCAGCGGCTGGCTCTCGATGGATCATGGCCGGTTGTTCTCGCGCGGACAGCTGACGGGCCCGGAAGCCGCCGCGGCGAATGCCGTGCCCGGCTGGACCGCAGCATCGTCGCTTGACCGGACGCCGCTGCCGCCATCGGCCCGGGAGGTCGAATGGTTCGGCTTCGGCGCCAAACTCTATCGTCGCGACCGGCTCGCGCTGGATTCGCAGGCGTTGGTCAGGACAGGAGAGGCATTCGATGTGGGGCAGACCGGCTTTCTGAGTGCGCGCGAGGTTCAGAGCTTGACGATCCGCCTTGCCACTGATTGCGGCGTTCCGAGCCTTCTTGCCGGCGATGACGACTATCCCGCACGATCGGCCGTCCCGGGTGCGCCGGTCTATCGATCACGCTGCGGCGACCTCTGGATCGATGTCGACGGCGCCGACGGCCATGTGCTGCAACGGTTGGATGCTTCGCGGCGCGCCTATCGTTGGCTGTACGGCGCGCTGCACACCCTCGATTTCCCGATCCTCATGGCGCATCCGCGTTTGCGCGATATCGTGATCGTCGGGCTCTGTGCGCTGGGCCTTGTGTTCTCCCTGACCGGCGTCGTCATCGGCTGGCGGCGTTTGCGGCTGTCGCTTTGACCGTCCGGTTCAGCCCGCCGCCGGAATGGCCCGTAACACGTCCTTGAAGATCCCGGACTGCAGCTGAAACGCGCGCGCGCTGTAGTCCTGATAATATCCTGCGGTCACGGCCACCACGAGATCGAGCTCCGGAACGATGCGGATTGACTGCCCACCGCGGCCGAGCGCGGCGTCCCAATGGATCTCGCGTCCGCCGTGGAGGGAGCGGCCGAGCCACCACAGATAGCCATAGAAATAGGGACCCGTCGCCTCCAGCCGCGGTCTCGTCGAAGCATCGATCCATGCCTTCGACACGATCTGACGGTCGTCCCAGCGCCCACCCGCGAGGACGAGCTGACCGATCTTGACCATGTCGCGTGGACGCAGACGCAATCCGCCTCCGGCATCGGTATCGCCCTTCACGCGGGTCCACTCGAATCGGGTAATGCCGAGCGGCTCGAACAAGGCCTCGCGTGCGAATTCGTCGAGCGGTTTTCCCACGGCTTTGCGAATGATGGCCGAGACGAGTGTGAGCGCGCCGGTGTTGTAGAAGAAGTCCTGTCCAGCCGGCGCCACCAAGGGAAGACCGAGCACATAGCGACAGGGATCGCGGGCCATGTGCATGCGGGACTCGTCGTTATCAAAGTTGCCGGTGCTCGGCGTTGCCTCCACCCATTTCAAGCCCATCGACATGGTGAGCGCGTGTGACAGAAGGATGCGGTCCTTCTCAGGGGAGCGCAGGTCGGACAATTCAGGGAAGAAGCTGAAGATGGGTTGGTCGACGCCCGCTATCAGTCCCCGATCGATCGCGATTCCGAGCGCGAGAGAGGCCACGCTCTTGGATACCGATTTCATGTCATGCAGCGTATCGGCATCGAAGGTGGCGTTCGCAATCGGACGATCGTTGATCTCGTCGGAGCCCGTCAAATAGCGCTCGAACACCAGCTTGCCGGCGCGCGCGACCAACACGGCATGCACGTTGGCGGACGCCGCGAGCCGGTCGGTCATTCTGCACAACGCCGCGACGTCGACGAGGCTCTCGATGCTGGACGCGACGGGAGCAGGTGCCGGGCAGCTGCCGGGCTCCGCCGTTACAGGCATTCCGGCGAGCGGTGACAATGCCGCTCCACCAACGAGCGACATGAATTGGCGCCGCTTCATCCGATCTCGCCGCTCTCGTGTATGACAACCTGATAATGCATTGCACAATGTTGCCATCTGGAATTGTCGAGGGCAACGTCTGTTTCGACGGACCGACACTGCTGACCGTTCTCGAAATCGGGCCCACGAAAATGACAGTGAGATCCCGCTGGGGATGGCTCGGTTAGTGGCATACCATTTGCAAGCAAATGAGCTCTGGTTTCACCTGCCTTTGGCCAACGATGGCCGGCATCACGGCATTACTGGGAGGACTTCATGGATCGCAGGACCGTATTGAAGGGACTGGCGGGCGCGGGCGGTCTGGCATTGACCGGCCTTTCGGCCCCCGCCATCGCGCAAGGCGGCTCCGCGCGCACCCTGCGCTTCGTGCCGCAGGCCAACCTTGCCAATTTCGATCCGATCTGGGGCACCCAATATGTGGTGCGCAATGCGGCAGCGCTGGTCTGGGATACCCTTTACGGCATCGACGCGAAGCTTCAGCCGCAACGCCAGATGGTGGAGTCCGAAGAGACGACCGACGACGGCAAGACCTGGACGTTCAAGCTGCGCCCCGGCCTCAAGTTCCATGACGGCGAGCCCGTGCTGGCCAAGGACGTCGTCGCCAGCCTGTCGCGTTGGGCCGCGCGCGATCCGATGGGCCTGATGATCATTGCGATCCAGCAGGAGCTGACCGCCGTCGACGACCGCACCTTCAAATGGGTCTTGAAGCAGCCCTTCCCGAAAATGCTCTACGCGCTGGCCAAGAACAATGCGCCGTGCTCCTTCATCATGCCCGAGCGCATCGCCAAGACCGATCCGTTCAAGCAGATCACCGAATATGTCGGCTCGGGTCCGATGACGTTCGCCAAGGGCGAATGGGTTCCCGGCGCCAAGGCCGTGTTCGAGAAGTTCGCCGGCTACGTGCCGCGCCAGGAGAAGCCGTCATGGCTCGCCGGCGGCAAGCAGATGATGGTTGACCGCGTCGAATGGATCGTGATGCCGGATGCCGCGACCGCGGCGGCAGCATTGCAGAACGGCGAGGTCGACTGGTGGGAGAATCCGATCGCAGATCTCGTGCCGGTGCTGAAGAAGAACAAGAACATCAGCGTCGACATCGGCGACCCCCTCGGCAATATCGGCTCGTTCCGCATGAATCATCTGTTTGCACCGTTCAACGACGTGCGGGCAAGGCGCGCGGTGCTGATGGCGCTCAGCCAGGAAGACTACATGCGCGCGATCGTCGGCGACGACGACGCATTGTGGAAGCCGCTCCCCGGTTTCTTCACGCCGGATACGCCCGTTTACAACGACCTGGGCGGCGACATCCTCAAGGGCAAGCGCGATTTCGACGCCGCCAAGAAGCTGCTGGCCGAGAGCGGCTATGCCGGCCAGCCGGTGACGTGCCTGGTCGCGCAGGACCAGCCGATCACGAAGGCGCAAGGCGACGTCACCGCGGACCTCCTGAAGAAACTCGGCATGAATGTCGACTTCGTTGCCACCGATTGGGGCACCGTCGGCTCCCGCCGCGCGCAGAAGACGCCGCCGGGACAGGGCGGCTGGAACATGTTCCACAGCTGGCATGCCGGCGCCGACTGCATCACGCCCGCCGCCTACACCGCCATCCGCGCCAACGGCGACAAGGCCTGGTTCGGTTGGCCCAACAGCCCGAACACCGAAAAGGAGATCGCAGGCTGGTTCGCGGCCAAGAGTGTCGACGAAGAGAAGGCGGCGATCGGGCGGGTCAACAAGGCCGCGATCGAGGATGTCGTCTACGCGCCGACCGGCTTCTTCCTGACCTACACGGCCTGGCGCAAGAACGTCTCCGGCATCGCCAAGGGGCCGCTGCCGTTCTTCTGGGGCGTGTCGAAGTCCGCATGATGGTGTGCTGAAGCCAGATGCTCTCCTACATCCTCCGTCGCATCGCCTCGACCTTGCCGGTGATGGCGATCGTCGCGCTGTTCGTGTTCAGCCTGCTCTACATCGCGCCGGGCGATCCCGCCGTGGTGATCGCAGGCGACCAGGCGAGCCCGGAGGATGTGGAGCGCATCCGCCAGAGCCTCGGCCTCGACCGTCCGTTCCTGGTCCAGTTCGGCGGTTGGGTCTGGCGCATCCTGCACGGCGATCTCGGCACCTCGATCTTCACCAACCTGCCGGTCTCGGCGATGATCGGGCAGCGTCTCGGACCGACGCTGTCGCTGATGATCGTCACGCTGCTGCTCACCATCGTGGTGGCGGTGCCGCTCGGCGTGGTGGCGGCGTGGAAGGCCGGCAGCCTGATCGACCGCGTCATCATGGGCTTTGCCGTTTTCGGCTTCTCGCTGCCCGTGTTCGTGGTCGGCTACATGCTGGCCTACGTCTTCGCGCTCGAGCTCGAATGGCTGCCGGTGCAGGGCTATACGCCGCTCAGCTCCGGCTTCTGGCCGTGGCTCGAGAATTTGATCCTGCCGGCGATCGCGCTCGGCTGCGTCTACGTCGCTCTGGTCGCGCGCATCACCCGCGCTGCCATGCTCGAAGTGTTGCAGCAGGACTATATCCGCACGGCCAAGGCCAAGGGCCTCGGGCAGGGCGGCATCCTGTTCATTCACGCGCTGAAGAACGCGGCGGTGCCGATCGTGACGGTGATCGGGATCGGAATCGCGCTGCTGATCGGCGGCGCTGTCGTCACCGAGAGCGTGTTTGCGATTCCCGGCCTCGGCCGGCTCACGATCGATGCGATCCTGCGGCGCGACTATCCCGTCATCCAGGGCATCGTGCTGCTGTTCAGCTTCGTCTACGTCCTCGTCAATCTGATGATCGACGTCATCTACACGCTCGTTGACCCGAGGATCCGCTATTGACCGATACGACCGTCAATCCGCAATCGCTTCCCACCGGCCTTGTCCTTGCGCCGCAATTGCCGGAGATTCTCCGGCCGGTCAGAATCCGACGTGGCTTCATCGGTCTCCTCCGCGGCCATCCCACCGTTGCGATCGGTGGCGTGCTGCTGCTGACCCTCGTGCTGATCGCGGTCTTCGCGCCGTATCTCTGGACGGTGGACCCGACCGCGCTCGCGCCCGCCAAGCGCACGCGGGCGCCCTCGGCCGCTTTCTGGTTCGGCACCGACGTGCTCGGCCGTGACATCTATTCGCGCGTGCTGTTTGGCGCGCGGGTCTCGCTCACGGTGGGCCTGTCGGTCGCTATCTTCGCATCCGCGGCCGGCCTTGCCATCGGCATGGTCTCGGGCTTCATCCGCTGGGCCGACGGCATTCTGATGCGTTTCATGGACGGCTTGATGTCGATCCCGCCGATCCTGCTCGCCATCGCGCTGATGGCGTTGACGCGCGGCAGCGTCGGCAACGTCATCCTCGCGATCACCGTTGCCGAAATTCCGCGCGTCTCGCGCCTCGTCCGCAGCGTCGTGTTGTCGCTCCGCGAGCAGCCCTATGTGGATGCCGCGGTCGCCTGCGGCACGCGGACGCCGATGATCATTTTGCGCCACATCCTGCCGAACACGGTTGCGCCGATGCTGGTGCAGGCGACCTATATCTGCGCCAGCGCCATGATCACCGAGGCGATCCTGTCCTTCATCGGCGCCGGCACGCCGCCGACCATTCCATCCTGGGGCAACATCATGGCTGAGGGCCGCGCGCTGTGGCAGGTCAAGCCCTACATCGTGTTCTTCCCGGCGGCGTTCCTGTCCGTCACCGTGCTCGCGGTTAACCTGCTCGGCGACGGCCTTCGCGATGCGCTCGACCCGCGCATGGCCAAGAGCCTGTGATGTTGCCTCTGGTGGATCGGGGCTGATCGCAATGGCATTGTTAGAGGTCGAAAATCTCCAGACCCATTTCCGCACCCCCGGCGGCATCAACCGCGCGGTGGACGGCGTGTCCTTCCATGTCAACGAGGGCGAGACGCTTGCCATCGTCGGCGAATCCGGCTGCGGCAAGTCGGTGACCTCAATGTCCCTGATGCGGCTGATCCCGGAGCCGCCGGGCAGGATCGCAGGCAGCATCCGCTTTGCGGGCAGGGATCTCCTAAAGCTGTCCGATCGCGAGATGCGCGCCATCCGCGGCAACGACATCTCGATGATCTTCCAGGAGCCGATGACGAGCCTCAACCCGGTGCTCACCGTCGGCCGCCAGATCCGTGAGACCCTGATGATCCATCAGGGCCTGGACAAGCAGGCCGCCGAGGCGCACGCGGTCGAGATGCTGACCCTGGTCGGCATTCCCGAGCCGAAAAGGCGCGTGCGCGAATATCCGCATCAGCTCTCCGGCGGCATGCGCCAGCGCGTCATGATCGCCATTGCGCTGGCCTGCAACCCAAAACTTCTGATCGCCGACGAGCCGACCACCGCGCTCGACGTGACCATCCAGGCGCAGATCCTCAAGCTGATGCTGGACCTGAAGCGCCGGGTCGGTGCCGCCATCATCCTGATCACGCACGATCTCGGCGTCGTCGCCGAGATCGCCGAGCGCGTCATGGTGATGTATGCGGGACGCAAGGTCGAGGAGGCACCGGTGGCCGAGCTGTTTCGTTCCCCGCGCCATCCCTATACCCAAGGTCTGCTCGGGGCGGTGCCGAAGCTCGGCTCCTCGCTCGCGGGCGCTGCGACGCGGCTCGCCGAGATCCCGGGGCAGGTGCCCGATTTGCGTAAGCCGATCGCCGGTTGCGTCTTCGCCGGGCGCTGCGCGATTGCAACCGATCTTTGTCGTCAATATGCGCCGGGGCTCGAAGAGAAAGGTCCGCGCCATGTTGCGGCCTGTCACTACGCTGCCAAGGGAGCCGTCGCGGCATGAGCCCTCCGCTGCTCCAGGTCAACGACCTCAAGAAGCATTTTCCGGTCAAGAAGGGCCTTTTCCAGCGTAAGTCCGAATGGGTCTACGCGGTCGACGGCGTTTCCTTCGAGATCGCGCGCGGCGAGACGCTGTCGCTGGTCGGCGAATCCGGCTGCGGCAAGTCGACGGTCGGTCGCGCCATCCTGCGCCTGTTCGACATCACGGCGGGGCAGGTGATCCTCGACGGCCAGCGCATCGACGACGCGGCGCCAGGCACGATGCGCCAGATGCGTCGCCGCGTGCAGGTCGTGTTCCAGGATCCGTTCTCGAGCCTCAATCCGCGCATGCGCGTGCGCGACATCCTGGCCGAGCCGATCCGCAATTTCGGCCTCGCCAAATCCGCGGAGGATCTCGAGGTTCGCGTCACCGCCTTGATGGACACCGTGCGCCTGCCGCGCGAGGCGTTGAACAGGCGGCCGCACGAGTTCTCCGGCGGCCAGCGGCAACGCATCGGCATCGCGCGAGCGCTCGCGGCCGAGCCCGAGCTGATCGTCTGCGACGAGGCGGTCTCCGCGCTCGACGTCTCGGTGAAGGCGCAGATCGTCAATCTGTTGCAGGATCTCCAGCGCGAATTCGGACTTGCGCTGCTGTTCATCAGCCATGATCTCGCGATCGTCGAGCACATGACCCATCG
>RXJC01000520.1 GCA_003963435.1 Bradyrhizobiaceae bacterium | reverse complement strand
GACGGGGCCGGTGATTCTATCCACATTATCCCCGATCTCAGCGAGATGTACGACTCCCGGAGATGTGGTGACGCGAATGGCTTCGCGCAAAAACGCAGCCTTCTTGGCGATTCGCTCGACGAGATGCACGCGTGCACCCGGTGTCCCAGCCATGGCGCAGGCCAGCACCACGCCGGGAAAGCCGCCGCCGCTGCCGAGGTCGGCCCAAATTTTTGCCGATGGCGCGAGATCGACGAGTTGAAGCGAATCGGCGATGTGTCGGGTCCAGAGATGCGGCAACGTCGAGGGCGCGACCAGGTTGGTCTTGGCCTGCCACTCCCGCAGCAGCGCGATGTAACGATCGAGCCGCACCTCTGTTTCATGTGAAACGGGCGCGAGCTTCAACGCAGCAATCTTGTCCGCGGCGATAATGGCGTCGAGCGCCTGGTCGTTGGCGCTCGCCTTGTCGAGCTTCGGTTGGGCAGGTGTCGGGCTTGTTTGCCGCCCAGCGCCCTCACCCGCTTCTGGTCGTCGCGATAGCGGTCTGTCACCGCCGCGTCCGCGCTGTTTCACGTGAAACCTATGCAATTGCCTTGGAGGTTTCCTTGAGGGTCTCCTTGGAGGTTTTCCGCGCCTCTCGGCGAAGGTAGGCGGCGAGGATGCCGAGTGCCGCCGGCGTCATGCCGTCAATCCGGCCGGCTTGGCCGACCGTGAACGGCCGCGCCTTCTCCAACTTGGCGCGGACCTCGTTGGAGAGACCTGGGACCAGGCTGTAATCGACCTCCGACAGCACCAACCCTTCGTCGCGCCGGAAGGCCTCGACGTCGGCACTCTGGCGCTCCAGATAGACATCGTACTTGGCGTCGATCTCGAGATGGGTCGCGATGACGGGATTAATCGCGGATAGCTCGGGCCAGATCGCGCGGACCTGGTTCCAGCCGATTTCCGGATAGGCCATCAGCTCGAAAGCCGAGCGGCGCTGGCCGTCCCGGTTCAGGGACAGTCCATGCTTGATGGCCTCGTTCGGAGTGATCGTGAGCGACTTTGACAGCGCCCGGGCGGCGTTCAGGGCGTCCATCTTGGCGCGGTGGTGCTGTGTCCGAGCATTTCCGACGCAGCCAAGCGCAATGCCCTTCTCCGTCAGGCGCTGATCGGCATTATCCGCCCGCAGCGTCAGCCGGTACTCGGCCCGCGAGGTGAACATCCGATAGGGTTCCGTGATGCCGCGGGTCACGAGGTCGTCGATCATCACGCCGAGATAGCCGTCCGCGCGGTCGAACACGGTCAGCGCGGCTCCGCTGGCGGAGAGCGCGGCGTTCAGACCGGCCACGATGCCCTGCCCGGCGGCTTCCTCGTATCCGGTGGTGCCGTTGATCTGTCCGGCCAGGAAGAGACCGCGCAGACGCTTGGTCTGCAGGGTCGGATCGAGCTCGCGGGGATCGATGTGGTCGTATTCGATGGCGTAGCCCGGGCGGACCATCTTCACCCGCTCAAGGCCGGGAATGCTGCTGAGAATCGCCTGCTGAACCTCCTCAGGGAGCGAAGTCGAGATGCCGTTGGGATAGACCGTCGAGTCGTCGAGCCCTTCCGGCTCCAGGAAGATCTGGTGGCCATCGCGATCGCCGAAGCGGACGATCTTGTCCTCGATCGAGGGGCAATAGCGCGGGCCGGAGCTCTTGATCTGGCCGGAGTACATCGGGGAGCGATGGACATTGGCCCGGATCACCTCGTGGGTCGCGGCCGTGGTCCGCGTAATCCCGCACTGGATCTGCGGGGTCGAGATCCGCTCGGTCATGACCGAAAACGGCTCCGGCGGCTCGTCTCCGTCCAGCCTCGGCGGCGTACCGGTCTTCAGACGGCCGAGCGTGAAGCCGGCACGTTCGAAGGAGCTGGAAAGGCCCAATGCAGGGGCTTCGCCGACACGGCCGGCGGGCCAATTCTTCTCACCAAGGTGGATCAGACCGCGGAGGAAGGTGCCCGTGGTCACGACCACGGCCCCTGCCCGAAGCTCGCGGCCGTCGGCCAGGCATAGTCCTGTGACGCGGCCCTCGACCACGATCAACTCGTCGGCCTCGCCTTCAATAACGGAAAGGCCCTCGGTCTGCCGGATCGCGGCCTGCATGGCCGCGGCGTAGAGCTTGCGATCCGCCTGCGCCCTGGGTCCGCGCACCGCGGGGCCCTTCCGACGATTGAGCACTCTGAACTGGATCCCGCCGGCGTCGCCGACACGGCCCATCAGACCATCGAGCGCATCGACTTCACGGACCAGATGGCCCTTGCCGAGACCGCCGATGGCGGGATTGCAGGACATGGCACCGACAGTGGAGAAACGGTGCGTCACCAGTGCGGTCGCAGCGCCCATCCGCGCAGCGGCAGCCGCGGCTTCGCAGCCAGCATGGCCGCCGCCGATCACGATGACGTCGAAACTCTCTCGCTCTGTTCGCATGCTGCGGACTTTTAGCTCAGCGGTGGAGAACCCGGAAGTGGAAACTGGGGGAGTGGTGTTTCACGTGAAACGGAGGTGGCCGCGAGGCCTCCGAATGTCATTTTGCGAAAACAACCCCATGCACAGTAGAAAGATCACTGAAAGGGTTGCTGTTTCACGTGAAACGAAATGACGCTTGTCGGCCGAGTTATCCGCCTGATCTGCCAGATTGACCCGCCTCGGGGCCGGAACCACGGCGGAAGCGGAGGCCCTCGCTGCCAGCAAGGCGGAGCAATCCAGAGACTCGCCGCGGAGGCAGCCTGGATTGCTTCGTCGCAAGGGCTCCTCGCAATGACGGGATTGAGAACGGAGCCTTCAAGTCTCGTTGGTTGCTGCGCTTGAGCGGGCTGGCGGCACGGTCTCAAGCCGAGTCCATCCGGGCACGCCTGTTTCACGTGAAACAAAGGGACGGCGCGGATACAGCGATGCTGCCTGCCCGATAGGAGTTGCCCTCGCCCCACCCCGCGCCAGCCGGCAGTAGTTCCGAGGCCGGACCTGTATCACGTGAGACACTCGGGTTCCACCCGCGTTTCACGTGAAACAAAAACAATGGAACAAGTTCTAATTCTACAATGAAGAACTAGCGCTACTTTCCAATGCAGAATTTCTGAAAGATGGCGCCGAGCACGTCCTCGACATCGACCCGGCCCAGCAGCCGGCCCAGGGCATAAGCGGCAGCACGCAGCTCTTCGGCGGCGAGCTCCTCGCCGTCTTCTACAAGGTCCAGACTCCGGCGCAAGCTGTCCGCGGCCCGGCTTAACAGGTCGCGCTGGCGAGCTCTTGTGACCAGGGCGCCCTCGCTGGTTCCGAAAAACTCCGAAGCGAATTTCACCAGTGCAGCCACCAGCACGGGGATGCCGTCGCCTCGGCTCGCCGAGATCCCGAACTCGCCGGCCGGCCAGGCTCCCCCGCCCCCGAGATCGATCTTGTTGCGCACGATCCAGAGCGACCCCTCCGACTGATCTCCCCTTTCGGATTTCCGGAGTGGCCGCATGGCGTCTGGATCGAGGACCTGGTCCCCCTCCACCAGCCACAGCACGAGATCGGCGTCTTCCGCCCGCGCACGCGCGCGGCGCACGCCCTCCTGCTCGACCGGATCCTCGGTCTCGCGGATGCCGGCGGTGTCGATGATCGTGACGGGATAACCGTCGAGATCGAGCTGCACCTCGATCACATCGCGTGTGGTACCGGCATGGGGCGAGACGATCGCAACCTCGCGGCGCGCGAGCTGATTCATCAGCGTCGACTTACCGACATTCGGCTCGCCCGCGATCGCGACCACGAGGCCGTCGCGCAGCCGTTCAGAATGTCCCTGTGCCGCAAGAACTTTTGTAATTTCGTCATGCAGCGCTTTGATCGCCTTGACCGCCGGCGCCCGCAATTCGGCCGGCACGTCGCCCTCGTCGGAAAAATCGATGCCGGCCTCGATCAGCGCCGACGCCTCGATGATGCGCTCGCGCCAGTCGCGGGCACGATCGCCGAGCAGACCCTGCAGCTGGCGCAGCGCCTGCCGCCGTTGCCGGTCGGTATCGGCGTGAACGAGATCGTCGAGGCCTTCCGCCTCGGTGAGATCGAGCTTGCCGTTCTCGAACGCGCGCCGCGTGAACTCGCCGGGTTCGGCCGCCCGAGTATTCGGAATAGCAGAAATAGCGGCGAGGATCGCCGCCAGCACCGCGCGGCCGCCATGAACGTGGAACTCGGCGACGTCCTCGCCGGTCGCGCTGGCCGGTCCAGGAAACCAGAGCACGACCGCATCGTCGATCGGCTGGCCTGCGGGGTCACGGAGCAGCCTGCGGCTTGCCTGCCGCGGCGCCGGCTGCTTGCCGGCGAGCGTCGTCAGCACCTGGCCAGCCTGC
>RXJC01000063.1 GCA_003963435.1 Bradyrhizobiaceae bacterium | reverse complement strand
CTCGATCGCCGCATGCGACTGGGCGATGGCGGCGTCGGGCGACAACTCACCGGCTTCAATGCGGCGCTGGAGGTCGGCGAGTGAGATCATGACAATATCCTTCTTGTTGGCATCGCTTTTAGCATCGGAGCGAGGTCGCGCAAGCGCACGTCGCTGTTGCGCAACGCCCTCTGGTTGTTCCATGCTGTCCCTGCAAGGAGACGCCGTGGACGCCATCAATCCGAGCGTGGAGCTGACCAGACCTGCCAGGATCGACCGATTATGGCGCCAACGGCACAAGCCTAATCGCCCAATAGCCGTCCACATCAGGAATGGACGATGCGCGGCCTGCAAATCTCCTTCGTTATATTCTTAAGTTGCCTCGCAATGAACCAGGCAAGAAGCAATTCGATCTGCCGGAACCTCCATTCCCACCAAAACGCCGCCCAAAAGGTAGACGAGGGATGTGGTGTGCTGCTGTCCTTCATTGGACGTGTAGCAAATTCCAACCCAGAGCTTTGGGCTAAAGCTTTGCTGACCCGCGATAGCAACGGCGGACTTGATTATCTGAGCATCGGTAAGGCTGAGACTGATGCTATTAGCGGAGTTCTCGCCGGGGAACGTTACTGATCCAATTGACCAACTCACAAAGCCGTCCAGCTTTTTCTGCAGGAAATCGGGAACTCTCAACGACTGGTCAACGAAAAGCTCAGCGACGGCTTGAACATTAAAGGCTGGCGACTTGCCGAAATTGGCGATGAGGCATTCCACTTCGGTAACATAGCCGCCGTTCACGGGGCTAAACGGCCTAGTAAATTTCAATTCGCCTGTCATCCCTAGCCAAGGACGCTGATCAGCGATGAAATTATCTCGGTTGAGTTTATTAGCCTCGGTAGCGGCCTGCGCAGCGTCCTTGGCAGCATTGGATGCGGCAGTGGCATGCCTCATACTGGCGTTCATGAAGCGCAGTTGAACCAAGAACAGTACGGCCTGAAATAGGCCGACGAAAACCAATCCTAGCGTAAACGCCGCGACGGGATCTGTCGTCGCGCTCTCCCAGAATGGTTTGGGATCGCTTTTGCTGCTTGCCGGCTTCTCAGGTTCTTGGGAGCGATTGCTTTGTGTTGGCCGACCGGGCTCTAACCCAACCGGCGCAAATAACATTCCAATCGAGAAAATCGCGACTGTTAAAAAGCATCCCAGGAAAAGCTCTGGCACCCTGAAGCGAAACATTAGCCCCTGCCGCTAAATTTCCTCCAATACTACCTGTTCGAGTTCGAGGGCCGCAACACACGCAATAAGGAATTGTGCGGAAAACGAGCCCTATTTCAACCAGCATGTGCCTATTTCGGGCCATGCCTTCTCAGTCGTCCGAACTCGTGAACCAGCACGCAAGCGCACGTCGCCGTTGCGCAACGCCCTCAGATTGTTCCATGCTGCGGCTGCAGGAGACGCCGTGGACGCCATCAATCCGAGCGTGGAACTGACCGAGGCTGAGCGGATCGACCGCCTGCGGCTGATCCGCTCCGACAATGTGGGGCCGCGCGGTCTGGCGGAAACGCCACCGGCCGGGCCGCACGATCCCGCGCGGCGGCGCCTTAGATTCTTCGGCTCCCCAGGCTAAGTTGTCATAAGGCGCATATTCTATGCTTACTGGTGAAGACCTTGTTATCCAGCTTTTCTTCTGGACCTCAGCTTTTTTGGCCGTCGTGGAAGCGGTGAAGGCGGCGGGGTGGCGGATATGGACGTTCACAGGGCTAGCGGCCGTTCTATTCCTTGTCGGATTGCTTTGGGGCTTTCTCAAAGAAATCTACCCCCCTCTAACCGGCTGGATCACCAGCGTCGCGACCAACCCTCAGTCTTGGTTTCTTCTAATTGTGCTGTTTTTTGTTCTGGTCGCCTTCACCGGCCGGGCCAAGAAGAAAACTCAGACTGGGATCGATCCAACTACCGAAGCATTAAATAAGGCACTCCAAGAGCTCTTTGAACGAGTCGGTCGAATCGAATCGTTACCGGCATCTGCCACCTTGTCGGATCACGGCAATCTCGTAACCACAGTACTGAATTTGACGAAAGACACTGACGCACGAATTGATCGGCTAGCCTCGAATTCACGATTCGATCGCGATATCCTTATTCTGATGAATTTTGCGCTCCATCAATCCGCAGCTCTTCTGTTGGAGTCGTTACTAAAAGTAGCCCCTGTGGAGGGCGTTGATAGCCCACTCCAACTTGGTGGGTCGTTCAACTTGGAGAATGAGTCGAAAGCTGAATTCTTAGAGTTGGTAAGGCGAAAGCTCGATGCTGGGGCAGATAGGAGAGGAAGATTCGAGGGCGTAGTAAAATCTGCGGAGTACACGGCAGAACATGAAGTCGAGCAAACTCCAATGGAGAGTAGACCGACCGGTATTGATCCATTAGCTCTTCGAAAATGGGCAATTGTTCATCGCCAGTGCACCCGGACTGTAGCTTTTCTCCAACACGAAAAGCTGCAGGTAGAGGAAGGCCTTCTCGCCCAGCGTCATGATTTGCTAGAGCGATTCTCCGAACTCAATAATTGAGCTATGGCCTATATTTTCTCAATTACCATCTATTTCAATTCCGTCGCGGCGAGCGGTTAGAAAGCACGTCCTTCTCGGTCCTAGGTAAGACTAGCAACGCGATGAGTCCACCCAAGCGCACGTCGCTGTTGCGCAACGCCCTCTGGTTGTTCCATGCTGTCCCTGCAAGGAGACGCCGTGGACGCCATCAATCCGAGCGTGGAGCTGACCGAGGCCGAGCGGATCGACCGCCTGCGGCTGATCCGCTCCGACAATGTGGGCCCGCGCACCTTCCGCTCGCTGGTCGATCATTTCGGCAGCGCGCGCGCCGCGCTGGAGCGGCTGCCTGATCTCGCCCGTCGCGGCGGTGCGCAGCGATCGGGCCGCATCTGCAGTGCTGACGAAGCCAAGGCCGAGCTCGCCGCGAGCCGCAAGTTCGGCATCGCCTGGCTCGCGCCCGGCGAGGACGGCTATCCGAGCCGGCTGGCGATGATCGACGATGCGCCGCCGCTGCTCGCGGTGCGCGGCGACGCCAAGACCCTGATGCGGCCGATGATCGCCATCGTCGGCTCGCGCAATGCTTCCGGCGCCGGGTTGAAATTCGCAGGCCTCCTGGCGCGCGAGCTCGGCGAGGCCGGCTTCGTCGTGATCTCAGGGCTCGCCCGCGGCGTCGACCAGGCCGCGCATCGCGCCAGTGTCGAGAGCGGCACCATCGCCGTGCTCGCCGGCGGCCAGGATTGCATCTATCCGCCCGAGCATGGTGATTTGCTCGCGGCGATCCTCAACCACGCGGGTGCTGCGATCTCCGAGATGCCGCTCGGCCACGAGCCGCGCGCCCGCGACTTCCCCCGGCGCAACCGCCTGATCTCGGGCGCCTCGCTCGGCGTCGTCGTGGTGGAGGCGGCGCACCGCTCGGGCTCGCTGATCACCGCGCGCATGGCGGCCGAACAGGGCCGCGAGGTGTTCGCCGTCCCCGGCTCGCCGCTCGATCCGCGCGCCGCCGGCGCCAACGATCTGATCAAGCAGGGTGCGACCCTCGTCACCGAAGCCGCCGACATCATCAATGCCGTGCAGCCGATCATGGAGCGGCCGCTGATGGCTCCTGCGAGCGAGCCCGACAGCGAGCCGTTCGAGAACGATCCGCAAGGGCACGACCGCGACCAGATCACGGGCCTGCTCGGCCCTGCGCCGATCGGAATCGACGATCTCGTGCGGATGTCCGGCGCCTCGCCCGCGATCGTGCGCACCGTGCTGCTGGAGCTCGAGCTTGCCGGCAAGCTGGAGCGTCACGGCGGCGGTCTGGTGTCGCTGCTGTAGAGCGGGCTCATTCTTACCCTGCCGTGGAGGGTCAGAAACGAGCGCTCACCTCTTGCACTCCGCCTCAACCTTCGTTGCGCTCATCGAAGCGCGTCCGCGCCGCCGCGATCTGGTCCTGATGCTCGATCGCCCATTGCCCAAGAGCTTTCACCGGCTGCTGCAATCCGCGGCCGAGATCGGTCAACTCGTAATCCACACGCGGCGGAATGGTTGGGAAGATCGTGCGCGTGACAAGGCCGTCCCGCTCCAGCCCGCGCAGCGTCAGCGTCAGCATCCGCTGCGAGATGCCGTTGATCATCCGCTTGAGCTCGTTGAAGCGCTTGGGCCCATCGCTCAGCATCATGATGACGAACACGCTCCATTTGTCGCCGACGCGGGCGAGGATGGAGGCGACGCCGCGGCAGTCGGCATGATCCGGGTGTGGCGCCTGAGAGGCAGGCAATTCCGTGTGTGTCGGTTCCAAAGATGTGCCCATGGCTCAAAAAAGTGCGTTCTTGCGGGGATTTCGCCAGTCACTCATGTAGCTCTGGTTACAAACTTATACCAGGATGAACCTCTCATGAAACTGCTCCATATCGACTCCAGCGTGCTTGGCCCTCACTCCGTCTCCAGGCAGGTTTCCGCCGCCATCGTCGATCGCCTGCGCCAGACGACGCCCGCGCTCGACGTCGTTTATCGCGATCTGACCCAGACCCCGCTCGCCCACCTCTCCGGCTCGCATCTTGCGGCCGCGCAGGGCGCGCCGGCGCCGGCGGAGCTCGGACCGGACCTCGCCGCGAGCGCGGCCGTGCTGAATGAGTTTCTCGAGGCCGACATCGTGGTGATCGGCGCGCCCATGTACAATTTCACCATTCCGAGCCAGCTCAAGGCGTGGATCGACCGCATCCTGGTGGCGGGGAAGACGTTCAGCTATGGAGCGAACGGACCGCAGGGCCTTGCCGGCGGCAAGCGCGTGATCGTGGCGATCTCGCGCGGCGGCTATTACGGCGCGGACATGCCGACGGCCGCTGGCGAGCACCTCGAAACCTATCTGCGCTGGGTGTTCGGCTTCATCGGCATTACCAACCCCGAGTTCATCCCGGCGGACGGCATCCAGGTCGGGCCCGATCACCGCGAGAAGGCGCTCGCAGGCGCGCTCCAGGCGGCAACCAGCCTTCACGCGGCGTAACGCTCGCGCCGACATCTGCCGCTGCCGGCTCCCCGGCGGCGGCTGCTAGCGCGACAAGGCTACAACCACGCGCCCTGAATGCCGAGGATGACAGCCACGAGCGAAACGAACAGGCCGATGCCGGCGAACAAAGCGACACCGATGAACTCGGACGTGTCGGAGCGCTTGGCGGGAACGGCGGAACTTTCAGTGTAAATACGCGGTGCTGAAATCGACGCAAATATGCGAGCTGCCTTTGGCATCACGGGCTCCCTGAAAATGAGTCTTGTGACCCCTGCCCATAAAAAATGTCTTGGCAGACCGCGCGAAGGTTCAACGCCTCACGCGAGGTTCAGGAAAATACGGCTCGCCAGATACAGGAACCGGCCGGCGCAACCGAGCGCGCCGACCGATTCAATTTTCACCACACTTGATCAGCCGCGATAGATCGGCGCACCGCTCGGAGAAGCCACCGCACCGCCATCGACGAAGATCTCCTGGCCCTGCACATGGGCGGCATCGTCCGAGGCGAGGAACAGCACCGTCTTCGCGACGTGATCGGTTTCGCCGAGGCGCCCCAGCGGCGTCGACAGCGCGATCCGCGCCTCGAACGCCTTCTCGGCCTCCGGCGTTGCCGTCGCAGGTCCCCAGATCGGCGTGCGGATCGCACCGGGCGCGACGACGTTGACGCGGATGCCGCGCGGCGACAGTTCCGAGGCCATGATCCGCGCCATCGCCCGCACACCGGCCTTCGCCGCGCCGTAGGCGGAATAGCCGGGAATGCCGAGCACCGAGATCACCGAGCCGTTGAGGATGATCGAGGCATTGTCGTTGAGATAAGGCAGTGCGGACTGAACGGTGAAGAACACGCCGGTCAGATTGGTGCTGATCACTTTCTCGAACACCTCGAGCGTAGCCGATCCCAGCGGCGTGCCGCCGGCGATGCCGGCATTGGCGAACACGATGTCGAACTTGCCGAACTTCTCCGCGCCCTGCTTGATCGCGGCCTCCGTCGCCGCGATGTCGGTCGCATCGGCGGGCAGCGCGAGCGCGTTGGGGCCGAGCTCCTTGGCGGCCGCCGCCAGCGTCTCCTTGTTGCGTCCGGTGATCACCACCTTGGCACCTTCGGCCACGAACAGCTTTGCCGTCGCAAGCCCGATGCCGCTGTTGCCGCCGGTGATCAGGGCCGTCTTGTTTGTCAGTCTCACGCTCGCCTCCATGAGTTTCATGATGAAACCAGATTGCCATCTAGGGCACATGGTTTTATAATGCAACCACACAAGCAAGTGATCGGCGTGGATGCCGTGCGAATCCGCAAGGGACGGACGACGATGGTGAAACGAACGAGCTTCGAGGGTGATGCCTGCCCGATCGCAAGGTCGCTCGACGCACTCGGCGACTGGTGGTCGCTGCTGATCATCCGCGAGGCGCTGTTTGGCCTGCGCCGTTTCGGCGAGTTTCAGAGCAAGCTCGGCATGGCCAAGAACATCCTGTCGGCGCGACTGCGCGCGCTGGTCGACCGCGGCATCCTGGAAACCGCCCCCGCCTCCGACGGCAGCGCCTACCAGGAATACCTGCTGACGCCGAAAGGCCGCGGCACCTTCCCGATCCTGGTGGCGCTGCGGCAATGGAGCGAGGAGTTCGACGACCGCCCCGAAGAGATCGCGACCATCCTGGTGGATCGCGAGAAGGGCCGTCCGGTGAAGAAGCTGGAAATGCGCGCCGAGGACGGCCGGCTGCTCAGTCCGGCGGATACGACGCTGAAACCGCGGCCCGCGCCGCGCCGGCGGTCAGCGTGAGGCACACGACTCCCGCCACGCCGTCATTGTAAGGAGCCCTTGCGGCGAAGCAATCCAGACTGCCTCCGCGGAAAGACTCTGGATTGCCTCGCGGAGCCTGTCATCAGGCCGCGCGTCGCACGGATCCGGTGGCTCACTCTGTTCTAACATCCTGATGAGGGGAACCAGAGAGAGGTCCCCCACTCACGACAGCTTGCGTTTGCTCCGCAGCCGCAAATGCTCGTCGGCTTCCAGCTTGGTCATGCCCAATAAATAATGCAGCACGTCGAGCTTGTGGCGCTCGGCGAGCTTGCGCAACGCGCCGACCTGCTCGGCGATGAAGGCGACGGCTTCGTCCGCGCCGCCCTCCCCCGGTTCCTCGTGACGCGAGCCTCCCGGCGCGCCGATAGCGGCGCGCGTCCGTTTCTTTCCCGGCCTAGTCACCAGACCCCACCCGAATCCATGCCCCGCAGAAACATTACGCCCATCGGGATCGCAACTCCAAGGTGGTATTTTGCAACTTTCTCGATATGAAACTTTTCCCATCCCGCGGCCATTCAACACCCCTCGATTTGACAGGAACGGCCTCACCACCCATGTTCGAGGCGAAACGGCCGACCCGAATCCTTTCGTTTTCGGCCCAAGATTTCCCCATAAGTTACTGGAACTACATGAATATCGTCATCGTGGAGTCGCCGGCGAAAGCCAAGACGATCAATAAGTATTTGGGCTCGTCCTATGAGGTTCTGGCCTCGTTCGGCCATGTCCGCGACCTGCCCGCAAAGAATGGCTCCGTCGATCCCGATGCCAATTTCAAGATGATCTGGGAGGTCGACCCCAAGGCTGCCAGCCGGCTCAACGACATCGCCAAGTCCCTGAAGGGTGCCGACCGCCTGATTCTCGCCACCGACCCTGATCGCGAGGGCGAGGCCATCTCCTGGCACGTGCTGGAGGTGATGAAGGAGAAGCGCGCGCTGAAGGATCAGAAGGTCGAGCGCGTGGTGTTCAACGCCATCACCAAGCAGGCGGTCTCGGACGCGATGAAGCACCCGCGCCAGATCGACGGCGCGCTGGTCGACGCCTATATGGCGCGCCGGGCGCTGGACTATCTCGTCGGCTTCACCCTTTCCCCCGTGCTGTGGCGCAAGCTGCCGGGCGCCCGCTCGGCCGGCCGCGTGCAGTCGGTGGCGCTGCGCCTCGTCTGCGACCGCGAGCTTGAGATCGAGAAGTTCGTGCCGCGCGAATATTGGTCGTTGATCGCGACCCTGCTCACCCCGCGCGGCGACGCGTTCGAGGCCCGCCTCGTCGGTGCCGACGGCAAGAAGATCCAGCGCCTCGACATCGGCACCGGCGCGGAAGCCGAAGACTTCAAGAAGGCGCTGGAGGCGGCGACCTACGCCGTCACCGCGGTCGACGCAAAACCGGCGCGGCGCAATCCGCAGGCGCCCTTCACCACCTCGACGCTGCAGCAGGAAGCCAGCCGCAAATACGGCTTTGCGCCGGCGCACACCATGCGCATCGCCCAGCGCCTGTATGAGGGCATCGACATCGGCGGCGAGACCACCGGACTCATTACTTATATGCGTACCGACGGCGTGCAGATCGCGCCCGAGGCGATCACCCAGGCCCGCAAGGTGATCGGCGAGGATTACGGCAACGCTTATGTGCCGGACGCCCCGCGCCAGTACCAGGCCAAGGCCAAGAACGCCCAGGAAGCGCACGAAGCGATCCGCCCGACCGACCTCTCCCGCCGCCCCGACAGCATGAGCCGCAAGCTCGATTCCGATCAGGCGCGGCTTTACGAGCTGATCTGGAAGCGCACCATCGCCAGCCAGATGGAATCGGCCGAGCTCGAGCGCACCACGGTCGACATTACGGCGAAGGCCGGCGGTCGAACGCTGGAGCTGCGCGCCACCGGCCAGGTCGTCAAGTTCGACGGCTTCCTCGCGCTCTACCAGGAAGGCCGCGACGACGAGGAGGACGAGGACTCCCGCCGCCTGCCCGCGATGAGCCCGAACGATGCGCTGAAGCGGCAATCGCTGTCCGTCACGCAGCATTTCACCGAGCCCCCGCCGCGCTTCTCCGAGGCCTCGCTGGTCAAGCGCATGGAAGAGCTCGGCATCGGCCGGCCCTCGACCTATGCCTCGATCCTGCAGGTCCTCAAGGACCGCGGCTACGTCAAGCTGGAGAAGAAGCGCCTGCACGGCGAGGACAAGGGCCGCGTCGTGGTCGCGTTCCTCGAAAGCTTCTTTGCCCGCTATGTCGAGTACGATTTTACGGCGAGCCTCGAAGAGCAGCTCGACCGCATCTCCAACAACGAGATCTCCTGGCAGCAGGTGCTGAAGGATTTCTGGACCGGTTTCATCGGTGCCGTCGACGACATCAAGGATCTGCGCGTCGCGCAGGTGCTCGACGTGCTCGACGACATGCTGGGCCAGCACATCTATCCGCCGCGCGCGGATGGCGGCGATATCAGGCAGTGCCCGAGCTGCGGCACCGGCCGGCTCAACCTCAAGGCCGGCAAGTTCGGCGCCTTCGTCGGCTGCTCGAACTATCCGGAGTGCCGCTACACCCGCCAGCTCGCCGCCGACAGCGAGCAGACGGCCGACCGTTCGCTCGGCCAGGATCCTGAAACCGGCCGCGACGTCTGGGTCAAGGCCGGCCGGTTCGGCCCCTACATCCAGCTCGGCGAGCCCAAGGATTATGAGGAAGGCGAGAAGCCCAAGCGCGCCGGCATCCCGAAGGGCACCTCGCCCGGTGACGTCGACCTCGAGCTCGCGCTGAAGCTCTTGTCGCTGCCGCGCGAAATCGGCAAGCATCCGGAAACCGGCCAGCCCATCACGGCCGGCCTCGGCCGCTTCGGGCCGTTCGTCAAGCACGAGAAGACCTATGCCAGCCTGGAAGCCGGCGACGAGGTGTTCGACATCGGCCTCAACCGCGCGGTGACGCTGATCGCCGAGAAGGTTGCCAAGGGCCCTAGCCGGCGCTTCGGCGCCGATCCCGGCAAGGCGCTCGGCGATCATCCGAGCCTCGGTACCGTCACGGTGAAGAGCGGACGTTACGGCGCCTATGTCACCGCGGGCGGCGTCAACGCGACGATCCCAGCCGAGTTCGAAAAGGACACCGTCACGCTCGCCCAGGCCATCGCGCTGATCGACGAGCGCGCTGCCAAAGGGGGCGGCAAGGCGAAGGCCAAGAAGACCGCCAAGCCCGCCAAGGCCAAGAAAAGCGCAGAGAAGGCTGCGGACGGCGAGGACACGCCGCCGAAGCCGAAGAAACCGGCCGCGAAGAAAGCCGCGGCCAAATCCAAAACCGAATCCACCAGCAAGGCGCGCGCCGCATTGTCGTCGACCGCAAAGACGTCGCCGACCAAGGCCGCCGCCAGCAAATTGGCTACCAAGGCCCCGGCCAAGAAGAGTGCCGGCAAGCCTTGAGATCAAGAATTAGAGGTTAAGTGAAACGCAAGAATGACCATGGCTTTCCCGACCGGCAAGCCATCGTCGCCTTCATCAAGGCAAACCCTGGAAAGGTCGGAACCCGCGAAATTGCCCGCGAGTTCGGTCTGAAGAACGCCGATCGCGTCGAGCTCAAGCGCATGCTGCGCGAGCTCGCCGACGACGGGACCATCAAGAAGAAGCGCCACAAGGTCGCCGAGCCTGACGCGCTGCCGCCGACCCTGGTCGCCGACATCACCGGCCGTGACCGCGATGGCGAGCTGATCGCCTCCCCCACCGAATGGGACGAGGTCGAGAACGGCGAGCCGCCGAAAATCATCATCGAGATGCCGCGCCGGCCCAAGCCCGGCACCGCCGCCGGCGTCCGCGACCGCGTGCTGCTGCGCGTCGAGCCGAGCAACGAGGCCGAAGGGCCCACCTATCGCGGCCGCGTCATCAAGGTCTTCGACAAGACCAAGAGCCGTATCCTCGGCGTGTTTCGCGCGCTCCCCGAAGGCGGCGGCCGGCTCGTGCCCGTCGACAAGAAGGCTGCCGACCGTGAACTGAACATTGCCGCGGCCGATACGCATGGCGCACAGGACGGCGACCTCGTCAGCGTCGACATCGTGCGCACGCGCAGCTTCGGCCTCGCCTCCGGCCGCGTGAAGGAGAGGCTCGGCTCGGTCAAGTCGGAGAAGGCGATCAGCCTGATCGCGATCTACGCGCACGACATTCCCATGCAATTCTCCTCCGCCGCAGAGCGCGAGGCAGAGGCCGCCGAGCCCGCCAATTTGAAGGGCCGCGAGGACTGGCGCAATGTGCCGCTCGTCACCATCGATCCGCCGGATGCGAAGGATCACGACGACGCGGTGCATGCTCAGCCCGATGACGACCCCAACAACAAGGGCGGCTTCATCGTCAACGTCGCCATTGCCGACGTCAGCTTCTACGTGCGCCCCGGGAGCGCACTCGACCGCGATGCGCTCGACCGCGGCAACTCGGTCTATTTCCCGGACCGCGTCGTGCCGATGCTGCCCGAGCGCATCTCCAACAATCTCTGCTCGCTGGTGCCGGGCGAGCCGCGCGGCGCGCTGGCGGTGCGCATGGTGCTCGGCCCCGACGGCCGCAAGCGCTCGCACAGTTTTCATCGCGTCCTGATGCGCTCGGCGGCGAAGCTCTCTTACGCCCAGGCGCAGGCCGCGATCGACGGTCGGCCCGACGACACCACCGGTCCGCTGCTCGATCCGATCCTGAAGCCGCTCTATGCGGCTTACGCCTGCGCCAAGCGCGCCCGCGACGAGCGCGATCCGCTCAATCTCGATCTGCCCGAACGCAAGATCCTCCTGAAGAGCGACGGCACGGTCGATCGTGTCGTCGTCCCCGAACGTCTCGACGCGCACAAGCTGATCGAGGAGTTCATGATCCTCGCCAACGTCGCCGCGGCCGAGATGCTGGAGAAGAAGTCGCTCCCGCTGATCTACCGCGTGCACGACGAGCCGACGCTGGAGAAGGTCCACGCGCTGAGTGAGTTCCTGGAGACGCTCGACGTCCCCTTCGCCAAATCAGGCGCGCTGCGTCCGACCCTGTTCAACCGCGTGCTGGCCCAGCTCGAAGGCCACGACTACTACCCGCTGGTGAGCGAGGTGGTGCTGCGCGCCCAGGCGCAGGCCGAATATTCTTCCGAAAATTACGGGCACTTCGGCCTCAACCTGCGCCGCTACGCGCATTTCACCTCGCCGATCCGCCGCTATGCCGACCTCGTCGTGCACCGCGCCCTGGTCCGCGCGCTGGGTTTGGGCGAAGGCGCCCTGCCCGACAGCGAGACGCCGGAATCGCTCGGCGAGGTCGCAGCCCATATTTCGCTGACCGAGCGGCGCGCGATGAAGGCGGAGCGCGAGACCGTCGACCGCCTGATCGCGCACCATCTCGCCGACCGCATCGGCGCCAGCTTCCAGGGCCGCGTCTCCGGCGTCACGCGCGCCGGCCTGTTCGTCAAGCTGAGCGAGACCGGCGCCGACGGGTTGATCCCGATCAGATCCCTCGGCACGGAATATTTCAACTATGACGAGAGCCGGCACGCGCTGGTCGGCACGCGCAGCGGAACCATGTACCAGCTCGGCGACGTCGTCGACGTCCGCCTGATCGAAGCCGCTCCCATTGCGGGCGCCCTGCGCTTCGAGCTGCTGTCGTCCTCCAGCGAGACCGCGCCCCGCGACCGCAGGCGACCCGGTCCACAGCGCCGCCCCTCGTTCAAGGCACATCCTGGACGCAGCCCGGATAAAAAACGCAAGCCGGCGAAGCCAAAATCCGGCAAAGCTGGCAAGGGCAAGAACAAGGGCAAGAGTAAGGGCAAGAAGGGCAAGGCATGGTGACGATGAGCACGGCTCCAAAGATCTGGACGCGCGAGAGCGGCCTCGTCGAGAAGCGCGACGTCTTTGCGGCGATGAGGCGCGGCTTTCGCGGCCGCTGCCCGCGCTGCGGCGAGGGCAAGCTGTTCCGCGCCTTCCTGAAGACGGCAGATCATTGCGCCAAATGCGACTTGGATTTCACGCCGCACCGCGCCGACGATCTGCCCGCCTATCTCGTCATCGTCATCGTCGGCCACATCGTGGTGCCCGCGATCCTCTGGATCGAGACCAATTATTCGACGCCGGCCTGGATCAGCTTCGCGGCCTATCTGCCCTTCACCTTCGTCGCCTCGCTGGCGCTGCTGCAGCCCGTCAAGGGAGCTGTGGTCGGCTTGCAATGGGCTCTGCGCATGCACGGGTTTGACGAGACCCCTCCGGATGGTATTCCGCCTGTCTAAGCCAAAGAAGCAAGAACGGTGCGGGTGAGGATATGACGGATACGGCGCAGGCAGCGGAGAAAACCAAGGTCCACGAGGAAAAGGAAGCGGATCACCATCCGTATTTCCGGCCGAAGGATGCGGCGACGCTGATCCTGGTCGATCGCAGCGACGCCGTTCCAAAGGTTCTGGTCGGCAAGCGCCACGACAAGGTGGTTTTCATGCCGGGAAAATTCGTCTTCCCGGGCGGGCGCGTCGACAAGGACGATCATCGCGTGCCCTGCGCGGCGCCCATCACCGCCGAGCTCGAGGCCAATCTCGCCAAGGGCAGCCCGAAGACGCCGGCCTCGCGCGCGAAGTCGCTCGCGATCGCCGCGATCCGCGAAGCCTGCGAAGAGACTGGTCTCTGTCTCGGCCGCAAGACCGAGGTCAAGACGAAACTCGATGGTCCCTGGAAGCCGTTCGCGGATGCAGGTCTGCTGCCGGATCCTTCCAGCCTGTTCCTGATCGCGCGCGCGATCACCCCGCCCGGCCGCGTCAAGCGCTTCGACACGCGCTTCTTCACCGCGGACGCCTCCGCGATCACCCACCGCGTCGAAGGCGTGATCCATGCCGATGCCGAGCTGGTCGAGCTGGTCT
>RXJC01000637.1 GCA_003963435.1 Bradyrhizobiaceae bacterium | reverse complement strand
TCGCAAAGGCGGTGCAGTCCGGGGCATTCAAGAAGCTGGAGGCGAACGAAGGCCTCATCATGATCGGCAGCGCTCCGGAAGAGCTCGATCGCTACGTTGGGCAGGAGGAGCAGCGATGGCGCAAGCTGATCAAGGACGCGAACATCGAGGTGCAGTAGGCTGCACTCGAACCATCATCGAGATGACCGGAGCACATCCCGAGTGTCGGCAGCCCCTCACGCCGTGAGGAGGCTGCCGCAAGCTCATACGCGCGTCACGGGCAAGGGTGACGCAGACCGTCGTTGCCCAGATAGGTCCCTGAGCCCGGATCGTAGGATCGGTAGCGCTGCGCGCAATAGGAGGCAGCGTTGGATTGAGCCTGGCTGTTGGCGATGGCGCCGCCGATGATCGCGCCGGCGGCGAGGCCGCCCAGAACGGCTGCGCCGCCACCGTAATGACCGTGACGATGCCCGTAATAGCCGTGTCGATGGCCTCCGTGCCAATGCCGGTACTGCACCTGCTGCACGCTTTGGTCGGGACCGGGATTTGCGATCGGCAGCGGCGCCGCGAGCGCCGGTGATGCCGCCGTCGAAAGCATCGCTCCGGCGGCCGCAAGGGCGACGAAAGTTCTCCGCATGGTCATGTCGGGCTCCATGTTGTCGAGGATGCAGGACCAACGGCCGCTCACCCCCTCCGTTCCCTTTGATGCCCGGCGAGCGTCATAGCGTCGCAGAAAATGACATGTTCGTAAGGATGTCGATTGGCTGGCTTCGCCGGGGCCGACGCCATTGCCCGGGATGGTCGCCGGGTTTCCCCGATCATTGATCTGAAACAATGATGATCGCGCCCTACCAGTGCTAGAAGGATTCGCAAGTCGCGATTCACGGCTCCCGGCCGGCCGCGACAATCGCAACGCGCGTTGGAATCCGAGGGCTGAATGGGACGACTGCTGAATATCGTGACGCCACTGCATACGGCGACCAAGCGCGACTACATGGCTCGCATGAACGACGACAAGATCGGCTGCTCGCTGAAGGCGCGGGAATACGAGGCCGATTATTGGGATGGCGACCGCCGCTTCGGATACGGCGGTTACCGCTTCATCGAAGGGCGCTGGGCGCCGGTCGCCAAGGCTCTGATCGAGACCTACGGCCTGAAGGACGGCTCCAGCGTGCTCGACGTCGGCTGCGGCAAGGGCTTTCTGCTGTACGAGATGCAAAAGATCCTGCCGGGGTTGAAGGTCGTCGGCTTCGACATTTCCAGGCATGGTCTTGCCAATGCGCACGAGCAGGTGAAGCCGTACCTCTTCAACTATCGTGCCCAGGACGTCTATCCCTATGGCGACGACAGTTTCGATCTCGTCATCTCGCTCGGCACCCTGCACAATCTCCGGCTCTACGAGCTCGATGCCGCGCTCAAGGAGATCGAGCGGGTCGGCAAGAACAAATACGTCATGGTCGAGGGCTACCGGAACGTCGCCGAACTGCACAACCTCGAATGCTGGGCGCTGACGGCGGAGTCCATCCTGCACACCTCGGAATGGATCTGGCTGTACGGCAAGCTCGGCTACACCGGCGATTACGAATTCATCTATTTCGAGTGACCGGGCGCCCCTCATGGACATCAAGACTGCCAAGGCGGCCATCCTCGTCGAAACCGGCAAGCCGCTGATCGTCGACGAATTCGATTTGCCTGACAGGCTCGAGCACGGCCAGGTGCTGGCGCATGTGCACACGTCCAGCATCTGCGGCGCGCAGATCAACGAGATCGACGCCGTCAAGGGCGTCGACAAGTTCCTGCCGCACCTTCTGGGGCACGAGGCGCTGGCGACGATCGTCGAGACCGGACCGGGCGTCGTCTCTTGCAAGCAGGGCGACACCGTCGTCATGCATTGGCGGCCGGGCAAGGGCATCCAGTCCAACACGCCGGTCTATTCCTGGCGCGGCAAGCGCCTCAATGCCGGCTGGGTCACCACGTTCAACGAATACGCGGTGGTGTCGGAGAATCGCGTCACGCCGGTTCCGGCCTCGATCGACCGCACCAGTGCGCCGCTGCTCGGCTGCGCCGTGACGACCGCGCTCGGCGTCGTCAACAACGACGCGCAGATCGCCATCGGCGAAGCCGTCGTCGTGTTCGGCGTCGGCGGCGTCGGGTTGAACATCGTGCAGTTCGCCGCGATGGTCGGCGCCTATCCCGTCATCGCGATCGACCGCCTCGACAACAAGCTCGAGATGGCCCGGCAGTTCGGCGCCACCCACGCCATCAACTCCGAAGCGGTCAAGGACGTGGCTGCCGAGGTTCGGTCCATCACCGGTGCCGACGGTCCCGACAAGGTGGTCGAGACCACCGGCGTCAAGAATCTGATCGAGCTCGCCTACGACATCACGGCGAAGAAGGGCCGCTGCATCCTGGTCGGTGTTCCTCGCGAGAAGGCCGAGATCTACACGCTGCCGCTCCACTTCGAGAAGGTGCTGAAGGGCTCGGAAGGCGGGCAATGCCAGCCGGCGCGCGACATCCCGCGACTGGTTCGGCTCAGCGATGCCGGCAAGGTGAACTACCGCGGCATCGTGACCCACGAGTTCGCGCTCGATGACGTCAACGACGCGCTGGACCTGATGCGCAGCGGCACCTCGGGGCGAATCCTGCTGAACATCAGCTGAGCGCGGCGTCGAGCACGCAAGGCTTCAACGGCCGGCGTCTGAATCGATGCGCGCCCGGTCTTCACCTCTCCCATAGCGAGAGGTTGATCGCTCATTTACTGCCTCACCTGTAACGCATCCCGCAGGCTCGGAGGCCTTCCACCCGCGTTTGAAAATCATTCGTCGGACGCGGCGGTCTCCACGCCGCTCGCCGGGAGCACCACGACCTTGGCTCCGGCGGGCACGCGGCGGTACAGGTCGATGACGTCCTGGTTCATCATGCGAATGCACCCGGACGACATCGCTTGGCCGATCGACCATGGCTCGTTGGTGCCGTGAATCCTGTACAGAGTGTCCTTGCCGTCCTTGAACAAGTAAAGAGCGCGCGCGCCGAGCGGATTCTGCGTGCCGCCCTGCATGCCTCGGGCCCACTTGACGTACTTGTCCGGCTCGCGGGCGATCATGTCCTTCGTGGGCGTCCAACGCGGCCATTCGCGCTTCATCGCGACATTGGCGGTGCCCGACCAGGCCATGCCGGCCCTGCCGACGCCTACGCCGTAGCGCAGGGCCTTGCCGCCTTCCCGCACCAGATAGAGGAAGCGGTTCTTCGGATCCACGACAACGGTCCCGGCCGGCTGTCCGGTTGGATCGTCGACGAGTTGACGCATGTAGCGGGCCTTCAGGTCGCCCGCGGGAACAGCCGCAATGGTGTAGGCGCCGTCTGAGACCGCGCCATATCGTGGCTCGGACGCGGGGGCATAAGCGGCGGCTGCTGCCTTGGGCATGATGTCCGAGTCGGAAACGCAGCCCGCCAGCGCCGCCGGCAGAAGCAGTGCCGCAGCACAGACGGCCCATTGCTTTCGAAGCGTCATGTTGATTCCCTCGGTACGGCCGGTCGGCGCGCGTGGGGCCAGTCTCGATCCGCAGCTTAAGCCAGGCTTAAGAGCGGCTCCGTTGCTCACTTCTTTGCTGCGCGGGCGCGCGCGTCGGCGGCAACGCGCTTGAAACCTTCGTAGTTCAGGGCCTGCGTCACGCGGTATTGACCGACGATATAGGCGGGCGTGCCCATCAGCCCCAGCGAGTCGGCTTGAGCCAGGTTGCGCCGCAGGAGCCTGGTGATGTCGTCGCCATGGGCCTGAAGATCTGCATCCAGACGATCCATATCGACCCCGGACTTCGCGATCGCTTCCCGCATCCGCTCGGCGGGTATCTTCGGCCCGGGAATTCCCATCATCGCGAGATGCGCGGCGTCGTAGCGGTTCTGATACTTCGCGGCCAGCGCCCACTGCGCACCCTTGATGGAATCCGGCGTGAGGATCGGCCAATCCTTGTAGACGAGGCGAATCTTGCCGTCGGTCTTCACCAGCCGCTCGAGTTCGGGCTCCGCCTGTTTGCAGAAGGGACAGTTGTAATCGAAGAAGACCACGATCGTCAGATCGCCCTTCGGATTGCCCGCGGTGGGCGCGGCCGGATCGTAGAGAATGGCTTCGCGCGATATGTCCGCCTCGGTGGGAGCGTCGTCGGCGTGCGCCGGGCCGACCATGTAGCGGATGCCCGCGACGGCGATCATCTGGGCGAGCGTGCGTCTGGAGATATGCCGCAGCATGTTGTCTTCCTTGTTCCGGGAGTTGAGGTCAGTTGGCCGAGGTGGCCGCCGTCAGTTTTCCAAGCAGGGCGCCGGCATCGACGGCACCGATGATCTTGATCGCGGGATCGACATTTCCATGCGTGCCGAACAGCAGGATCGTCGGCGGCCCGACGATGTCGAAGCGCTTCATAAGGGCTCGGCTCGCCTCGTTGACCACGGTTACGTCGGCACGAACCATTCTGAAATCCTGCAGCCGCGCCCGTACTTCACGCGTGCGCAGGACGGCATCCATGACCCTGCATTCGACACACCACTCGGCGGAGAAGTCGAGCAAGAGGGGCTTTCCGTCCGTGCGGGCCGCGGCGAGCTCGTCGTGCAGCGCGGCGACCGATCGAATCGTTCGGACTGGTGCTTCGGATGCGGTCTCGCGAGGCACGAACCGATTGAGAATGCGGGTCGCGTCGAGGCTGTCGTCGCCTGCCGATCCGATCATCAGGACCGAACCGATCAGGAGCGCGATGCTCGCCAGGCCCATGGAAGCAAAGCGCCATCGGCCTTGCACCATCAGGAACTGGGCTCCGAAATAGACGGAGACGCCGGTCGCGAGCCCGCCCCAGAGCTGCAACGTGGTCTGGTGCGACAAAACGCGAGAGAAGATCGAGATAGCGACGGCCAGCAGGATGAACCCGAAGGCATGCCTGACGCGGACGAGCCAGCGACCAGGCTTCGGCAGGAAGCGTGGTCCAAGCGCCCCGAAGACCAGAAGCGGCATTCCCATGCCGATGCCGAACACGAAAAGGGCAGTCATGCCACGCGCGACATCGCCGGTCCGCGCGACGTACAAAAGAGCGGTGGCAAGCGGAGGTGTCACGCAGGGGCCGGCGATCAGCGCCGATCCGAATCCGAGAACGGCGGCCGCCGCCAACGGCCCGCGACTTCCTTCGGAGGCCGCACCCGATATCCGCGCGACGAAGGAGGCCGGCAGCTGGATCTCGAACAGGCCGAACATGGATAGCGAGAGGACGACGAGAACGGCGCTCATTGCGCCGAGCGCGATCGGCGTCTGCAGCAGGATTTGCAGGTTCTCTCCGGATCCGGACCAGGCCGCGAACGCGCCGAGTGCCGCATAGGCCGAGGCCGATGCGCCGACGAACGCTGCCGCGAGAACGAGACCGCGACCGAACGAAAGATGGTCCTGCGACCTGGCCATCAGGCCAAAGAAGATCGGCACCAGCGGGAAGGTGCAGGGTGAGAACGACAACAGAACGCCGAACCCGAAGAACGAGACCAGCATGCCGCCGAGCGTCACCCAGGAGGAGATGTCCCGGTCAGGGGTTGGCGCGGCGTTCGTCGAAAGGCTGTCGCCCGGGGCGCCCGCGACGTCCGGCGCGTCCACGAATTCTGACGAGGATCCGGATGAGGCCGCGCCGTTTTCGTTTCGATCCTTGATTGCCAGCGTCTGCAGGTCGATCGTCTTGGCGACGGGCGGGTAGCAGATTTGGTATTGTTCTGCACAGCCCTGATAAGTCACTGCGATCTCGCGCAGCCCTCGCAGGTCGGCAGATGGGATCTGAGCTTGCGCGGAATTCCGATAGATCTCCTGCGGCCCGAAATCGGGATCTTCCTTCGGTTCTCCCTGGGGAGTTTGGATCGCGACAGGGGTCCCGGGAGGAATCGCGTTCTTGGCGACGATCATTGCGCGGTAGAGATAGCTGCCCGGCCCTATCGCCCAAATGAGCGACAGCCCGGCGTCGTCGCGCGAAACCTTCAATTGGAAGGCCGTGTCGGCGGGAGGCGGCGTTCCCGCCTCCGCCCGCGCGAGCGGTAACATGAGAACGAACAATAAGATCGATAGTCGATGAAAGCCCGGCATGTTCGGCGGCGCCCTGCGTTTTGTGAGCGGATGCCGCGGCTTGGATGGGCTACCTTAAGCCAGCCTTAAGGCTGGCGACCGAGAGGAACCTCGGAGGTACTGATGCGCATACTTGTGGTCGAAGACGATCCGATCCTGGCCGACGGTCTGCGGGCGGGTCTGTCGTTGACGGGTGCGACGGTCGACGCGGTCGAAACTTGCGAGGACGCCGACCACGCGCTCGCGGCGTCGCACTACTCCGCGGTCGTGCTCGACATCATGCTGCCGGATGGAAGCGGTCTGGATCTGCTGCGCAGGCTTCGGGGTCGGCGCGACGCAACGCCCGTCCTGCTCCTGACCGCGCGTGACAGCGTCGGCGACAAGGTTTCGGGACTGGATTCAGGGGCCGACGACTATCTGGCGAAACCATTCGATCTGGATGAACTGGCAGCGCGCCTGCGCGCCATTGTCCGCCGGGAAGGCGGTCGTGCGGCTCCGGCCATGACCCACGGCGCCATTGTGCTCTCGCCTGCTGATCTCTCCGTGACCGTCGCGGGTGAGCCGATCAACCTGTCGCGTCGCGAGTTCGCGATCCTGGCGGCGCTCATGGAGCGTCCGGAGCAGGTCCGTTCGCGCGCCGAACTTGAGGAGCGCCTCTACGGATGGCAAGAGGACATCGAAAGCAACGCGGTCGAGGTTCACATCCACAATCTCCGCAACAAGATCGGCAAAGACGCGATCCAGACACTGCGCGGCGTAGGCTATCGGATGGGGACGGGCCGATGAGGTCCCTGAGACTGAGATTGTTCGCGATACTGCTCGCAGCGACCGGGATCGTCTGGTTGGCGGCGGTCGTCTGGATCTACGTCGGAACCAGGGACGAAGTGGAGCATGTTCTCGACACGCGCCTGCAGGAGGCCGCGCGCATGGTGGCCTCTCTGGCATCCGGCTTCGATGCTCTCCCCGGGGCCTCGACATCCGCCGCGATGCAGCCCCTCGGCAGCTACGAACGTCAACTGTCATGCCAGATCTGGTCTCTCGATGGCCGCATGGTCGCGAAATCGAGCGGCGCACCCGATCAGCAGCTCTCACCCGCCGCCTCAGGGTTCTCGGACCGGATCATCGACGGCGAACCCTGGCGCGTGTTCTCGGTCGAGGATGCCGATCACAATCTGCGCGTGATGGTGGGGGACCGTGTTGGGCTGCGGGAGCGGCTGGTGACCGACCTGATCAAGGGGCTGATGTGGCCGGCGCTGCTGATCGCGCCGCTGCTCGGCGCGGCGATCTGGACGAGCGTGGGGCAGGGTCTTCGTCCCTTGCGGCAGATGGCCCAGGACCTCGGCGCGCGCGAGCCGGACGACATGCGGCACGTCGAAACCGAACGTGCTCCGACCGAGGTCAGGCCGCTCGCGGTCGCCCTGAACGGGCTTCTCAGCAGAGTGGAAGCCGCGCGTCGGCATGAACGCGAAGTGACCGCCTTCGCTGCGCACGAACTGCGCACGCCGCTGGCAGGCCTGAAGACGCAGGCCCAGGTGGCCTTGGCCGCCGACGACCCGAAGGTCGTGCGCGGGGCGCTCGAACAGATCGTGACAGCCGTCGACAGGAGCTCGCGCCTGGTGCGCCAACTGCTGACGATCGCAAGGCTGGACTCCGAAACGGTCGATGCGCCCTTGGCGCCGGTCGCGGTCGGTCCGATTCTCGAGGAGATCGTCGCCGCCACGCCAAGGCACGAACGGACGACGGTGACGATCGACGCCAGCGTCCGGGCCATGGTGCTGAATACGAACGCCGACTGCCTCCAGCTCGCGCTGCGGAACCTGCACGAAAACGCGATGCAGTACACCGGCGAGGGACGGGTCGTCTGGATGGCCCGGGGCAATGCCATCGCCATCGAGGACGAAGGGCCGGGGATCCCCGCCGACGAACTCGATCAAATCGGAAAGCGCTTCTTCCGGGGTCGACTGAGGAGCCCGATCGGAAGTGGGCTGGGCCTTGCCATCGTCAAGCTCGCGCTCGCCAAGGTCGGAGCGAAACTCACCATATCGAACCGCGAAGGTCGCAGCGGCACTCGGTCGGAGCTGACGTTCGACGTCTGATCAGCGACCGGTGCCGCGGCATGAACGATCGTCCGGGGCCTACACGCAGGTCTGCGCGCCGCCCTTGAGTTTCACGGGGATCGCAAGATAGCGCACCCCGTTGGCTTCGGCCGGCGGGAATTTGCCGGCGCGGATATTGACCTGAATGGAAGGCAGCAGCAGCTTCGGTGCCGACAGCTTGGTGTCGCGCGCCTGCCGCATGGCCACGAATGCGTCTTCCGATACACCGTCTTTGACGTGGACGTTGTTCTCGCGCTGCTCGCGTACCGTGGTCTCCCACGCGAACGTATCACGGCCGGGGGCCTTGTAATCGTGACACATGAACAGCCGCGTTTCCTCGGGCAGCGCCAGCAGCCGCTTGATCGAACGGTAAAGCCTGTGAGCATCGCCGCCGGGGAAGTCGGCGCGCGCGGTGCCGTAGTCGGGCATGAACAGAGTGTCGCCGACGAACACCGCATCCTCGATCTTGTAGGAGACGTCTGCCGGCGTGTGCCCCGGAGTATAGAGAACCTCGATCTCGAGTTCGCCGACCTTGAAGCGCTCGCCGTCGCGGAACAGATGATCGAAGTCGCTGCCGTCGGTCTTCAAGTCGGTGGCGTTGAAGATCGGCCGGAAGATGCGTTGGACGTCCTTGATGTGCTCCCCGATGCCGATCTTCGCGCCAGTCTTTGCCTTGATGAACGGGGCGCCCGAGAGATGGTCGGCATGCGCGTGCGTCTCCAGCACCCATTCGATGGTGTTGCCGGCATCTTCCGCAGCCTTCAGCATCGCCTCGACGGATCGTGTGTCCGCCTCGCCCGAACTGTGGTCGTAGTCGAGCACCGGGTCGATGATGGCGGCCTTTTTTGTTGCGGGATCGCCGACCAGATAGCTCACCGTGTTGGTCGGCTCGTCGAAGAATGATCGAATGATGGGTCGTGACATGTCTGGAACCTCCTGATGTCAGCGTCCGGTTGGTCTTGACGGATATATTAGCAACAGCTAAATAAGCAACATCTAAAGTAATAGAGATGGACCGATGGCGTCCCCAACGTTTGATCCGGAGACCTTCGAGAAGCAGGCCGTCGAGGTTGCTGCCATCTTGCGGGCGCTGGCCAATGAGCGCCGGTTGATGATCCTGTGCAGGCTGGTTGAATGCGGCGAGGACAACGTGAGTTCCCTCGCTGAAGCCGTGGGCCTGTCGCAATCGGCCCTGTCCCAGCACCTTGCGAAAATGCGCGAGGAGGGGCTCGTCGCGTTCCGAAGGGAGAGCCAAACGCTCTGGTATCGCATCGCCGATCCGCGCATCGAGCAGCTCTTCGCCACGTTCTACAGGCTGTTTTGCGCGCCTGGCAGAGCGAAAAGCCGATAAGCCAACAGAAGGAGCCAGGAATGTCGTTACCCACCATCAATCCCGCACAAGCGCGTAATCTCGTCGAGAAGGGCGCGATCCTCATCGACATCCGCGAAGCGGACGAACATGCCCGCGAACGGATCGTGGGCGCTCGGAACTTGCCTCTGTCGAAACTCGACCAGGCCGACCTTGCGGCGCATCAGGGCAAGCAGGTCATCTTCCACTGCAAGAGCGGCGCCCGCACACAGATCAATGCGTCCCGCCTCGCGTCGAAGCTGGACCGAAGCTGCGAAGCCTTCATCGTGGCAGGCGGGCTTGACGCATGGCGCAAGGCGGGGCTGCCGGTTGAAAGCGAGCGCCGTTGAGCCACCGGCTCAACGCCCAACGCAGATCGGTGCCGGACTGATCGTCGCGGCGGTCCGCCGCCTTGTTGCATGGCCGTCTTGATGTGAGCGCCCCGGCATTGCCGGACGACCGCGTGCCGTCGCTGCCTGATGGCAATTGAGGAACGCACGATGCTATCCCTGACCCAAGGCGCGCTTGGTGTCGCCTCCGGCTCGCTGGTCGGCTTCTCGCTCGGGTTGGCCGGAGGCGGCGGGTCGATTCTGGCCGTCCCGCTCCTGATCTATCTGGTCGGAGTGGCGGATCCTCATGTCGCGATCGGGACCAGCGCCATCGCGGTTGCGGCGAACGCTGCCGCCAATTTGGCGAACCACGTCCGCGCCGGCAACGTGAAGTGGCGCTGCGCCTCGGTGTTCGCGCTCGCCGGCATAGCCGGCGCCTTTCTTGGCTCCACTCTCGGCAAGATCATTGATGGTCAGAAGCTTCTCGCCTTGTTCGCCATCGTCATGCTGGTCGTGGGCGCGCTGATGCTGAGGGGCCGCTCCGGCGAGGGGGAGCCGTCGGTGAGGCTCAATCGGGAAAATCTGCCGAAGCTTGTGGGCCTGGGCCTCGCCACGGGAGCCTTGTCCGGCTTCTTCGGGATTGGCGGTGGCTTCCTGATCGTGCCCGCTCTGATCGCCGCCACCGGCATGCCGATCCTGTACGCGGTGGGTTCCTCTCTCCTGGCGGTCACCGCGTTCGGGCTAACAACTGCGGCGAACTACGCCGTGTCCGGCCTGGTGGACTGGCCGCTCGCGGGGCTGTTCATCGTCGGCGGCGTTGTTGGAGGGCTTCTCGGCGCGCGCTCCGCAACTTCCCTTGCTGGCCGCAAGGGCGCGTTGAACACCGTGTTTGCGGCGCTCATATGCGCGGTCGCAGTCTACATGCTGCTCCGCAGCCTGGGCTGGATTTGATCGATTTTTGGTGACTTTTCCTCTTCGCGCCGCGGCCGTAACCGCCGGTTAACCATGGATATTTACGGTGTAGCAAGCGTCTGAGTTATGACCAGTCAGTTGATTTCGAGTCCAACCCCATGGCGTTTGGTAGCCGCGCATCTCCGCGAAGCATCGCCCCGACGGAGCCAGCGGCTTCGTGGGAAGCGCCGCGGGCTGCGCCGGCGAAGCCTGGCGCCGCGCCGGGGCTGATCAAGGGATCGCTGACCGTCTCCGGGACATTGTCGTTTCTGCGCGAAAACGGCCGGCGCATTCTGACCCTTGCCGTGGCGCTATTTGCTCTCGGCGTCGTCGTCCTCATGGTTCTGCCGGTCCGCTATGCCGCGACGGCTCTGGTCGTGCTGGATCCCCGCGAGCTGCGCATCACCACCGAACAGGACGTCTTGCCGGGCATCGGCCAGGACGCCGCGGCGCTGCAGAGCCAGATCGAGATCGCCAAGTCCGACGGCTTTCTCCGCCCCTTGATCGAGCAGCTGAAGATCGCCGAGGATGACGACATCTCGGGCGGCCATACCGACATGACGCGCCTGCTCGAGAAATTCCGCAGCCGCCTCGAGATCACGCGCCGAGGCCTCACCTACGTCATTGCGATCTCCTTCACCTCGAACCGGCCTGAGCGCGCCGCTTACTACGCCAACGCCATCGCCCAGGCGTTCGTCGCCAGCCAGGGCCGCGTCCGCACCGAGGCCACCGACGAGGCCGCCGACTGGCTCAAGGACCGGCTGAAGACCTTGAGCGAGCGGCTGCGCGCATCGGAAGACGCCGTCGCCGCCTTCCGCCTCGAGCACAACATTCTCAACGCCGGCAAGGACTCCACCACCCAGCAATTGCG
>RXJC01000269.1 GCA_003963435.1 Bradyrhizobiaceae bacterium | reverse complement strand
AGCCGGTCAATGGCGACCGGTGCGAGCGTTCATCGTAACCAACGAGGGTTGCCATGTCTGATGAGACGACGGGGAAAGTCACGTCCGATCCGGCTGGAACGGCGGCGAAGTCTGCGAAAAAGCTGAGCCGGCGCACACTGTTAAAGGGGGCTGCCGCCGTTGCGGGCGCAGCCGCAGGCTCGGATGCGATCCGCGGATTCCCGACCATCTGGGCGCAGGACATCAAGGACATCGAGCTGCGCCATGTCGGCGTCTCCTATTCGGTGGTGAAGGCGATCGGCGACCAGGCGGCCAAGGATCTCGGCTTCAAGGTGACGATGCAGAACCTCGACACCTCCGCCGCCATCAACCGCTTCATAAGCCAGCCTAATACGGTCGATATCGCCGATCTCGAGGGTTGGCAGGCCAAGCTGGCCGCCAAGCGCAGTGTCATCCAGGGCATCGAGGTCAAGAAGATCAAGGAGTTCGACAACATCCTGCCGATCTTCACCAAAGGCGAGATCGACGGCCACAAGATCCCGCGCCAGGGCATCTCGCCCTACGAGGCCATGTACATCTCCAAGCCCGACTCGACCGATCTGCATGACGGTGTCACCGAATGGGCGACCTTCCTGCCGCAGGTCTACAATGCCGACTCCATCGGCTACCGGCCCGATCTTGTCGGCCATGAAGTGACCGAGTGGAAGGACTTGATCGATCCCAAGTTCAAGGGCAAGGCCGCGATCCTCGACGTCCCCGCGATCGGCATCATGGACGCCGCGCTCTGCTTCGAAAGCGCCGGACTGATCAAGTACGGCAACAAGGGCAACATGACCAAGGAGGAGATCGACTTCACCTGCAACAAGCTGATCGAGCTGAAGAAGCAGGGCCAGTTCCGCGCGACCTGGACCACCTTCGACCAGTCGGTGCAGCTGATGGCGGCGGGCGAGGTGGTGATCCAGTCGATGTGGTCGCCGGCCGTCGCCGCGGTCCGCGTCAAGGAGATCCCGTGCGTCTACGCGCCGGTCAACATCAAGAACGGCAAGGAAGGCTACCGCGGCTGGTGCAACGGCATGGGGCTGATGAAGCACCTCTCCGGCAAGAAGCTGGATGCGGCCTACGAATATCTCAACTGGTATCTGTCGGGATGGCAGGGCGGCTTCGTCGCGCGCTACGGCTATTACAGCCCGGTCCCGTCGACCGCGAAGAAATTCCTGACGCCGGCCGAATGGGCGTTCTGGTACGAAGGCAAGCCCGCGCCCGAGGTGGTCAACGATCCCTACGGCGTGTCGATGGAGAAGGCCGGCACCAAGCGCGACGGCGGCTCGTTCCTCGACCGCGTCAAGAACATCTCGTGCTGGAATACGCTGATGGACGAGGCCGCCTACATGAACAAGCGCTGGAACGACTTCAAGGTGGCCTGAAATCTGCTTTCCCTGACGCAAAGACGCGCCGGCGCGAACTGTGCCGGCGCAGGGCCACCACTTCGAGGCGTCCGCCGCTATGCAGCCCAATCCAGCTCCGTCCCGCTCCAATCTCGCCGGCTGGCTCTATGTGTCGCCGCTGGTCCTGGTGCTGGTGCCGTTCTTCGTCGCGCCGATCCTGGTCGTGCTCGCCGCGAGCTTCTTTGCCACCGACGGCTTCGGCGGGTTGACGCCGGGTTTCACGCTGGCGAGCTATGTCGAGGTGCTGCATTCGGCGCTGACGCTGAAGCTTTATCTGGCCACCATCAAGTTCACCGTGCTGACCTGGATCTTCACGCTGATCATCGGCTTCTTCGTCGCCTATTTCCTGGTGTTTCACGTCCGCAACCAGTTGCTGGCGATCGGGCTGTTTCTGCTCTGTACCGTGCCATTCTGGACCTCGAACATCATCCGGATGATCTCCTGGATTCCGCTGCTCGGCAAGGAAGGCCTGATCAACCAGGCGCTGCTGGCGATGGGCGTGATCCGTCAGCCGCTGGAAGTGCTACTGTTCTCCGACCTCGCGGTGGTCATCGCCTATGTCCACCAGCTCACGATCTTCATGATCGTGCCGATCTTCAATTCCATGGCGCGGATCGACAAGAAGCTGATCGAGGCTGCGATCGACGCCGGCGCCAGCCGTTTCGACATCATGCGCCTGATCGTGGTCCCGATGTCCAAGAGCGGCATCGCGCTCGGCACCATCTTCGTGGTCTCGATCGTGATGGGCGATTTCTTCGTGGTGAAGGTGATGTCCGGCGGCGGCTCGGCCTCGGTGGTCAGCGCGTTCTACGAGGACGTCGGTGTGCTGCAATATCCGACCGCGGCCGCGAGCGCCGTGCTGCTGACGCTGGTGCTGGTCGCGATCGTCTCGCTGATCCTGCGAACCGTCGATATCCGGCAGGAGATCACGCGATGAGCGCGATTCTCGCCGACATGCCGAAAGGCGACATGTCCAAGACGGTCGCGCCCGCGACGACCAGGGCGATCGCGCCGAGCAAAGGCGGGCGGCCGTGGACGTTCTACGTGCTGGCGGCGCTGTTCGCGGCCTACGTCATCGCGCTCTACGGCCCGATGTTCTGCATCTATATCCTGTCCTTCCAGGACATCCGCGGCGGTCTGGTGTTCCCGATGAAGGGGCATTCGCTGCACTGGTTCGTCGATCTCTTCACTCAGGTCCGCACCGGCGACGTCAAAGGCTCGTTCGACCGCTCGATCAAGCTTGCGGTCATCGTCACTGTCATCACCGTGGTGGTGTCGTTCCTCGCGGGCCTCGGCTTCCGCGAGCGCTTTCGCGGCGACACTTTTGTCTTCTACATGATGATCGGCAGCCTGGTGGCGCCCGGCCTGGTGCTCGGCCTCGGCACGGGGCTTCTGTTCCAGGCGCTCGGGCTGAATGCGAGCTGGTACAGCTCGGCGCTCGGCGCGCAACTGTCCTGGACGCTACCGTTCGGCGTGCTCGTGATGTTCGCGGTGATGTCGCGCTTCAACCAAGTCTGGGAGGAGGCGGCCTACGATCTCGGTGCCAGCCGCTGGCAGTCGATCCGGCTGGTGATGATCCCGGTGCTGGCGCCGGGCCTCGTCGCGGTCGCGCTGTTCGGCTTCACGCTGTCCTATGACGAATTCGCGCGCAGCCTCCAGACCGCGGGCTCGCTGAATACGCTGCCGCTGGAAATCTGGAGCATGACGCTGAACGTCACCTCGCCCTCGCTCTACGCGCTCGGCACGGTCACCACCATCGTCTCCTTCGCCGTCATCGGCGCAAGTCTCGGCAGCATCGTGTTGATCCAGAAGAAGCGCGGCAGCCGGGCCAAAGGTTGAGTCAGGAATGAAGAACGATCGCGGCGATATCGAACTGGCAGGCGTCTGCAAGAGCTTTGACGGCGTGACCAATGTGGTCGACGGCGTCAACCTCAGGATCGCAGACGGCGCCTATTGCTGCTTCATCGGCCCGTCCGGCTGCGGCAAAACCACGATTCTGCGCATGATTGCCGGCCACGAGGACCCGACTGCCGGCGAGATCGTCATCGGCGGGCAAAATGTCGTCGGGCTCGCGCCGGTGCAGCGCCGCACCGCGATGATGTTCCAGTCCTACGCCCTGTTTCCGCATCTGACGGTGCGGGAGAACATCGCCTTTGCGCTCCGCGTGCGAGGTCAGCCCAAGGCCGATCGGCTTCGCGCGGCCGACGCCATGATCGAGAAGGTCCGGCTGTCGCAATTCGCCGATCGCCTGCCGGCTCAGCTCTCCGGCGGCCAGCAGCAGCGCGTGGCGCTGGCGCGCGCCGCGATCACCGAGCCCAGGGTGTTGTTGCTCGAC
>RXJC01000478.1 GCA_003963435.1 Bradyrhizobiaceae bacterium | reverse complement strand
TGTCCTGGGGACCGCGTCCGCTCAGGCGGCTGACCTCGCGGCGCATTACACCAAGGCGCCGGTGATGGCGCCGGTCTATAACTGGACCGGCTTCTACGTCGGCGGCAATGTCGGCGGGCAGTGGGGCAGGGCTGATCTGAGCACCTCGACCATCTCGACCCCGGCAGGTTATTTCGCCGCCAGCAGCATCCCCGCGATCGGCGCGGTCGGTGCTCAAGGCGTCAACAGCTCCAGCGTGACCGGCGGCTTCACTGCGGGCTACAATTGGCAAGTCAATCATGCCGTGCTGGGCCTCGAAGGCGACATCAACTATTTCGGCTTCAAGGGCAGCGCGAGCGGCTCGGCGCTCTACCCGTGCTGCGCACCGACCGGCTTCACCGTCAATTCGTCGGTCTCGGCCGACTGGCTTGCCACCATCCGCGGCCGCATCGGCTTCCTCGCGGCTCCGACTTGGCTGCTCTACGCCACGGGCGGCGCGGCGATCGCCGACGTGAAGGGCAATTTCAGCTTCACCGACACCTTCTCCGCTGCAACGGAATCGGCCGCGATCCGCGACACGCGCCTCGGCTGGGCTGCCGGCGTCGGCACCGAATACGCCTTCGGTGGCGGCTGGTCGTTGAAAGCCGAATACCTCTACGTCGATCTCGGCCGCGCCTCCACGACCAGCACCAACCTGGTTGGATTTGCGGGCACGACGCCATATCCGAGCAACGTCTACACGCATTCGGTCGATCTCAAGTCGAACATCGTGCGGGTCGGCGTGAACTACAAGTTCGGCGGACCCGTCGTCGCCAGATATTGATCTGTCCCGGTCACATCCTGACGTGGAAAGCCCCGGTTCGACCGGGGCTTTTCATTTTGCGCTCAGCTTGCGTGCGAAGCCAGCGGCCGCGCCAGTGCCAGCACGTTCTTGTCGCGGGCGATCTGGTGCGGATAATCGCCGCGGTCGGCCAGGCTTAAAACTAAGCCAATCAGCTAACAATTATTGACGGGCGCCGCACGGCGTGTATAGTTAGCTTTATGGCTAACCAATCATCCCGCCTCGACCAGGTCTTCGCCGCGCTCGCCGATCCCACCAGGCGGGCGATCGTGATGCGGCTGTGCGCCGGCGAGGCCTCCGTCGGCGAGCTCGCCGATCCCTTCGACATGGCGCTGCCGAGCTTCATGAAGCACATCCACGTGCTGGAGACGAGCGGGCTCGTTCAATCCGAGAAATCCGGCCGTGTGCGCACCTGCCGGCTCAGCCCGGATGCGCTGCTCGGCGCGGAGGACTGGTTCCAGCAGCAACGCGCGATCTGGGAGGCGCGGCTCGACCGGTTCGAAGCCTACGTGATGAAGCTCAAGAAAGAGAAGGAGCAGGCGGCCGCCAAACGGCCGTCCCGCACAACCAAGAAGAAAGGTTCCTGACGATGACGAGCTCTGCCAATCCCGCTCTGTCGCAATGGTCGCTCGATCGCGAGATCGTGATGTCGCGCGTGATCGACGCGCCGCGCGATCTGGTGTTCGAGGCCTGGTCCGACCCCAAGCATCTGCCGCAATGGTTCGGGCCGAAAGGGTTCAAGATCGAGACCTTCGAGATCGACGTGCGCGTCGGCGGCGTCTGGCGCTTCAACATGATCGGACCCGACGGCACGGTCTATCCGAACCGGATGCGTTTCCGCCGCATCGAGCGGCCGCACCTGATCGAGATGGATCACGGCGTCGACCAGGACGAGGATCCCGGCATGTTCCGCTTCACCGTCACCTTTGCCGAGCAGAGCAACGGCAAGACCGTGCTGATGATGCGCCAGCTCGCCTCGAGCACCGAGCAGCGCGACGGCATGATCGGCTTCGGCGCGGTCGAATACGGCTACCAGACGCTGGACAAGCTCGCGGCCTATGTGGCGGGGATGAAGGGTTGAGCCACAGTCTTGGTCGTCATGCCCGGGCTTGTCCCGCCTGCGCGGCCGAAGCCGCTTCGGCGAGGCGAAGGCCCGGGCATCCACCTATTCGTGCTGCGCGGTCGGGCGTGGATGGCCGGGACAAGCCCGGCCATGACGAGAGAAGTGGGGAACGGCGCCTAACCCGCATCCTCACTCCTTGGCTTCGTCCGTCGCGATGTCGCCGAGCTTCTGCCAGTGCTGGCCGTCGAACTGCACCATCTGGAACTGCTTGTTGACGCGATAGTCGGTCGGCGACGTCGTGACCGAGATGCCGGGCAGCGTCAGGTCGAGCACGACGTTCTTGAGGTTGGCTGCCTGCCGCATCACGTTCTCGCGGGTCAGATCGTCGCCGCATTGCTGCAGCACCTGCACCAGCAGTTGGGCCGTGATGTAGCCGTAGACGTTCAGGTTCGAATCCTTGTCGCCCTCGGGATAGTATTTCGCCATGAAAGCGAGGTAGCGCTTCATGCCGGGATCGTCCTTCCACTCAGGATCGGCGGCATCCTTGACGTAGCCGACGCTGACGATGCCCTTGGAATTGTCCAGCCCCGCCGGCTTCAGCACGGCGCTGACCGAGGAGGCGTTGATGTCGATGATGTGCAGCGGCTTCCAGCCGATCTCGGCGACCTTCTTGATC
>RXJC01000593.1 GCA_003963435.1 Bradyrhizobiaceae bacterium | reverse complement strand
AGCACGGTCGGGGTCTTGCCGGCGCCGCCGACATGGTAGTTGCCGACGCAGATCACGGGAATGCCGGCGTCCGTGCCCTGGCGCAGCATGCGCCGTGCGGTGATCGCGCCGTAGAGCGCTCCGAGCGGCCATAACGCATAGGACGGAAGAGAACGTGGCCGGTACCAGAAGGCCGGCTCACGCATTGGCGGCCCCCATCTCGATCCGCAATTGCAGCAAATAGGGCTCGAGCGCCGTCATGGTGCGCTCCAAGGCGCCGCCGAGCTGCTCGACCACGCCTAGGCCTGCGCGCTGCATCGTCTCGCGCAAGGCGGGATCGGCCAGCAGCTGGCCGAGCTGCTTGACCAGCGCTTCCTGGGTGTCGGCCTGCCGCGCCGCGCCGCTCGCATCGAGTGCCTGGAAGACGTCGGCAAAGTTGAAGACGTGCGGACCGTGGACGATCGCGGCACCTAACTTGATCGCCTCGATCGGATTCTGCCCGCCATGGTGGATCAGCGATCCGCCCATGAACACGATCGGCGAAAGGCGGTAGAACAGGCCGAGCTCGCCCATGGTGTCGGCGACATAGACATCGGTGGTCGCGCTCGGCAGCTCTTCGCGCGAGCGCAAGGCGGGCGTCAGGCCCGAGGCCGTGATCAGGCCCGCGATCGAGGAGCCGCGATCGGGATGGCGCGGCACGATCACGGTCAGCAGCTGCGGGAAGAAGCCGACGAGGCTGCGATGCGCCGCGACCAGCATCTCGTCCTCGCCCGGATGGGTCGAGGCGGCGACGATGATCGGCCGCCCGCGCGTCATCGCCATCAGCCGCTCGAGCTTGGCGGGATCGGCCGGCGGCGCCGGCACGTCGAGCTTGAGATTGCCCGTCGTGACGACGTCGCGGCCGCCGAGCGTGGCGAAGCGTTCGGCGTCTAGCTTCGACTGCGCCAGGCAGATGTCGAACCGCGACAGCAGCGCCGAGATGGTGCCGTGCATGCGCCGCCAGCGCGGGAAGGAGCGCGGCGACATCCGTCCGTTGATCAGCACCATCGGCACGCGGCGCGCAGCGCCGGCCAGGATCAGGTTCGGCCACAGATCGGATTCGATGAACAGCGCCAGCGACGGCCTCCAATGGTCGAGGAAGCGCGCGACGTAACGCGGGGAATCATACGGCACGTATTGATGGATCACGTCGGGCGGAAAGCGCTTTGCGACCACGGCCGCCGAGGTCACCGTGCCCGAGGTGAGCAGGATGCGCAGGTTGAGATCGCGCAGGCGCTCGATCAAGGCGGCCGCGGCCAGCACCTCGCCGACGCTGGCCCCGTGGATCCAGACCAGCGGGCCATGCGGCCGCACGTCGCGGGACAGGCCGCGCCGCTCGCCGACGCGCGCGGGATCCTCCTTGCCCAGCCTGAGCCGCCGCCTGATCAGCGCAGGCGCCAGCGGCACCAGGCCACGCGTGAGGCGCCGATACATCCGCAGCGTGATCGGCAGCGCAATGGGCAGCGACTTAGCCATCTTGCGGTCCCGGGCGGCCGAGTTGCGCATAGGCGCGCCGGGTCGCCTCGTTCAACGTCTGTTCCAGCTCCAGCCGCAGCGCCTCCATCATCTCGGCATCGGCATCCGCGGGGACGTGGATTTCCTTGATGCCGACCAATGCGCCCCGCCCGAACGGTAGATTGATGGTGGTGCGGTCCCAGTTCTTCAGCCGGATGAAGCGACTGGTCGCCATCGCGAAAGGCATGATCGGCCGCCCCGATTCCCGTGCCAGCATGATAATGCCGAGCCCGGCCACGCGCGAGCGCTTGGGGACATCGGCGGTCAGCGCGACATTACAGCCAGCCTCCAGAGTCCGCACCATTTCCTTGAAGGCGCCGACCCCGCCCTTGCGGTGAAACGCACCGCCATGGTCGCCGGAACCTCTGATCGTGCCGATGCCGAGCCGCTCGGCGGCGATGGCGTTGAACTCGCCGTCGCGATGCCGCGAGATCAGGACCCTGGCCTTGTACCAGTCCTTGTTCTTGATGAAGGGGGTGAGGAAATGCTGGCCGTGCCAGAACGCGAAGATCGCGGGGATCTGCGGCTCGACGCGCTCATAGACGTCCGGCGGATCGAACGTGAACTTGTTGGTCCGCCAGACCAGACGCAGATATTCGGCCGCCAGAACCCCGACGGCACGCTGAAACCAGCTGCTTCGCAGCGTATTGCGAAGCAGTTTTTTCAACGCGCCGGTTCTTGATTGGGGTCGAGCAGCCGGTGGAGATGAACGATGAAATAGCGCATCTGCGCGTTGTCGACCGTGCTCTGCGCCTTGGCCCGCCAGGCGGCGTGGGCGCTCGCATAGTTCGGATAGAGGCCGACGATCTCGACGTCGTCGAGATTCTTGAAGATGTTCTGCTCGAGATCGACGAGCTCGCCGCCGATGACGAGGTGAAGCAGTTGTTGCGGGGCACTATCTGGCATGAGTTCGGTTCCTAGCGGGCTGCCCGGCAAAGCAGTGTTCGACAAGCACGACGACGGGCGCTCAGGCCAAGGGGCGGTTTCGAAAATGCGCGACAATGCCCGCATGACGATCACGCCCCGCTGCCACCAGCACCCCGTGCGCCACTTCCCGGCGGTTATAGAGGATGGGTTCTCCGGAGAGGTCGCTCATCCTACCATCGGCTTCCTGCACGATCAAATCCGCCGCCGCAAGGTCCCAATCATGGCTGTTGCCCCCCGCAAAAGCCGCATCCAGCGCGCCATGGGCGACCCGGCACAGGCGCAGCGCCAGCGAGCCGATTCGCGGATGCAGCTTGATGTCACCGGGTGACGGCTTCAGCCGCTCGACCAGGGGTTTTGGCCCGGCAACGCGGGCGAAGTCCAGCTCGGCCCCGGAGCTCGCCCGCACCGGGACGTCGTTGAGGGTCGTGCCGCGTCCACGCGCGGCGAAGAAGAACTCGCCGCTCGTGGGCGCGAACACCGCACCCAGCACCGGCGTGGCATCCTCGACCAGCGCGACGCTGACGCACCAATCGTCGTGGCCGTTGAGGTAGTTGCGCGTGCCGTCGATGGGATCGACGATCCAGGTCAGCCGGCGCGACAGCCGCGTCGCGTCGTCGGCGCTCTCCTCCGAGAGCCAGCCATAATCCGGCGTCGCCTTGCGCAAGCGCGTTTCGAGCAAATCGTTGACGGCGATGTCGGCTTCCGAGACCGGCGAGGAGGCGCCCTTGGTCCACTTCTTAAGCTCGGTGCGAAACATCGACTGCGCCAGCGCGCCGGCTTCCCGCACCGTGTCTTGCAGCAGCGCCGCGTCGCGCGTCAGGATCGTCTCGTTCGCGTCAGCGTCCGCCAAGGGTCAAACCCTCGATGCGCACGGTCGGCGCATTGACGCCGTAGCGGAATTCGAGATTGTTCGCGGGCTGCATCGACTTGAAGATCTCGAACAGGTGCCCTGCGATCGTCACCTCGCTGACGGGATAGGTGATCTCGCCGTTCTCGATCCAGAAGCCGGAGGCGCCGCGGCTGTAGTCGCCGGTGACGCCGTTGACGCCCGAGCCGATCAGGTCGGTGACGTAGAAGCCTTGCTTGATGTCGGAGATCAGTTCGGCCGGGCTCGGTGTGCCGGGCTCGAGATGCAGATTGTAAGGGCCCGGTGACGGCGAGGACGACACGCCGCGATGGGCGTGGCCGGTGGTGACGAGCCCGAGCTCGCGCGCGGTGGCGCAGTCGAGCAGCCAGGTCGTCAGCACGCCCTCGTCGACCAGCGCGGTTTTCTTCACCGCCACGCCCTCGGCGTCAAACGTCTGCGAGCGCAGGCCGCGCTTGCGCAAGGGATCGTCGATGATGCGGATGTTCCTGGCGAACAGCTGCTGGCCGAGCTTGTCCTTCAAAAAGCTGGTCTTGCGCGCGATCGAGGCGCCGTTGATGGCGCCGACGAGGTGACCGACCAGCGAGCCGGCAACGCGTGGATCGAACACGACCGGCACCTTGCAGGTCTCGACCTTGCGCGGATTGGAGCGCGCCACGGTGCGCTCGCCGGCGGAACGGCCGACCGCTTCCGGCGACAACAGATCGGCGGCATGCGGCGCCGAGGTGAAGTCGTAGTCGCGCTCCATGCCGGTGCCTTCGCCCGAGATGGCGGTGGCCGAGATGCCCTGGCTGGAACGCAGGTAGGAGCCGTGGAAGCCGGTCGAGGTGACGAGCACCATGCCGCCCATGCCTGATGAGGCCGAAGCGCCGCCGGATTTGGTGACGCCCTTCACGGCGAGCGCCGCGGCTTCGGCCGCGAGCGCGCGGCGTTCGAGCTCAGCGGTCGCGGGCACGTCGGGATCCAGCAGGTCGAGATCGGGAAAGTCGCGCGCGAGCAGCGCGGGATCGGCAAGGCCGACATATTTGTCGTCGGGCGCGACGCGCGCCATCGCCACCGCGCGTTCGGCGAGCTTGGTGACCGCGTCGCCGCTGACGTCGTTGGTGGAGACCACCGCCTGGCGCTGGCCGACCAGCACGCGCAGGCCGACGTCGTCGCCCTCGGAACGCTCGGACTCCTCGACGCGGCCGTCGCGCACCTCGACGCCTTGCGAGACGCCGCGCACCGCGACCGCGTCGGCCGCATCGGCGCCGGCGCGCTTCGCCGCCTCCACCAGCCGCTGCGCCAGATCGGACAGCGCGGACTGGTCGAACAGGTCGCGATTGGCACCCGATGATTTTTGGGCCGATGACGTCGAGCTTGGTGAAGCGTTCACGAACGAAATCCTGTTGGGGCGGGGTGCGGGACTGGAACCCACAGATGTGCCCTGATCGCGCGGACTTCAAGCATTTTCAGCCCGCCAAAAGCTCAGATTCGCACCACCGGCGCAACGTCTCGTCAATCATGCGCGCCAAGGTCTTGTCAATCATGAGGAGCAGTGACGGTGGGTTAACCAGCCTTTTTAAGCGGTTTCGGAACGGGCCGCGCTAAGGTCCTCGCATCGACCGGGAACATAATCCCGGCGGGGAGAACTAAGCCGTGAGGCGTCAAACAGCAACATGCGGGGTCCACCCCGCCGGGTCGAGCCGCTCCCTGCGGCTCGACCCCCTTTCCCTTCCGGTCCGCTTCGACGCGCATGACCCGCGCGCCGACGGGCACACGAGGCAGATCGAGCTCCATCGCGAGCGCGTCGTGCTGCGCCGTGCCGTGCGCGGCATGCAGATGGCGATCAACGTCCGCGTCAGCGACTTCACCGGCGTCGCGCTGCGCGGCAACGACGAGGCACAGGCCCTCGTCCTCGTGCATCGCGATCCCTCGCTCTCCGTGCCGCTGCTGGTCGGCGCCGAGGCCGACGAGCTCAACGAGGCCTGGGCGGTCTGGAGCGAGCTGTTCGCGCTTCCGCAGCTCGACGAAGGCGCGCGCAAGCCCGCACCTCGCCGCCGCCGCGCCAACGCGATCCGCGCCCGCCGCCCGAAATTCCTGATGCGCCGCCGCACAGGTGTCGCGCGCGAGCTGCCGGTTCATCGCGAAGAGCGCGAGATCATCGCAAGGAATTGAGCGGCAATCACGGTGCCGTAAGGTGGGCAAAGCGAAGCGTGCCCACCTTCTCTATCAATCATTGAAAGAACGTGGGCACGGCGCGTTGCGCCTTTGCCCACCCTACGAGATCTACGCCGCCCGCATCACCGCGTCGCCCAGCAATCCCGCAAACAGCAGCAGGCCCGCATGCTTGTTCGACTTGAACAGGCGCAGGCACAGTTCGGGATCGTCGATCCGGAGGCGCATGATCTGCCAGGCCAGATGCGCGGCGAAGGCGGCGAGCCCGAGCCAGGCCAGCCAGCGCGCATCGCCCGAGGCCAGCGCGACGCCGATCAGCATCACAGACAGCCCGTAGAACAGGATCAGCGCCTGGTGCGTGTGCGCGCCAAACAGGCGCGCGGTCGACTTGATGCCGATCAGCGCGTCGTCCTCGGCGTCCTGATGCGCGTAGATCGTGTCGTAGCCGATCACCCAGGAGATCGCGCCGGCATAGAGCACGAGCGCGGTGAGGTCGATGCGGCCGAAAGTGACGGCAAAGCCCATCAGGGCGCCCCAGGAGAAGGCCAGCCCGAGCACGATCTGCGGCCACCAGGTGATGCGCTTCATGAAGGGATAGATCGCCACGATCAGGAGCGAGGCGATGCCGGTCGCAATCGCGAAGCGGTTGAACTGCAGCAGCACCACAAGGCCGATGAGCGCCTGCGCCACCATGAACAAAAGCGCCTGCTTCGTGCTCACCTGCCCCGACGGCAGCGGCCGCGAGCGGGTGCGCTCGACCTTGTCGTCGAGGTCGCGGTCGGTGATGTCGTTCCAGGTGCAGCCCGCCCCGCGCATCACGAAGGCGCCGATGAAGAACAGCACGATGGTGAGCGGCAGTGCGCGGACGTCATGCGCCATGCCGCTCGCGAGCGCCGCCGACCACCAGCAGGGCATCAACAGCAGCCAGGAGCCGATCGGGCGGTCGAAGCGGGACAATCGCAAATACGGCCGCGCCCAGCGCGGCGCGAGCGTATCGACCCAGTTGCCGGTGGAATCGGCAACGCGGGCGGATGTGTCGCTCATCGGGTGAGGACGTTGCCGTTGAGCGTGTCGAAGGTGCTGCCGCCCTTCTTGCCGACATTGGCCTCAGGCGCAGAGCCCGACCCCAGCACCTCGCTCAGCGACGGGCCGGCGGGGCGCGCCTGCTGTTGCTGCATCTGCAGCGCAACGTTGCAGACCTTTGCCGCCATGGCCTCGGTGTTCTTGTGACCGTCCTTCATCTGCGCGCCGACCTGCTGCGGGATTCCGCATTTGGCGGCGTGGGTGTCGATGTATTTGATCATCTTCGACTCGGCCTGGCTGAAATTGCGGATCAGCTTGCAGGCCTCGTCCGGCGGCGCATGACGATCACTCGCGGCCTTGATCAGCTTGCCGCGCTTCTCGGCCTCTTCGCGCAGGGGCATGAACGCCTTCATGCAGTCCTCGCCGGGGCCGGCCTGGGTTGGCGGAGCCGCGCCGAAAGCACCAGCGCCGCCGATCGGTGCCGCGCCGTTGACGGGAAATGAGGATTGCGGAGCCGCGCCAACCGACGCGACCGGCGCCGAGCCGTTCACCGGCGGAAACGCCGAACTGGTGGCAGCCTGATTGGGCAACGGGGCCGGGAACGCGCTTTGCGCGTAAGCACCGGCAGCGCCCATGGTGATCATGGCGGCAGTGATCGGAACCATCAAATGACGGATCATCAAGAAAGTCTCTCCGGCAGGAGCTGACGGGGTTCAGCGTCTTCCCAATTGAAGCGCAACCAGCGTGCTCGCGATTTTACGATTCCCGCCGGCCCTTAACAACCCACCGAATAGGGCAAGAGCGCGGCGCGCCGTCGCGGCGTTTTGGCAATATTTACCCCCGGAATGGCTGCTTTCGGTTAATAACGGCGCCAAATTGGACTTTTGGACCATGCCCTCCCACGATTTTCGTGCTCCGCGCCTGTTCGTCGACGCCTCCCTCGCCCAGGACGCCAGGGTCGCGCTCGACCGCGACCAGAGCAATTATCTCGGCAACGTGCTGCGGCTTGCCGCCGGTGCCGAGGTTTTGGCGTTCAACGGCCGCGACGGCGAGTGGCAGGCCGCCATTGAAGGCCGCAAGCGGCCGGACGGCCTCGTCATCCTGCAGCAGACCCGGCCACAGGACCGGCTCGCCGACCTCGCTTACGTCTTCGCCCCGCTCAAGCACGCCCGGCTCGACTATATGGTTCAGAAGGCCATCGAAATGGGCGCCGCCAGCCTGCAACCGGTGCTGACCCGGTTCACCCAGGCCTCCCGGGTCAACACCGAGCGGATGCGGGCCAATGTCGTCGAGGCCGCCGAGCAATGTGGTATCCTAGGCATCGCCACCGTCGCCGAACCGGTCCCCTTGGAGCGGTTCCTCAGCCAGCGCCCGGCCGACCGCCTGCTGATCTTCTGCGATGAGGCCGCCGAGGTCGCAAACCCGGTTCAGGCCCTGCAGGCGGCGCGCGCCGCTGGACACGGTATCGACGTCCTGATCGGCCCCGAAGGCGGCTTTGCCGAGGAAGAACGAGCCCTGCTGCTGCGGCAGCCCAAGATCCTCCGCCTGGCCCTGGGACCGCGGATCATGCGCGCCGACACCGCCGCGGTGGCCGCGCTGGCCCTGGTCCAGGCGGTGCTGGGCGATTGGGACGGCAGAACGGGCTAGATTGTTTCCCGCATCGCGCGCTGCAAAGTCTCGGAGGGCAGCTCTCCGAAGGCCGCCCTGTAACTCGCCGCGAACTCGCCCAGATGCCAGAAACCGTGCGCAATCGCGCAGGCCTTGACGCTACGCCGCCCCGCACCGATGCGCAGCTGTTTGCGGACCGACCAGAGCCGCAGAATCCGGCTATAGCGATGCGGGCTCATGCCGCAGATGGCCTGCGTCGCACTTTGGAGCGTGCGGACGGACACACCTATCTGCGCCGCGAGCTCGGGCGCCTTGAGCCAGACCGTCAGATCCTGCTGGATCAATCTCTCCATGTCCGCGACGATGCGCCGGTAGCTCTCCATCGTGGACGATACGGCCCTGTCCTTCGCGCCGGTGCGCAACGCAGCTTCCATCGTGCTGAGCAGAGATTGCTCGACGGCGGTCACCGATGCAGGCTCCGTCAGGAAGTCCGGGTCATGCGCTGCAATCTCCAGCGTGACAGAGACCAGATGCTGTAACGAGGCAAGGAGGTCCGACGCCGGGTTCACCAGATGATAGCCATCGCCCAGTTGACTCCAGGGCTCGCGCGGGGGCGGAGTGAAATACGCAACTGCTACCAGCCGGCCCTCCGGTTCGTAGACCAGGCAATCGGAGCCGCCTCTCAGCATGACGATGGAATGGCCCATCGATTGCCCGTTGATACGGGCCGAGGTCACGCCATCCATCGGCAGCACGACGGCGGCGGCATTCATCAATTGATAGCCGCGAATGATCCGTGGAAAGGTCTTCACCACAGACAGGGTCAGGCTCGGCAAGCTGAGCCGCGCCCGCATGATTGCCCTCGCTCCGGGGGACAAGGGCACGCTGCACGCGCCGGCATACCTCTCCGTCTCGCCGAAATGGTCGATGTCATAGGCCTTGAGCTCGAGGGCGGACGACGGCTTGAGACCGTGGAAAGACATCAAGCGGTCCGTGGCCGGCTTTTGCGCTCCGTCGTGCGCGATATCGAGAAGGCCCTGATCCATGTCGTGCCGCCTACTTTGCCTTCCTTGCGGACGCGGTCTCCTTGGAGGCGCGCAGATCATCCGGTCCATTGATGCCGGCACGCTTGAGATCGCGAAGCAGCTTGGTCAGCAGCAGCATGTTGGTCTTCTGCAGTTCGTGGTTGTTTCCAAACCTGAATGCGTTCTGCTCGGTGACGATCAGTCCGGCTTTGGTCTCTTCGAGAATCTTCCGCCGCTTCAGCCCCGTCACGCGACGGCGAACCGTCTCGAGCGGCAGGCTGAGAAAGCGTGAGAGTGCCGCACGAGAGACTCCCTGCTTGATCACGTCCGGCTCCACGGCATGAATGCTGGAGAACTTCTCATCCAGCACCGGATCGTTCATCACATGGATGACGTTCGCGTTCAGGACCGCATGAACGATCAGAAGGTCCAGCGGATCAAAATCCTCATAGTGCCGGAACAGCTCGCTCATCGAGAACAGCATATAGGCGAGCGTATGTCGCGAGACCGTCCGGATGATATCTGAAGCATTGCGCATGAATCGAAAACCAGCATTGATGTTGTAAACGATGGCTACGGCGAACGGATCATCCGCCATACCCAGAATGAGTATGCGGCGACTTGTCGGCAGCGCTCAATTTATCATTGTGACGCCGGGCACTCGGCCGCACCGCGACGTCGTTCGCCGCTGCGTTCACGAAGGGCGATGAACGTCACGTACGGTGACGATCGCGATGATAGGCATTACGATGAATGGCGGTGACGGGCCGGATGCAGGGCCATGCGAGGAGCTGCGGCTCATCAGGGCATTTCTCCGTCTCACCGACCCCGGCAGAAGGCAGAGGGTCCTCCAATTGGCGGAGCAGCTCGCAGAAGAAGCCGGACTCGCCGCGGCAGCGCCTGCCTACGTCGCGACCGACGGATCGGCGCCGGGGCCGATCAGGGACTTCCCCGGCCCCATCGAATGAGGTCCGCGCTGCACTTCGGGAGCGGCACACGCTAGGGAAATTAAGGTATTAAATTACCTTGACCGGACCGAATGCGCCTCTTTCCTGGGGTCCTGCATGAAGGGCTGGCTTCGTGCCAAACTCGTTAAGCGATTGATCCTTTGGAGGTCGAAACCGCGCATCGGCCATGCTAAGGGCTCCGCCAATCCTGTCCCTTCCCCTGCCCTGCCCGGTTCCACCGGGACGATGGACCCCTGTTATGACCGCGACCGCCACCTCAAATGCTGCCGGCTCCGCCGCCTGGGCGGATACGCTGCTGTTGTCGTTCGCGCAGGCTGGCTATGCCAGGGCCGAGCCCGCCATCCTGCAACCTGCCGAGCCGTTCCTGGACCTCTCCGGCGAGGACATCCGCAAGAGCCTGTACCTGACCACGGATCTCTCCGGCGAGGAGCTCTGCCTGCGCCCGGACCTGACCATCCCCGTCGCCCGGGATTATCTCGCCTCCGACCGCGCCGGCCAGCCCGCCGGGTTCAGCTATCTCGGCCCGGTGTTTCGTTACCGCAGCGGCCAGGCCAGCGAATTCCTGCAGGCCGGCATCGAATCGTTCGGCCGCCAGGATCGTGCCGCGGCCGACGCCGAGATGCTGGCGCTGGCGCTGGAAGCAACCAGCGCCTTCGGCGTCCGCGACGTCGAGATCCGCACCGGCGACGTCGCGCTGTTCAACGCGCTGCTCGATGCGCTCAACCT
>RXJC01000413.1 GCA_003963435.1 Bradyrhizobiaceae bacterium | reverse complement strand
GCCTCGTCGACGAGGTCGATCAGATACTGGCCGATCATGCGCTGCGCCGGCGCGGTGAAGGCGACCGAAAGCTGCTCGGCGAGATGGTCCCTGAGCGTTGTCTCGGCCGCGACAAAAGCTTCCAAATTGTAGTCTTCGTCACCGGAGGCGCCGCCGCCCCATTCGGTATAGGTGGTGGGCGCGGCGTCCTGGGCGTTGCGCGCCGCGGCCTCGGCCGGCTCCTCGGAGAAGACGTTGTCCAGGCCGGTGTCCAGGGTCTGCTCGATCTCGGCGCGGGTGCCGAGATCCTTGCTCATCCATTCTTCCTGGCCCGGTTCGAACGCCTCGCCCGGACCGCCGCCCGGCTCGTCGCTGCCGCCGCCGAAATCGTCGTTATCGCCGTACTGGCCGGCCTCGGCCGGGGCCTCGCCCGCGGGGGCCTCGTCGCTGGCCCGCTCCAGCAGCGGGTTCCGCTCGAGCTCCTCCTCCACGAAGGTCGTGAGATCGAGATTGGACAATTGCAGCAGCTTGATCGCCTGCATCAGCTGCGGCGTCATCACCAGCGACTGCGACTGCCGGAACTCTAATCTCTGCGTGAGCGCCATGAAGCAAGAACCGTTCCCAAAAATTGGTCCGATTTTTGCTTATCCTAGTCCGAGCCCGATGTACACGTCTTGACGAAACGCAAAAACGGGCTAGAGGCGGAATTCCTCGCCAAGGTAAAGGCGGCGGACATCCGGATCGGCAACGATCTCATCCGGGCTCCCCTCGGTCAGGATTTCACCGGCATAGACGATGTAGGCGCGATCGGTGAGGCCGAGCGTCTCGCGCACATTGTGGTCGGTGATGAGCACGCCGATGCCGCGATTGGTGAGATGGCGGACGAGATCCTGGATGTCGCCGACCGCGATCGGGTCGATGCCGGCAAAGGGCTCGTCGAGCAGCATGTAGTTCGGCCGCGTCGCCAGCGCGCGCGCGATCTCGACGCGGCGACGCTCGCCGCCGGAGAGCGCGATCGAGGGCGATTTGCGCAGGCGGGTGATGTTGAATTCGTCGAGCAGGGAATCGAGCTGCTCCTCGCGCTTCTTGCGCGAGGGTTCCACCACTTCAAGCACGGCGCGGATGTTCTGCTCGACGGTCAGGCCGCGGAAGATCGAGGCTTCCTGCGGCAGATAGCCGATCCCGAGCCGCGCGCGCTGGTACATCGGAAGTTTCGTGACGTCGTGGCCGTCGAGCTCGATCGCGCCGCGATCGGCCTTGATCAGGCCGGTGATCATGTAGAACACGGTGGTCTTGCCGGCGCCGTTCGGGCCAAGCAGGCCGACGGCTTCGCCGCGGCGCACATAGATGCTGACACCGCGCACCACCCGGCGGCTGCCATAGGACTTTTCCACGCTATGCACAGCCAGGAAGCCCGGCCGCTTCAGCAGCTGGGGCCCGCCATCGCCATTCGATCTGGCAGCGGCCCGCAAGGGGTGAACGGCCTGCCGACGCGGCTCGGCTTGATAGTCAGCCTGATAGTCGCCTTGATAATCACCCTGGAACTGGCCGGGCGCCTGCATCGCCTGGTCGCGGGCCATCGGCGGCGCGTCCCGGATCGGGCTGGCCACGAGCCCGCCGACGCTGTCACCGAGCGCGGTGATGTCCTGACGCGCAAATCCTGGCCGGCCACGCTTGGCGGGGCGCCGACGGAACATGCTGAAGAGATCGACCATCCCCGCCTTCTAGCCTTTCGCGACGATCCCGCGCGAATTCGCGCGGTCTGCCGCACCGGCCTTGCGATTCGCCGACGCAGCATGAGTGAAGGGATGTCTCATGCCCAGTGAAACACGCCCGAAAAGCGGCGGACCCCGCTTCGAAAGCCCTGCGCGGTAAATACAGTCTCGCCGGCCAAGCTTCAACCTCGGTTCGGCAGCATCCAAGCCAAGCTATTGAATTTATTTTGGTTTACTTGCACCGGGGAGCTGCAAGGGCGGCGCCCCGCCCCCCTTGCCCGAACCGCAATCATTGCCGCCACCCTGCGGCAGCAGCGCCTGAACCCGGCCGTTGTCGGATTCCACACGCGAGACGCCGGTCGTCATGTCGACCATCAGGCGATCGCCGCGCAGCACGTTCTTGCACTGGGTCAGCACGACCTGGCCGGAGCCACCGAGCATGGTGATGAGATTGGTCTTGGTGTCGAACACGGCGGTATCGCCCGTCACCACCTGGTCCTTCTGGGTGACCACGACATTGCCGCGCGCCTCCAGGCGCTTGATCGAGGAGCTGCCGCCGGGACCCGGTTGCGCCGATTGCATCGGCGCGCCCTTGGCTCCCTTCGCTGCGGGTTGCGGCGTGGCCGGCTTGTCGCCGCCCGACTCGTAGAACACCACCAGCGTCTTCGAGGTCATGGTGGTGTCGCCCTGCACGACCTTCACATTGCCGGCGAAGGTCGCCTCCTTCTTCTTGTCGCGCATTTCGAGCGAGGCGGCCTCGATCTGGATCGGCTGGTCGCGGTTCTGCGAAAACCCCTGCATCGCGTTGGGCACGCCCTGCATGGCGCTCTGCGCAATCGCCGCGCTGCCAGCGGCCAGCGCGATGCCGATTGCAAGCGTCGCCGCACCGACGATGGCGCACCGCTTGTCGTCGCTGCGCGAAAAGATGCTGGTCATGAAAATCACTTTGAGTTGGCAGATTTGTTTTGAGGCGTACGCGTCTTCACCGGCGGCGCCGGCTCGACCGGCGCAGGCTGCGCCGCCGGCTCGTCCAGCTTGTCCAGATGCATCACCACATTGCCTTCGAAACGGATGACGTCGCCGCCTTCGGTGATGCGCAGGCGATCCGCGGTCAGCGTGCCGTTGGTCAGCTTGACGTCGACACGCTCGTCCGAGGAGACGGTGCCCTTGTTCATGTCGACGAAGGCGGAGTTCAGCCGCGCCTCGTAGCCGGTGGAGGTGCGCAGGAAGATGTCCTTGTGCAGA
>RXJC01000204.1:3523-3747 GCA_003963435.1 Bradyrhizobiaceae bacterium | reverse complement strand
GTGCTCGAGCTCGCCCCGCGCGTGATGGCGCGCGCGGTCACGGCGGAGGTCTCTGAATATTTCCAGGCGCGCCATCGCGAGGCCGGCATCCGCATTCATCTCGGTGTGCAGGCGACGTCGATCGAAGCCGAGAACGGCAAGGTCACCGGCGTCTCCTTGAGCGACGGACGGCATCTGCCCGCCGATCTCGTGGTGGTCGGCGTCGGCGTGTTGCCGAACATCGA
>RXJC01000204.1:0-3473 GCA_003963435.1 Bradyrhizobiaceae bacterium | reverse complement strand
GAGCTGGCGGCCGAGGCCGGCTTGCCGGTCGCCGCCGGCATCATCGTCGACGAATATCTTGCGACGGCCGATCCTGACATCTCCGCGATCGGCGATTGCGCGCTTTTTGCCAGCCCGCGCTTCGGCGGATCGCTGCGGCTGGAATCGGTGCAGAACGCCACCGATCACGCCCGCTGCCTCGCAGGCCGCCTCACCGGCGACAAGAAGCCTTATGACGGCCATCCCTGGTTCTGGAGCGACCAGGGCGACGACAAGCTCCAGATCGCGGGGCTGACCACCGGTTACGACCGCGTCGTGCTGCGCGGCAGCCCTGCGAACAAAGCTTTCTCGGCGTTCTGCTACAAGGGCGACAAGCTGCTCGGCATCGAGTCCATCAACCGCGCCGGTGATCACATGTTCGGCCGCCGTTTGCAGGCGATGGGCCGCTCGATCACGCCGGAGCAGGCCGCGGACGAGAGCTTTGACCTGAAGAGCGCGCTGGCTTGATCAGCCGGCGCCAAGCACCGCTGCCACCTCCGCAGCCGTCGGCATCGACGGCCCCGCGCCCATACGCTGCACGCTGATCGAGGCGGCGGCGTTGGCAAAGGCGAGGGCGGCGCGTAAGGGCACACCGCCCGCCAGTTGCGCGGCGAGCGCGCCGACAAAGCAGTCGCCGGCGCCGGTGGTATCGACCGCCTTCACGGCGCGCCCGGGCACCGCAATCTCGTCACGGCCGGCGAGCGCGAGCACGCCGCGCTTGCCGAGCGTGATGCAGATGGTCTGGTCCGCGCGCGCCTGAAGTTTCCGTGCGACATCGATGATCCGCGCCGCCGGATCGTCTTCAGACAGCTCCACGCCGGCGAGAAAGCCGAGCTCGGTCTCGTTCAGCACGAGGATGTCGACCAGCGCGAGCAGCTCGCTCGACATCTTCTGTGCCGGCGCCGGATTGAGCACGGTCACCACACCAGCCTCGCGCGCGCGTCGGAAGAACGCGGCGATGGTCGGCAGCGGAATCTCGAACTGGCTGACCGCGACATCACCCTTCAGCATCGGCACGATGCTGACATCATCCGCGCTGACCAGCCCGTTCGCCCCGGGAATGACGACGATGGTGTTGTCGGCCTCCGCCACCGTGATGATGGCCGTGCCGGTGTGCGCCTCGGCCGTCTCCACGACATAGCCGAGATCGATGCCCTGGTCGCCGAGAAAGGCCTTCAGCTCGGCCCCGAACGAATCCTTCCCCAGCCGCCCGATCAGCGTCGTCCCCGTGCCAAGCCGCGCCGCCGCCACCGCCTGGTTCGCGCCCTTGCCGCCCGGAAAATACAGCACCTGCCGGCCCGCGACGGTCTCGCCGACGCGCGGGTGGCGATCAGCCGTCGCCACCACATCCATGTTGATGCTGCCGGCGACGAAGACGCGCCCCATCTGTTCTACACCCTGACCTCGAACTCGTGCCTGACTTTGGCGATGTCGACCAGCGTCGGCAGGCCGGCCTCGTTGCCGAGCCGCTGGATCTTGAAGGTCGAGGCGGCGCGGGCAAAGTCGAAATGCTCGCGCCAGCTTTTGCCGGGATGGGCAAGGTAGGAATAGATATAGGCGCCGTGGAAGACGTCGCCGGCGCCGTTGGTGTCGATCACCCGCTCGCGCGGGATCGGCATCGCCGGCATCACTTGCACCGTCCCGGTTTCGTCGTACCAGAAGAGGCCCTTCTCGCCCATGGTGACGCCGCCGATCTTGCAGCCGCGGCTCTTGAGGTAGTCGAGCATCTTTTCCGGCGTCAGGTCCATCTGCTCGCACAGGCGCTCGGCGACGATGGCGACGTCGATGAATTCCAGCAGCTCGTGCGTGTTGGTGCGCAGGCCGCCGCCGTCGAGCGAGGTCAGGATGCCGGCCTCGCGACAGACTTTGGCGTAGTGGAGCGCGGCATCCGGCTGATGGCCGTCGACATGCAGCGCGCGGCAGCCGCCGAGGTTGAGGATCGGGAAGGGATGGATGTGCTCGTCGTCGCGGCAGCGGACGATGGCGCGCTTGCCGTCCTTGGGCATGATGAAGGACAGCGAGGACTGGTTGACCTTCCGCGGATGCAGCGAGATCGCGTATTTCGCGCACATGTCCTGGAACATGCGTCCCAGCCAGTCATTGGCCGCGGTGGCGATGAGATCCGGCACGATGCCGAGCTTGGCGCAGCAGAACGCCGCCGTCACCGCATTGCCGCCGAAGGAGACCGCGTAGTCAGAGGCCACGTGTTTCTCATCGCCGGTCGGCATATGGTCGGTGATGAAGACGACGTCGATATAGGTCTGTCCGATGAAGAGAGCCTGCATTGCTTGTCCGTAGTGCGCTTGTGGTCCCGGCCGGCGGAATACTGTAGCACCGGTTCCGCTCTTGGGACGCTGAAATTATTCGCAAAACCGGCGCCCAAAGCGCTTGAGGTCGGCATGATGCCGGAATACGACCATGACACGCCAATGCCAAGCCCGGACAAACGCCGCCTCTCGGCTCACGGGTTCCACGTAGGTCAAAATGGGGGGAAGATGATCACGGGCCTCGATCACGTCGTCGTCCTGGTCGGGGATATCGGCGCTGCCAAGGCGGCCTATCAGACGCTGCTCGCCCGCGTGCCGGCCTGGCAGAACTCCGGCGAGGGCGCTGACCGGGTGCTGTTCACCCTCGAAAACATGACCATCGAGCTGATGGCGCCGAGCGGCTACAGCGTCGTCGCCGACCGCATGCGCGCGCTGCTCGACGACCAGGAAGGCGTCCTCGCCAGCCTTTGCTTTCGTGTCGCGGACATCGGCAAGGCGCATCGGCGCTTGGAACGCGTGGCCTTGAGACCGGACCCGGTCGCGGAGGTCGAAAGCAGCGATGCCGTCACCGATGCCGTGCTGCACTGGAAGCGCACGCGCGCTGCCACGGAACTCACGCGCGGCGTGCGCATGTTCTTCCTTGAGCTCGCCGACGAGCGTCCGCTCTCGCCGGCGACCGACGTCGCGCCGATCGACGCGCTCGACCACGTCGTGATCACCACCGAGGATTCCGACCGCGCCGCCGCGCTCTACGGCGCGCGGCTCGGCCTCGATCTGGCGCTCGACCGCTCGCACCAGGATTGGGGCCAGCTGATGTTCTTCCGCTGCGGCGATCTCATCGTCGAGGTGGTGCGCCGCCCGGTGGCAGGTAGCGACGTCGCGCATGACCGGCTCTGGGGCCTGAGCTGGCGCGTCGCCGACATCGACGCCACCCGCGCCCGCCTGATCGCCGCCGGCCTCGACGTCAGCGACGTTCGCAACGGCCGCAAGCCGGGCACGCGCATCATGACGGTGCGGAGCGGCACCTGCGGGATCCAGACGGTGCTGCTGGAGCGCTCGCCGAAGCCGGTGGAGTAGGGGACCGCTCTTTCCCCGTCATTGCGAGCGCAGCGAAGATTCCATGGGGAGTGGATAGCGAGCCAGCCTGAGACCAGACTGAGGTTGCATCCATTCAACCTGGAGACAATC
>RXJC01000199.1 GCA_003963435.1 Bradyrhizobiaceae bacterium | reverse complement strand
CAGCGCAGTCTTGGCGTGCCACCAGGTGTCGGCGACCACGGCGACGGCGGTGTCGCCGACCTTGACGACCTTCTTGACGCCTTTCATGCCGGCGATCTTGGCTTCGTCAAAGCTCTTCAGCTTGCCGCCGAACACCGGGCAGTCCTTGATCGCGGCGTTCAGCATGCCCGGCAGCTTGACGTCGATGCCGTAAGTCATGGTGCCGGTGGTCTTGTCGAGAGTGTCGAGCCGCTTCACGCCCTTGCCGATCAGCTTCCAGTCCTTCGGGTCCTTCAGCTTGACGTCGGCCGGCGGCGTCAGCTTTGCCGCAGCTTCCGCGACCTTGCCGTAGGTCGTGGTCCGGCCCGTCGGGGTGTGGGTGATGACGCTGTTCTCGGCCTTGCATTCGGAGACTGGTACTTTCCATGCGTCGGCCGCGGCCTGGATCAGCATCACGCGCGCGGTGGCGCCGCCCTTGCGGACGTAGTCCTGCGAGGAGCGGATGCCGCGGCTGCCGCCGGTGGAGAAGTCGCCCCAGACGCGCTTGCGGGCGACGCTCTGGCCCGGCGTCGGATATTCGGTCGTGACCTTGGTCCAGTCGCATTCCAGCTCCTCGGCAACGAGCTGGGCGAGGCCGGTGAGCGAGCCCTGGCCCATCTCCGAGCGAGCGATGCGGATCACGACCGTGTCGTCGGGCCTGACCACGACCCAGGCGCCGATCTCGGGCGAGCCGTCGGCGGCGCGGACCACGGTGGGACCGAAGGGGAGGTCGAGGCCGATGGCGAGGCCGGCGCCCAGCGTGGCGCTGCCGATCACGAAGGCACGGCGATTCATCCTGGGAGAAACATGCTTGTTCATGGGGCGGCTCCTTAAGCGCTGGCGATCGTGTGGATCGCTTCGCGCACCTGCTGGAAGGTGCCGCAGCGGCAGATGTTGGTGATGGCCTCGTCGATGTCGGCGTCGGTCGGTTTCGGCTTCTCGCTCAAGAGCGCTGCCACCGCCATGATCATGCCGCTCTGGCAGTAACCGCATTGCGGCACGTCCTGGGCGATCCAGGCCTCCTGCACCTTGTGCAGAGTGCCGCCCGAGGCGAGCCCCTCGATCGTGGTGATCTTCTTGCCTTCGGCCTCGCCGACCGAGACTCCGCAGGAGCGGGTGGCGACGCCTTCGATGTGAACCGTGCAGGCGCCGCATTGTGCAATGCCGCAACCGTATTTGGTGCCAGTCAGGCCGGCATTCTCGCGGATCGCCCACAGCAGCGGCGTATCCGGCTCGACGTCGAGGGTGAAGGTTGTTCCGTTGATTGTTAGGTTTGCCATCGCAGTCCCCTGATTGGCCCAATCCACCGATTGAACCGAGGCGCGCAATGTGTCCGGCAAACTGGAACTGTTCAAATCAACAGTGCGAGGGCTGGCTGCCGCAAATTTTCTCGGCGTGGGAACATGAGGGGCCGAGCGGTGTCACGGCTGTAGCCGGCCCCGGCCCAAGCGAGTTCCTCTCTCGCCGCCAAGATGCGGTCTGGGACGACGCTGGGCACGTTCCGGACGCATTGATCGGCGAAGGTGCCACCATTGTCGGGGTGCAAGACCGCGATGCTTCGCTACACTGCGGGCGACGACTGAAGGAGTTCCATGATCGTGCCGAGCCGATGCAACGTGCTGATGCTCTATCCGCTGTTCACGGCGGAATCGTTCTGGAGCTTTGGCGAATCCTGCAAGCTGATGGGCGTTCGGCGGCCCGCGGCTCCCCTCGGTCTGATCACCGTCGCTGCGATGTTGCCTTCGAGCTGGACCGTCCGGCTGATCGACTGCAACACGCAGGCATTCGGTGACGACGATCTCGCCTGGGCCGACGTCGTCTTCACCGGCGGCATGTTGCCGCAGCAGGCCGACACGTTGCGCCTGATCGATAAGTGCCGTACGGCGGGCAAGCCTGTCGTCGTCGGTGGTCCCGATCCGACCTCCAGCCCACACATCTACGAGAAGGCCGACTTCCGAGTGCTCGGCGAGGCCGAGAGCGTGATCGACGACTTCATCGCGGCCTGGGAGGGCGGGGCGCGCTCCGGCGTCTTCACCGCGCCGAAATTCCAGGCCGACGTCACCAGGACGCCGGTGCCGCGCTTCGACCTCTTGAAGTTCGAGGACTACCTCTATCTCGGTGTGCAATATTCGCGCGGCTGCCCGTTCACCTGCGAGTTCTGCGACATCATCGAGCTCTACGGCCGCGTGCCCAGGACCAAGACGGCCGAGCAGATGTTCGTCGAGCTCGAGACGCTCTACAACATGGGATACCGCGGCCATCTCGACTTCGTCGACGACAATTTCATCGGCAATAAGAAGTCGCTGCGGCAATTCCTGCCGCAGCTTGCCGAGTGGCAGCGCGCTCACAACTATCCCTTCGAGCTGTCGACCGAGGCGTCGGTCAATCTCGCCGACGATCCTGAACTCCTGGAGCTGATGGGCGCCGCAAACTTCTTCGGCATCTTCGTCGGCATCGAAAGCCCCGATCCCGCAACGCTGGTCGCGATGCGCAAGAAGCAGAACACGCGGCGCAACATTGCCGAGAGCATCCACAAGATCTATGCGGCCGGCATGCTCGTTACCGCCGGCTTCATCGTCGGCTTCGACAACGAGAAGGTCTCGATGGCGGAGGCGATGATCGATTTCATCGAGGAGGCCGCGATTCCCGTCGCCATGGTCGGCCTGCTCTATGCGCTACCGAACACGCAGCTGACGCGGCGGCTTGCGAAGGAGGGCCGGCTGCATTCGGACCACGATCTGGCTTCGACGACAGGCGGTGACCAGTGCACCAGCGGCATCAATTTCGATCCGGTGCGGCCGTTGCGGGATATCTTGACGGACTACAGGACCGTGCTGGAGCGCATCTACAGCCCGGCCGCTTATGCCGGCCGTGTCGACAAGCTGATGACCTTGCTCGACCGCTCCAGGCAGCGCCACGAGCTCGCGGAGGGCGACATCCGTTCGCGGATCGGCGCGATGGAGACCGTGCACCGCGTGATCACGGCCATCCCCGAGGCGCGCGGGCCGCTATGGCAGACCTTCATGAACTGCGCCAAGCGCGACACCTCCTCGGCGCGGATCGCGGTGCAGATGATCGCGGCCTATGCCCATCTCGGGCCGTTCTCGCGCAAGGTCATCGACGACATCGACGCGCGTCTTGCCGCGCTCGATGACGAGGCTGTGATTCCGGCGGAGACGATCGACGTCACGGTAGCCCGGCATCTGGCCTGAAGGCTTTACTTCACCGCCAGCCGCAAAAAGCTCATCACGCTGCCGAGCGCGGCGAAGCCGGCGCCGAGCGCTAGCGCCAGCGTTGCGCCCTCGTGACCGGCGAGCGCGAAGCACAACGCGGCCAGCGCGGCGCCCGTCGTCTGCCCGGTCAGGCGTGCGGTGGCGACGATGCCGGAGGCGCTGCCGCTGCGATGTGGCGGCGCGCTCGACATCACCGCCTTCATGTTCGGTGCCTGGAAGAAACCGAACCCCATGCCGCAGATCACCATCCGCCAGATGATGTCGGGGATCGCGGGGTTGGCCGGCAGCGTCGCCAGCAGCGCCATGCCGAGACCCAGCAGCACGAGGCCGATGCCGCCGAGCAGGCCGACGGCGTAGCGGTCGGACAGGCGTCCGGCGATCGGCGCCATGATGCCGACCACCAGCGGCCACGGCGTCATGAAGAAGCCGGTCTCGACCTGCGAGCGGCCCAGCACGTCCTCGAAGTAGAACGGCAGCGAGACGAAGGCGAGGCCCTGCACGGCGAAGGAGCACACGGCCGTCGCCGCCGACAGCGCGAACATCGGCCGGGCGAACAGGTCGATCGGCAGCATCGGCGCGGGATGGTCGGCGTGGCGCCGCGTCAGGACCACACCGAGCGCGAGTGCCGCGACCAGCTCGAGGCCCACGATGAAAGGCGACAGATTGTGCGCGGCGCTGCCGATGCCGGTGATGAACAGGCCGAGGCAGGCCGACGCCAGGACCGCGCCGAGAAAATCGAAGCCATGATCGGCGCGCGGCGTCTTCGGCAGCATCGCAAAGCCGATGCCGATCGCGATGAGGCCGAAGGGGATATTGACCGCGAACAGCCAGGGCCACGGGCCGAGCGCGAGAATGGCGGAGGCAATCGACGGTCCGAAAGTAAAGGCAGTCGCAACCACCAGCGCGTTGTGGCCGAAGCCGCGGCCGAGCATGCGGCCGGGATAGACGAAGCGCACCAGTGCCGTGTTGACGCTCATGATGCCGCTGGCTCCGAGGCCTTGCAGCGTGCGCGCGACCAGGAGGCTGTCGAGCGACCACGCCACCGCGCAGAACAGCGAGGCGATGGTGAACAGGATCAGACCGCCGAGATAGATGCGCTGGTGTCCGACGATCTCGCCCAGCGCGCCGAGCGGCAACAACGTCGCCACCAGCGCGATCTGGTAGACATTGACGACCCAGACCGACTGCTCCGGCGTGACGTGCAGATCCGCGGCGATGGCGGGCAGGGCGATGTTGGCGATCGCGGTGTCGAGCGAGGCCATCGCCAGCGCGGTGAAGATCGCGGCGATCGCCCAGCGGCGCTGGGCTGCCGGGAGGCCATCGGCGACGGGGCGGTCGGGCTCGCGCGCAGCAGTGGGTAACGTGATTGTCATTGCGTTGGCGCGTGGCTCCGGCGCGTGGCCATCAGGGACTTTGGCATGTACTACGGCCGAGCCGCCTGCCACAGACATATGCCTGCATGCTGTGTATGCATGAAGGCTGGGCGATGAGGCCGGCCATCGGCGTATGATCGCATCGCTGTTGCGATTTCAGGAGGCCCCCATGCACATCGTCGTTTTGCCCGGTGACGGCATCGGGCCCGAGATCACGACCGCGACAACGGGCGTGCTGCACGCGGCCTCCGAGCGCTTCCAGCTCAATCTGCGGCTTGAGGAGCATGCGGTCGGGCATGCCAGCCTGAGGCAGTTCGGCACGACGGTGCGGCCCGAGCTGCTCGACATCGTCCGGGCCGCCGACGGCCTGATCCTGGGGCCGACCGCGACTTTCGACTTCAAGGACGAGGCGCATGGCGAGATCAATCCATCCAAGCACTTCCGCAAGAACCTCGACCTCTACGCCAATATCAGGCCGGCGCGCACCTATGCGGGGCGGCCCGGCCGTCTCGGTGACTTCGACCTTGTCGTAGTGCGCGAGAATACCGAAGGCTTCTACGCCGACCGCAATCTCGAGCAGGGCAATGGCGAGATGCTGGTCACCCCTGACGTCGTGATCTCGCTGCGACGGATCACGCGGCTGTGCTGCGAGCGCATCGCGCACGCCGCCTGCCGTCTGGCGATGAGGCGGCGCAGGCACCTCACCATCGTGCACAAGGCCAATGTGCTCAAGCTCGGCGACGGCATGTTCCTCGACATCTGCCGCGAGGCGGCAAAAGCCTATCCGGGACTTGCGGTCGACGACATCCTGGTCGACGCCATGATGGCGCATGTGGTGCGGAGCCCCGATCGTTTCGACGTCATCGTGTCCACCAACATGTTCGGCGACATCCTGTCGGATCTCACCGCCGAGCTCTCCGGCAGCCTCGGCCTCGGCGGCTCGCTCAATGTCGGCGACCGCCATGCGATGGCGCAGGCCGCGCACGGCTCGGCGCCCGACATTGCCGGCCAGGACGCCGCCAACCCGGTCTCGCTGATCCTGTCGACCGCCTTGCTGCTGGCCTGGCATGGCGAGAAAAGCGGCGCCGTCCGCTATGAAGAGGCGGCGCGTGCCATCGAGACGGCGGTGGCCAAATCGATCGGCGAGGGCAGGGCGACGCGGGATGTCGGCGGCAAGCTCGGCACCATCGCGGCGGGGGCGGCGATTGCGGAGATCCTGCAGGCGGGGTGAAGGCTCAAGGCAAAAAGTCGAAAAACAACCCCATGCACAGTAGAGGGGCCCTTGAATGATAAGGGGTTTTCGAAGCGCGCCTCGGCGGCACGCGTAGCTGCATTCGCGTTGACCCGTCGGGCAAAACACTGCGTTCTCGCCGCCCGCGATCACCCACGCCAGGCCCCCATGGCGCGCATCTGTCGGCCGCCATTGAGCCAGATCAACACTCCCGCAAGCAGGCTCGCGGACCCTTTCCATGAGGGCATCGATGCAAAGGGCGGCCGACATGCAGATCCTGCTCAGGGAAATCCGGAAGACTCCTTTGCTGTGGATGCTGGTGTTCGTGCCCGTCGTGCTGGTGGCCGAGAAGGCGGCTCCGCATTCCCACACGCTGCTGTTCGTTCTGGCCGTGCTTGCCATCGTGCCGCTGGCGGCCCTGCTCAGCCATGCCACCGAGGCGGTCGCCGCGAAGACCGGCGATGCCGTGGGCGGACTGCTCAATGCCACGCTCGGCAATCTCACCGAGCTGATCATCGCCATCACGGCGCTGCGGGCAGGCCAATACATGCTGGTGAAGGCTTCGATTGCGGGCGCGATCGTCACCAACGCGGTGTTCATGCTCGGAGCCTGCCTCCTGCTTGGCGGCCTTCGCTATCACGTACAGGAGTACAATCGCGCCGGCGCGCGGCTCTCGTCCGGCCTGTTGCTGATGGCGACCGTGGCCCTGCTCGCGCCGTCCGCGGTGGCCGATCTCGAGCACGTGCCGCAGGATGGCGGCATCCTGAACAAGCTCAGCCTCGGCATTTCGATCCTGCTGATCCTCGCTTACGCGCTCGGCTTGCTGTTCTCACTCGTGACCCACAGGGAATTGTTCGTCAGCGCCGATCACGGCGACGACAACGAGGCGCATTGGCCGATCGGAGTAGCCGTGGGCACGCTGCTGGTCGTCACCGTGCTGGTCGCGTTGGTGAGCGAGATCTTCGTGGAATCGGTGCAAAAAGCCGCCGAAACCTTCGGAATGAGCCCGTCCTTTGTCGGCTTCATCGTCGTCTCGCTGGTCGGCGCCGCCGCCGAATTTGCGGTGGCCTTCGCCGCGGCGCGCAAGGACCGGCTCGACATGGCCGTCAGCATCGCGCTCGGCAGCGCCTCGCAGATCGCGCTGTTCGTTGCGCCCGCGCTGGTGCTGCTCAGCTATGTGGTGGGGCCGAAGCCGATGGACCTGCAGTTCTGGCCGGGTGCGATCACCATGGTGATGATCGCGACGGTCACGTCGGCCTTCATCACCGCCAGCGGCCGCTCGGCATGGTTCGTCGGCGCGCTGATGATCTTCATCTATGCGGTGTTTGCGCTGACGCTGTATGTGGTCCCACCGGCGGGCCACGGGTGAAGTCCGGGTGCTCGTCCGCGAGGAACCGCGAACTTGCGCCGGGGAAAGCAGTTTGTGACTATCTGTCGTTCGGCGACTCGAATCTCACGTGCTGCTTCGATCTCGCGCCGGTAGGCCATGGGCCGCGCGAGATCATGCCAGTCCCAGGCCGCCATCGATGGCGATCACCTGACCGGTGACCCACGCCGAGGCAGGCCCGGCGAGCTGGACGATCCATCCAGCGACATCGTCGGGCACGCCGCGACGGCCGAGCGGGATGCTGGCGCGCTCCTGTTCCTCGACCGCGGCGGCCTGCTCCGCCGACAATCCCATCATGCCCGTCAGCGCGCCCGTCTCCGTTGGGCCCGGTGCAACGGCGTTCACCCTGATCCCGAACGGGGCCAGCTCCAGGGCCCAGCATCGCGTCAGATGCTCCACGGCGGCTTTGCTGGCTGCGTAGTGCGATAGTCCAGCCGCTGCTTTGTGTCCGAAGGTGCTGGAGACGTTGACGATTGCGCCGCGCCTCGCCTTTAGATGAGGAAGCGCTGCCGCCGCGAGCAGACTTGGGCCAAGTACGTTGACGGCGAAGATGTCTGTGATGCGATCGCCGGTCACATCGGGGAGCGACAGGATTGCGCCGGCGCCTGCATTGTTGACCAGCGCATCGAGGCGGCCCCATTTGTCGAGTGCCGTCGCAATGGTTCGCTTGGCGTCTTCGGCGGACGCCGCATCCGCCGTCATTCCCGCGATGTTCTCGTGTTGCAGCATGGTCTCCTGAATCAGGCTCGCCCGGCGGCCGGTGACGAGCACCTGATAGCCCTGTTTCGCGAAGCGGAGCGCCGCTGCCCGGCCGATGCCTGACGTGCCGCCTGTGACGACAACGACCTTTTGATCTTGCATGTTCTTGTCTCTCGTGCGGCCAGCCGCACCAATTGGTCGGAGTTTGCAGGTCGCGGCGGCCGATTCTCGGTGTTGCGGCCGCCGTGACGGGTGTGATCCGGAGGGCGCGCTCGATCGTCTGTGGGCGCGCGCTCCGGTTTGGTCTGTCCTTAGCGGTCAGTAGTCCCAGAACACCGGGACCCAGCGGAAGGCATCGCCGGCGGCCGCGACATGACCGACTGATGGGAACGGCATGTGCGTGGCCACCAGCAGTTCGCCGCTCTCCGCGAGCTCCCGCAACAGCCGGATGCGAACCCGCGCCGCCTCCTCAGGGTCGTGCTCGAAGCCGTTGTGCCATTCGGGCTGGTCGAACCCGACGGCAAACACAGCGTCGCCGGCAAATGTCAGCGCCTCACCGCCGGACGCCACGCGGACCACGCTATGTCCGGGCGTGTGACCGCCGGTGCGGCGAACGACGACACCGGGTGCAACCTCATGCTGCTCGTCGAACTTCCGGATCTGGCTGCCGTACATCTTCACGAATTGCTTGGCGGCGGCCCGAAGCGCATCCGGGAAGCCTTGCGGCATGTTCGTGTGGGTGAAGTCGGGCGACTCCCAGAACTTGACCTCGGCGGCGGCGACGTGGATCCGCAGGTCCTTGCGCAACCGCTCCTTCACGCCGTCGACCAAGAGCCCGCCGACGTGGTCCATGTGCATGTGGGTCAACACAAGATCGGTCACGGACGAGAGATCGATTCCGGCAGCCTCCAGGCGCTTGATCAACTGTCCAGCGCGCGGCAGATGCAGGTCAGGATCGGACCCCAGTCCCGCGTCGATGAGGATCGTCTTGTCCCCACTGCGCACCATCACCGCATTCAGTGCCCAGTCGAACGCATCCTGAGGCAGGAACATCTCGTTCAGCCAGTTGGCCCTTACGGCCGGGTCAGCGTTGTGCGCCAGCATGGTGGTCGGGAGCGGCAGCACGCCGTCGCTGACCACCAGAACGTCGATGTCGCCGATGCGCACCGCATAGCGCGACGGCACGAGCTCTTCGGGTTTCGCAGCAATGGAAGCGTTGTGCAGATTCATGTTGGTCTCCTTTTCGAGGTTGGGGGGTAGTTGCTAGAGCGCGGTGACGCGCTCGGGATCGGCGGAGGCGAGCGCCGCGGCACGCTCGGCCTTGGGCGGATAGATCCAGACCGTGTTGATCTCCTGCTTGGTCTTCTTGGCGACGTCGCCGACCATCTCGACCGCGCGCTCCCAGCCGCGGGTGAACAGCGCGCCGGCTTCGCCGAGGTCGAGGCAGGTGACGTAGGCTTTCTGGTGGTAGGGTCTGGTCGGAACGCCCAGCAGCTCGGCGGCGGCGTTGTTGCCGGCGAAGGCGCCCATCCGGGTCGCGTGCTGACACGACATCAGCGCGTAATTGCCGACATCGTCACACGCGGCCCGTGCCGCATCGCCGGTGGCGAAGACGCCGCTCACCGACGGGACGCGAAGTTCACGGTCGACGAGCAGCCGGCCAAACTGGTCGCGTTCGGCAGGGATCTGCGCCGTCAAAGGCGCCGCACGCATGCCGGCCGCCCAGATCACTGTCTCGCACTCGATCTGCTCGCCGTTGGAAAGCGTGACGCCGGACTTGTCGAGCGAGGCCACGCCGACACCAAGCCTGGTCTCGATGCTGAGCTTGCGCAGCGCCTCCTCGATAATGGGGCGGGGCCCCGCGCCCATGTCCGGGGCGATCGCCTCGTTGCGGTCGACAACAACCACGCGCAGCTGGGCGTCCTTGCCGAGAATCTTGCGCAGGCGCGACGGCACCTCTGTCGCCGCCTCGATGCCGGTGAATCCGCCGCCTGCGACGACGACGGTGTTGCGTGCCTTCGAGGCCGGGCGGCTCGACAACCCGTGCAGGTGACGATCGAGCGCGATGGCGTCATCGAGCTGGTCGACGCTGAAACCGTGCTCGGCAAGGCCAGGAACGTTCGGCCGAAACAACCGGCTGCCGGTGGCGACCACCAGCCGGTCGTAGGACAGCTTCTTCCGGGTGCCTTGCGCGGCAGCGACCTCGACCACCCTGGACTTGGTATCGATTGCCTCGGCATGGCCCCTGACATAGACGACGTCGATCGCCTTGAAGACGTCTTGCAGCGGCGCGGTCAGGGTCTCGGGGTTCGGCTCGTACAGTCGGGGGCGAACCACGAGCGTCGGTTCGGGCGCGACGAGCGCGATCTCGAGCTTGTCGGGCGAAGCGCCCTGGATGTCGCGCAGGCGGGCGGCTGAGAGAGCGGCATACATGCCGGCGAAGCCGGCGCCAATGATGACGATGCGCATGTTGACAGATCCTTGATTGATGCGATTGCGATGGGGCTGAGGCCAAAGCGCGATGAGATATGGATGAATCGTCATCGCGCTTTCGGTTGTTGTTTGCGCATGATCTTTTCGGAAAACCGCTTCGCACTTTTCCGGATCATGCTTTAGGCCGTTACGAACCTGAGCAGGTCGGCATTGACGATGTCGGGATGCGTCGTGCAGAGGCCATGCGGCAGCAGGTCGTAGACCTTCAATGTGCCGTGCTTCAGCAGCTGGGCCGACAGCGGTGCCGAGTCGGCAACGGGAACGATCTGGTCGTCGCCGCCATGCAGGACGAGCGTCGGCGCCGCAATGTTCTTCAGGTCTTCGCTGAAGTCGGTTTCGGAGAAAGCCTTGATGCCGTCGTAATGGGCCTTGCTGCTGCCCGTCATGCCCTGGCGCCACCAGTTCCAGATGGCGGCCTGTGAGGGCTCGGCGCCGGGGCGATTGTAGCCGTAGAAGGGACCGCTCGCGAATTCGAAATAGAATTGCGACCGGTTGGCGGCGAGCCGCCGGCGCAAGCCGTCGAACACGTCAAGCGGCAGTCCGCCGGGATTGGCTTCGGTCTTCAGCATCAGGGGCGGCACGGCGCCGATCAGCACGAGCTTGGCGACGCGATCGCGGCCATGGCGCGCCACGTATCGCGTCGCCTCGCCGCCACCGGTGGAGTGGCCGACGTGAACGGCGTTGCGAAGATCGAGATGCCCGGCGAGTGCGGCGACGTCGGCGGCATAATGGTCCATGTCGTGACCGTCGCTGACCTGGCTCGAACGGCCATGGCCGCGGCGATCATGCGCGATGACGCGAAAGCCCTTGCCGAGGAAGAACAGCATCTGGGCGTCCCAGTCGTCGGCGCTGAGCGGCCAGCCGTGATGGAAGACGATCGGCTGCGCCGACTTCGGTCCCCAGTCCTTGTAGAAGATCTGGACTCCGTCGCTGGTGGTGACGAAGGCTGTACCGTCGTGCTTGCCGATCGAGAGCGCCGCGCTCTTGGCGTCGCTCCCTACTGCCGAGGTCGAGCGGACGGTCAACGACGCCGTGTACAGAAGTGTCGTTGCCAGAATGTTTCGCCGCGAGGTGCTCGCGAGCCGGCTGACGGATGTGATGAAGGGCATTTGCTGCTTCCATTGCAGGTGTGGGGGCACCATGAATGTCTAGCGAACCGGATTTGCTCGTGCCCCAGCGCGATTGCCGCGTTTGCAGCGCGATTGCTGCTATCGCGCGCGCCGCCGCCAATCGCTCGGCGTTTCCCCGGTCAGCTTTCGAAACGCCGCGGCAAAGGCGGTCTGCGAGGAATAGCCAAGGGCGGCGGCGATCGAGACGACCGACTCGTCTGTGTCGCGCAGCATGTTCATGGCTTGCTCGAGCCGGTGCTGGCGTAGCCAGGCATGCGGAGAAAGCCCGGTACTGTCCTTGAAGGCGCGGCAGAAGTGAAAGCGCGACAAGCCGGCCTCGCCGGCAAGCGCTGCAAGAGATACGTCGGCATCACTGTCGGAGCGCAACCGCTCGATTGCCCGAAGCAAAGTCTTCGGCGCGAGCCCGCCCCTGGTCGGCGCGATCGCGTTTGGCGAGCCGGTGTGCGCAGCCAGAAGACGCGTCGCCAGCAAATCCATGAGTTGCTGTCTGAACAGCGTATCCAGCGCCTCGTGTCCTTCCAGCACGTCCGCCGCGCTCAGGAGCAGGCGGGACGTGACGGGATCCGGATGTGCGGTTCGCTCCAGGAGCTCGGCCGGTGCGCCGGCCTCGGCTTCGTCCGCAACGCGCTTCAGCGTCGTCTGCGGAAGGTAGAGCTGAACGACGTCGACGGGTTTCGGAATGTCCCACCGGGAGCTCGATCCCTCGGGGATGATGATCACGGCTCCCGGGCGAAACGTCCCGATTGCGACGGATTTTCCGGACCGCCGCTCCATGCGTTGCACCGCGCCGTTGTAAGCCATGATGACGTGGTGGCTCATGGGCGCGACGACGTCGTGCAACGGCTCGTGCTTCCAGTGAGCAATGCCGGCGCCGGAGGAGTCCAGTGCCATGCGGAAAGGTACCGTGCCGAGCACGCGGGCCATCTCCACATCGGCAGCGGGCCGATCTCCTGCCGGGTCGCGCTGCATTTGGGACGCGGCAGGGATTTCGCTCGGAGATTCGCGCAAGACGACTTTGCTCATAGCTTTGCTCGTGTGGCGGCGCGTCGCGGATGCGCGACAAGTCGATCATCGTTTCAGCCGCCGCCGAGCGGCGCCGAACGGCAGGTCTGTTGATCTTTGCTCGAGGGATGAATCGGGTCCGAAGGCGATCCGTCGAGATTCCGATGCCGTCGATTTACGGAGTTCTAGGCGGCGCGAAGACCTGTGTCTTTCCTGATCCTGCCGTGCCTTGCCTGATCCTGCTTCGCCCACCCGGGGACGCGTCGCTTGCGTGCGCTTGTGAAAAGTCGTGATGTCCATTCGCGGTTCGACGGCCCCTCACGCCGTCGGGGGACCGGCCGATCATTTTGAAATGTTTGACGAATTCTGACGATGGTCGATCGGAGGCGAAGCAAATGGGTGCTCCGGGTGCGACGTCGACGGTCGTGGACAGCGGTGGGCGAATACCCATATACGACTCTGCAAATGGCAGGTAGCTGTGGGGCTGCTCCTCGACGTCACCGAAGAGACATGGGATGACCAGAACAGGTGCATACGGTGACCGGCTCGGAGCATTCCTCCGCCTCGAGGAAGCGCCGCCCACGCTGATGACCCGGTCGCTGCGCAATGCCGAGATCGCGGTCACGGAAACGCGAAACGACAATCCTGTGCTGGGTCTGTCCGGTTCGTTTGCTGCTGAAGATGCCTATCTCGTCAGCCTGAAATTGCGCGACTATCCGGAGTGCGAGATCTGGGAGCAGGGCCGTCACCTCACGAAGGCCGATGTCCATGCCGGCACGACCTATCTGTACGATCTCAAGTCCGACCCCCGCTACGTGATCGACAAGCCGCTTCACTCTCTGCATTTCTACGTGCCGCGTTCGGCGCTCGATGGTCTCGCCGATCAATCGGGGGCACGGCGCATCGATGCGCTCGACTGCAGTCCCGTCGGACACGACGACGCCATCGTCCGTCATATCGGTGCCTCCTTGCGTGAGGGACTGCGCCGGCCGGACGAGGCCAACCAGCTCTTCATCGATCACATGATGCTGGCGCTGACCGCTCATGTCGCGCAGACCTACGGAGGGTTTCGGCACAAGGCCGAGACCGGCCGCGGTGCGCTTGCGCCATGGCAGCTCGCGCGCGCATGCGACAAACTTGAAGCGGATCTCGACGGCAAGCTGCCGTTGCAAGCGATCGCTACGGAGCTCGGCCTCTCCGTCAGCCATTTCTCTCGTGCGTTTCGCGCTGCGACCGGCCTGCCGCCATATCGCTGGCTTCTGCATCATCGCGTGAGAACCGCCAAGCGGCTGATGAGTGAGCGCGGTCCATCACTGTCCGAGGTTGCTATTTCGTCCGGCTTTGCCAACCAGAGCCACTTCACGCGGGTCTTCTCCGCGATAGTCGGCGTCAGTCCGGGTACATGGCGGCGCGATGCGCTGGGAAGAGCAAGTCGAGAGAGTTAGGCGTACTTCGTAGCGCCCACCTTACGGCACAAGCGTGATGAACTCGTAGAGCACGACGGCGGCGCCGAGACAGCGCCGCCAGGGATTCACGCCGCGGGTGATCTCGTCGGCGCCCCAGATGATGAGGCCGCCTTTCACGACCATCGTCAGGCCGGCGCTGGCTTTGCCCTGCGAAGGCCAGATCCAAAGCAGAAGGCCCGCGACGATCACGATCCATAGAGAGAGGTTTGGCCACTGCGCGATGGTGATGGCACCCGTATCGCGGTTCCGAAAGAACCAATCGAGGAAGCGGCGCATGATCACAGCGCCGGTCAGATCAGGACCTCACCCTCTTCACGTCCCTTCCAATACGTGATGCGGCTCGCTTTGACCTTGATCAGGACGATGCCCGGCGTATCGATGCCGTGGTCGAACCATTTGTCGAGATCGCTGGTCCAATGCTGCTGGAAGGCCGCCTTGTGCCGGATCAGTTCGGCAGTCCCTTCAACGGCGACGTAGATCCCCTTCGACAACAGGCCCGCTTCCGACGAAAAGCCGAGCGCGACTTTCGGGTTTCGTTGGATGTCCGCCACGGTGCGAGTCCGTTCAGAAGCAAAATAGCAGGACGTGCCGTCATAGGCGACATCGCCGTTGTTGCTCATGGGACGGTTGGCGATTTTGCCGTTCTCGGTGTGGGTCGAAAGAATGGCGATGTCGATCCCGGCCATATCCTTCGCGATCTCGGCGAGCGACGTCCTCGGCATGAATTTCCTCCAGTGAGGCCGGAGCAACGGCGCGATGCGCTGCATGTTCCGCGCGCTCATATTGCTCAAACAAAAACCGCCCCCGACGTTGGTCGGAGGCGGTTTCGAATCTGGTCGGCTTAGTGGCCGGTGCCGGGCTTGGTGGTCCTCGGCGGCTTGCCGTCTTCCATGCGGCCCTCATTGCGAAGATCGCGTCCCTCCTGAGCCTTGCGCTGGCTCTCCGGATCCTTGCCGTGCTCGTTCATCTCTTCCTTGATGTAGCCGGCGCCTTCCTTGATCTTGCCTTCAACGCTCATGATGTTCTCCTTCTATATGGAGACAACGCGCCGGCGGGGTGACCGTTCCGACATCAGTGGGCGCAGATTGCGCGGAACCAGGCTGTCAGGACAGGGGATGAGTACGTGTCTAGAACTGATACCGCCGCAAGCCCCCGTCCACCGGGATTACCGTCCCCGTGATGTAGCGCGCGACCGGTGAGGCCAGAAACACCGCGAGGGCGGCGAGGTCTTCCGGCTCGCCCCAATAGCCGACCGGGATCTCTTCCTCCGCAAAGCGCTCGCGATAGTCGGGCGCGTAGTTGCGGCGGATCTGCTCGCTCATGATGCGGCCGGGCGGGATGCAGTTGATGGTGATGCCGTGCTCGCCGATCTCGCGCGACAGGCCCTTGGCCCAGGCATGCACGGCGGCCTTGGCCGCGAAGGCGGCGTTGAGGCCTTCTGGCTCGGACTTGCCGGTGATGTTGACGATGCGGCCCCATTTGCGCTCAATCATCTGCGGCAGCAGCGCATGGGCGATGCGGCGGTAGCTGGTGAAGTTCAGCGCGATCGCCTCGTCCCATTTGCTGTCGGGCGCATCGACCGGCAGCGGCCGGCTGCCGCCGGCGTTGTTGACGAGGATGTCGACATGGCCGAGCTCTTTCAGCGCGAAGGCCGCGATCCGCTCCGCCGCGTCCTTGGCCATGACGTCCTGCTCGAGCGGCGTGATCAGCCCGCCGCCGACGTCCTGCGCCAGCTCGGCGAGCAGATCGGTACGCCGCGCCACGCCGACGACGCGCACGCCTTCGGCGGCCAGACCCTTGGCGATGGCGCGGCCGATGCCGATGCTGGCTCCCGTGACGACAGCGGTTTTCGATTTGAGCCCGAGGTCCATGGTGACACGCTCTCTTGCTTGCTTTTGCTTGTTGCAGTTCGTTTCCTGCCCGGTCCCGGCCGGGTGATTTGCCCGGCGGGGATGAGCAGTGGTAACCAAGAGCCTTGGCGAAGGACAAGAGCCTTGGCGAAGGAAAAAAGCCTTGGCGAAGGAAACATCAAAAAGAAAAGGCGTCGGACGATGGTCTGGGATCCGCAGCAATACCTGAAATTCTCCGGTCACCGGCTCCGGCCCGCCGTTGACCTCCTGATGCGGATTCCGGATTTTGGCCCGCGCGAGATTGCCGATCTCGGCGCGGGCGCCGGCAACGTCACAAAACTGATCAAGGAGCGCTGGCCGGAGGCCGCCGTGACCGGCGTCGAGGGTTCGGCCGAAATGGTCGCCGCCGGCCGCAAGGCGGCGCCGAATGTGGAATGGTCCCACGAGGACCTCGGCCATTGGCGTCCGGCGAAGCAATACGACCTGATCTATTCCAATGCCGCACTGCACTGGCTGCCCAATCATGCGGCACTGTTTCCGTCGGTGATGGAGAAGGTGAAGCCTAACGGCATGCTTGCGGTGCAGATGCCGCGCAACTTCCTGGCGCCGTCGCATGTGCTGATCGGCGAGACTGCGCTCGACGGTCCGTGGCGATCCAAGGTCGAGCATCTCGTCACGCCGCCGCCGGTCGAGGGGCCGGCCTTCTATCACGATCTTCTTGCGCCGATGTCGGCCGATATCGACATCTGGGAGACCGAATATCTGCAAGTGCTGGAGGGCGATAACCCGGTCAAGGAGTGGACCAAGGGGACCTGGCTGACGCGCTATCTCGACGTGCTGGAGGGAGACGAGAAGATCGCGTTCGAAGCCGCCTATGGCGCGCGCGTCGCGAAGGCCTATCCGAAGAATGCGGCGGGGCAGACCCTGTTCCCGTTCCGGCGGCTCTTCATCGTTGCCCAACGCAAAGGCTGAGTGCAGTGCCGCAATGCGGCATAAGCGCTCGCTTCCAGGGACGGGCGCGCGTGCCGGGTTGCGTCAACCGCGCCCGTCGAGCTAGCTTGGCTGCGACAAGTTGGGCTTAGGTCTAGTTGTTCGGCTTGCGGATTGCTGCCACTACTGACCTGAAAAACAAAAAGAACCCGATTTCCGAGTTATTGGGAGGTTACTTTCATGCGCAAGCTGCTTGCGGCGGTCGCCACTGCTGCTGTTCTCTTGGCTCCGGCCATCGTCCAGGCCCAGAGTCCCATCGTCATCAAGTTCAGCCACGTCGTCGCCAACGACACCCCTAAGGGCAAGGGCGCGCTGAAGTTCAAGGAACTCGCGGAGAAATACACCGACGGCAAGGTCAAGGTCGAAGTCTACCCGAACTCCACGCTCTACAAGGACAAGGAGGAGATCGAGGCCCTGCAGCTCGGCTCGGTGCAGATGCTTGCGCCCTCGACCGCGAAATTCGCGCCGCTCGGCGTGAAGGAATTCGAGGCGCTGGACCTGCCCTGGTTGTTCAAGGACGACAACACCTACGCCGCCGCAATGAAGGGCCCGGTCGGCAAGTTCCTGTTCGACAAGCTCCAGGCCAAGGGGATCAAAGGCCTCGCCTATTGGGACAACGGCTTCCACATGGTTTCGTCCAACAAGCCGCTGATCAAGCCGTCGGATTTCCAGGGGCTCAAGTTCCGCATTTCCGGGTCGAAGATCGCCGACCAGTACTTCCGCAACGTCGGCTCGATCCCGCAGATCATGGCTTTCTCGGAAGTCTATCAGGCGCTGCAAACCGGCGTGGTCGATGGTTGCGAGAACACGCCGTCCAACTACCTCACGCAGAAGTTCTACGAGGTGCAGAAGGACATTACCGTTTCGAATCACGCACATCTGCAATACGCCGTGATCGTGAACGCCAAGTTCTGGGACGGCCTGCCGGCCGACGTTCGCGGTCAGCTCGAAAAGGCGATGTCCGAGGCGACCGACTACACCAACTCGATCGCGCGCAAAGAGAACGAGGACGCACTCGCCGAGATCAAGAAGTCGGGCAAGACCACGCTGCATAGTCTGAACGACGCCGACCGCAAGGCTTGGCAGGAAGCGATGCATCCGACCTACCAATGGGCCAAGGGCCGGGTCGGGCAGGAAGTGCTCGACCTCATCGCCAAGGAACTCGACGTCAAGATGAACTGACGGCCACGGGCCCAACAAGAACAACACCAACGGTCGGGGGTGAGCGCGCTCCCGGCCGTTTCGCTCTTGAATGACGAGCCTATGCTGGGGGATCCAAGTTGCTGCGTGTGCTGAATCGTTTTCTCGATCATCTCGAGGAATGGCTGATCGCGACGATGATCGCGGCCGCGACGTCGCTCATCTTCGTCGCCGTGCTGCACCGCTACGGTGCCGGGCTGTCGATCGACATCGCCAAATGGGCGGAAGCCCGCAACCTCGCCTTCCTGGCCGTTCCGGCGCGCGCGACCTTCACCTGGCTTGCCTCGCTCGACCTGTCCTGGGCGCAGGAGCTCTGCATCTACATGTTCATCTGGATGGCGAAGTTCGGCGCCGCTTACGGCGTGCGGACCGGCATCCATGTCGGCGTCGACGTGCTGGTCAATGTCCTTCCCGGCGGATCGCGCCGGCGCGTGATCACCTTCGGCCTTCTGTGCGGCGCGCTTTTCACCGCCATCGTCGCCTATTTCGGCGCCGCGTTCGTCGGTCAGATGTGGCAGACCGGGCAGCAGTCCAACGACTTGGAAGCCCCGATGTGGATGGTGTATCTCACCATTCCGCTCGGCTCGGGCCTGATGTGCTTCCGCTTCCTGCAGGTCGCCTGGTCGTTCTACCACACCGGCGAGCTGCCGCATCACGACATGGCGGGCGTCGAAGGCGTCGACGTGGACCCGGTGCATCCGGCGCCGGTCACGCCCACCCAGGTCGTCCGTGACGAGCGCAGCCCGCTCGGCTGGATCCTGATGCTGCTGCCGGTGTTGATCGTCGCAATATGCTTCGCGCACGCCGGCCACGTCATCACGCTGCCGCAGGGGCTGCGCGTCGTCATCGTGTTCGCGCTGCTGCTCTCGTTGATGCTCACGGGCATGCCGATCTCGATCGCGCTCGGTCTCACCGTGCTCAGCTTCATGTTCACGCTGACCGACGTGCGGACGGAATCGGTGGCGCTGAAGCTGTTCACGGGCATCGAGAATTTCGAGATCATGGCGATCCCGTTCTTCATCCTTGCCGGCAACTTCCTGACCCATGGCGGGGTGGCGCGGCGGATGATCGCGTTCGCAACCTCCCTGGTCGGCCATTGGTACGGCGGTCTCGCGCTGTCGGGCGTGGTCGCCTGCGCGCTGTTCGCGGCGATCTCCGGCTCTTCGCCCGCGACTGTGGTCGCGATCGGCTCGGTGATCCTGCCCGCGATGGTCGCGCAGGGCTTCCCGAAGCGGTTCGGCGCCGGCGTGATCACGACATCCGGCTCGCTCGGCATTCTTATTCCGCCGTCGATCCCGATGGTGCTTTACGCCGTGTCCACCAACAGCTCGGTGGGCAAGCTCTTCATCGCCGGCATCGTGCCGGGATTCGTGCTGGCCTGCTTGCTCGGCGCCACGACGTTCTATCGGGCCTGGCGCAATGACTATCCGCGGATGCGCAAGGCGACGTTCAAGGAGCGTTTCGATGCCTTCCGCAAGTCGATCTGGGGCATCCTGCTGATCGTGATCGTGATCGGCGGCATCTACAGCGGCCTGTTCACGCCGACCGAAGCCGCCGCCGTCAGCGCGGTCTACGCCTTCATCGTCGCGGTGTTCATCTACAAGGACCTGAAGCTGCGCGACGTGCCGCGGGTGCTGCTGTCGTCGGCGAACCTCTCGGCGATGCTGCTCTACATCATCACCAACGCCGTGCTGTTCTCGTTCCTGATGACCTACGAGAACGTGCCGCAGGCGCTGGCGCAATGGATGATCGACCAGGGCCTGGGGTGGATCGGCTTCCTGCTACTCGTCAACCTCCTGCTGCTGGTGGCCGGCAACGTGATGGAGCCGTCGTCGATCATCCTGATCATGGCGCCGATCCTGTTTCCGGTTGCGGTCAAGCTCGGCATCGATCCGATTCATTTCGGCATCCTGATGACGGTCAACATGGAGGTCGGCCTGTGCCACCCGCCTGTCGGCCTCAACCTCTACGTTGCCTCGGGCATCGCCAAGATGGGCATCACCGAGCTCACGGTGGCGGTGTGGCCGTGGCTGCTCACCATGCTGAGCTTCCTCGTGTTGGTGACCTATTGGCCCGGCCTGTCGCTGTGGCTGCCGCGATTGCTGGGGATGTAAGGTGGGCTAAGGAGCGCGTATGGCTAACGCGCGGTTAATCCGCGCGCTACAATGTTAGCGTAGTGCGACGCACCCCTTTTTACGGATGTGAGGTAGGAACATGCCAGCAGATGGGAGCTGGCATGTTCTTCGACAGAATGGAATCCGGACGGGCGTCGATTTCCGATGCCGTCTATGTGGAAGTCATCTGGGGCCTTCACGGCACCACGATGCCCAACATTCTCGCGGCCGCCTGCCTCGCAATGGTCGGCGCCATCACGACCTACGAGACCGGAGACATGGTGACGGCGATCCTCACGGTCGCCGGTGTGGTGGTGGCAATCGCCCGTCTGTTCGAAATTCTTGCTTTCCGTCGTCGTCTCGCGCGTTCACCGCGACTCGATCGGGCCGAGGCCGCGACCTGGGAGCGGCGTTATATTGCCGGCACCGTAGCGACGGCGTTGGTGCTTGGCGTGTTCGCTGCGCGCAGCATCGTGCTGGGTGATGCGCTCTGCTCCGTGATGGCGATCGGGATCGGATTCGGTTTCGGTGCCGGCGTGGTTGCGCGGCTGGCGCTGCGTCCAGTCGCGGCGCTGCTCGACCTCGTCGCGATCGCCGGGCCCACCGCGATCGTCACTTTCATGCAGCCGGATCTGCGCCACGTGGGCCTCGGGCTCCTCATTCTGATGTATGTGGTCGCGAGTTTCGAGATGGTGCGGCTGAGCTTCAATGCCTCGATCAGCCAAATCACGCTGAAACGGAAATTCGAGCAGCTCGCGCGCTCGGATTCGATGACCGGTGTCTCCAACCGCTCGGTGTTGGCGGCGGACCTGCCCCTGATGCTGTCGGCCGGGATGGTTGCGGTCCATACGCTCGATCTCGACCGCTTCAAGGAGGCCAACGACCGGTTCGGCCATCCCGCCGGTGACGCGCTGCTGAAGCAGGTCGCCGGGCGGCTCAGGGCGCTCGTCACGCCAGACGACCTGTTGATCCGCATGGGCGGCGACGAATTTGTGCTGGTCCAGCGCGCGGCGGCTGATGCGGAGGCGATGGCGCGGCGCATCGTGCAGTCCATCAGCGCACCATACGACGTCGACGGACAGGTAATCGAGCTCGGCGTCAGCGTGGGCGTTGCCGTCGCGCCGGACGACGGGCGCACGGCGGAAGCGCTGCTGTCGCGCTCCGACAAGGCGCTGTACCGGGCCAAGCAACATCGCGGCGGCTATGTGATGGCGCGGGACTTGCGGGTGGCGGAAGTTGCAACGGCGGCGACCGAAGGAATGGCCGCGTAAGCGCGCAGACACGGTGCCACCTTCTCCACAACGGGAAGAACGAAGACGAATCCACTGTCCTCTCGCTTTCGCCGGCGATGGCATTCGCCGGCGAGATGCGGTTAGATGCCCGCGACAGGCCGGGAGGACACGGACATGACAGACGCCAGCAAGGAGCCGAAGGACGCGAGCGCGTCCGTCATCGCGCAGCATGAGGCCATGCTCAATGCGCTGCCGTTTTCCGACACGCGGGATTTCGACGACGCCGCGCGCGGCTTTCTCGGCACGATCGAGAACGCGGAGATCACGAACCCGCAGGGGCGGACGGTCTGGAGCTTGAAGCCCTACGGCTTCCTCGCCCCCGATGAGGCGCCGCCCACGGTCAATCCGAGCCTGTGGCGGCAGTCGCGGCTCAACATGCGGCACGGCCTGTTCGAGGTCGTGCCGGGCGTCTACCAGGTGCGCGGGCTCGACATCGCCAACATGACGCTGATCGAGGGCGACAGCGGCGTTATCGTCGTCGACACCCTGACCTCGATCGAGGGCGCCCGCGCCGCGCTCGATCTCTATTTCAGGCATCGCGGCCTCAAGCCGGTCTCGGCCGTCATCTTCACGCACACCCACACCGACCATTGGGGGGGCGCGCGCGGCGTGCTGGAAGAGGACGCGCTGGCGACCGGACGCGTGCCGATCATCGCGCCGAACCTGTTCATGGAGCATGCCGTCTCCGAGAACATCATTGCGGGACCGGCGATGCTGCGCCGGGCGCAGTACCAGTTCGGGCCGCTGCTCGCCAAGGGCGCGCGGGGACAGGTCGATTGCGGCCTCGGCAAGTCGATGGCGGCGGGATCGGTGGCGCTGCTGCGTCCCACGGACCTGATCATGGCGACAGGCGACACGCGCGTGATCGACGGCGTCGCATTCGAATTCCAGATGGCGCCGAACAGCGAAGCGCCGGCGGAGATGCACTTCTTCATCCCGCGCAACAAGCTGTTGAACCTCGCCGAGAACTGCACCCACAATTTCCACAATCTGCTGCCGTTCCGCGGCGCCGACGTCCGCGACGCGCTGGCCTGGTCGAAATATCTGGGCGAGGCGCTCCAGCTCTGGGACGGCAAGGCCGAGGCGATGTGCGGCCAGCATCATTGGCCGGTGTGGGGACGCGAGCGCATCGGCACGATGATCCGCCAGCAGCGCGACCTCTACAAGTTCGCCCATGATCAGACCATCCGCCTGATGAACCACGGTCTCACCGCCGCCGAGATCGCCGAGACCATCCGCCTGCCGAACAGCCTGGAGGGCGCCTGGCACGGCCGCGGCTATTACGGCCATATCCGGCACAATGTGAAGGCGATCTACCAGAAATATCTCGGCTGGTACGATGCCAATCCGGTCAATCTCGATCCGCTGCCGCCGGTCGAGTCGGGCAAGAAATATGTCGAGTACATGGGCGGGGCGGACGCGATCCTTGCGCGGGCGCGCGCCGATTTCGACAAGGGTGAGTTTCGCTTCGTCGCGCAGGCGCTCAGTCATCTGGTCTTCGCCGAGCCGGATAACGCGGCCGCGCGCGCCTTGCTCGCCGACACGCTGGAGCAGCTCGGCTACGCCGCCGAAAGCGCGACCTGGCGCAACGCCTATCTGTTCGGCGCACAGGAATTGCGCCAGGGCATGCCGAAGGTGCCAGCCCGCCCGCCGATGCCGCGCGAGACGCTGGCTGCGCTGCGTACCTCGCAGCTCTGGGACGTGCTGGGGATTCGCCTCAACGGCCCGAAGGCGGAAGGCAAGCACATCGTGCTGAACTGGAGCTTTTCGGATACCGGCGAGACCTTCGTGCTCAATCTTGAGAACTGTGCGCTCACCTATACCGAGAGCGCGCAGGCGGAAGGCGCGGACGCCAGCTTCACGCTGGCCCGATCGACGCTCGATGAGGTGATCGCGAAGCTGACGAGCTTTCCGGAGGCGGTGGCCGCGGGGAAGGTCAAGCTGTCGGGCAATCCGATGAAGCTTGCCGAGCTGATGGGCCTGATGGACGAGTTTCCAAGGATGTTCGAGATCGTCGAGCCGAAGCGGGTGGTGGTGAGGTAGGATACCGTTGCACCACATACGCCGTCATTGTGAGCGCAGCGAAGCAATCCAGAATCCCTCCGCGGAAAGAATGCTGGATTGCTTCGCTGCGCTCGCAATGACGAGTTGATGGATCGGGGCAGACAGTCACGGCCGGGACGAGCCCGGCCATGATTTGCGGCGAACGTCTCCTACTCCGCGCTGCTCACCAGCTTGATCCGCGGCGCCTTTTCCTCGGCGAGCCTGCGGTAGGCTGCGAGATAGTCCAGCGCCATGCGCCGCGCCGTGAAGCGCGCCTCGAACTGCTTGCGGATCGCGGCGCGGTCGAGTTGCGGAAGACGGTTCAC